>JAEUJP010000413.1 GCA_016793725.1 Myxococcaceae bacterium | reverse complement strand
CCTCAGGGGGAACTGCGGGAGGCGCCGCCGGCGGCTCGGGCGGTGGCGGCACTGCGGGCGGCACTGCGGGCGGCGCGCCCACCTTCTGCGACGCCGGTACGCGCTTCAACGACGCGGGCACGGCCTGCGTCGCGTGCCCACTCGGGTTCCTCCGCTGCAGAGAGAACTGCTGCCCCGCGCGGGCGCTTACGGGTCACTGGGAGCACTACTGCGCCCTGAGCTCGACCGATGAGGTCGTCTGCTGGGGTTTGAACGAGCAGGGTCAGCTCGGCCGCGGGGTCGTCTCGCCCGCTGAGCCGGTACAGGCGTCGGTACCGCTGAACCTTCCGGTCATCTCCGTCGCCGTGGGGGCGACCACTTCGTGTGCGGTGCTGAACGATCGCAGCCTCTGGTGCTGGGGCAGCAACAGCAGCGGTCAGGGCGGCGATGCCGGAGCGACGCCGAGCCGGCGCATGCCGCCCAACTCCGCCGAGGTCGTGGAGGGCGGCAACGACCACATGTGCATCATCACGCCCTCGGGTTCCGCCGGTTGTTTCGGCTACAACCTGAACGGCAACGTCGTGCTGCCGGCGAGCGCGACTTCCGACTTCCGGGTCGCTGTCGCTGCCGGAGTGCAGCAGCTCTCGAGCGGGGTGCACCACAACTGCGTCACGCTGAGCGATGCGGGCGTCACCTGTTGGGGAGACAACGTCTTCCGTCAAGCGCGCGCAGACGGAGGCAACCCGGTGCCGCCGTCTCCCTATCCCCAGCTGGGCGCCGCGCGCCAGGTCGCCGCCGCGTCGAAGAGCTCGTGTGTGCTGAGAGCCAACGACGTGTGGTGCGTCGGAGCTGCCGACGCCGGCTTCCCCGTCAACACCGTCGGTGTGCCCGAGCTCGTACAGGGCTCGGCGGGCGCGGCGACCATCGCGGCGTCGTTCGAGGCGCACTGCCTCACGTTCATCGACGGAGGGTCGCTGTGCTGGACGACCGCTCCCTTCGAGCACGAGTCGGCGCGGCGGATGAACGGTGGCCCTGGGCCATTGACCTCTCTCGCCGTCGGCATCGACTCCGTTTGTGGGATTGCGCCCAACGGCGCGGTGAAGTGTTGGGGGCAGAACACCCAGGGCTCTGTCGGTCGCGATGCGGGCTTCACCGCACTTCAACTCGGCCCCGACTTCATCGACCCCTGACGCGGTCGCCGCAGTGCCGCGTCACCGTCAGCGGCACGTACCAGCTGCCGGTGCGGCGTTCTTCGCGTGGTCGAGCAGCAGGTGGCCGGTGCCCGAGAGGCTCTTCGCGAACAGGGCGCCACGAAGGTTCATGTCGCCGACGAGCTTCAGGTCTGACGTGGGCGCGTAGATGGCGCCGACGAAGTCTTTTTCGCCCACCACGTCGATGCTCGAGCCGTCGCCGCCGATGAACAGGCGCACGACGCCGGCGAGCGTGCCCTCGCCGACGCTCCACGCGCCGACGTTCTCGATGCTGCCCGCGACGTAGAGGTCGAGGCTCGCGTTCTCGTCGACGTCGAACGTGTCGGTGCCGACCGTCTTCAGGTCGCCCGCGATGTACAGCGCCGATGGCTTCGTGACGTGCAGCTTCAGGCCACCCACGCTGGTGAGCCCGTCGATGAAGTACCGGCCGCCGCTCAGCTCGAGCTCGAGCTCGCCGACCGACTTCACGCGCGACTGAAGGCCGATGCTCGCGTTGTCGTTCTGGTCGCGAACGGCCTCGACCGCGGCCTTCACGTCGAGCAGCTGCGCCGGGTCGCACCCACACGGAGGCGTCTCGCGCAGGTACGGCGCCCGGTCGGCGCCGCTCGAGCCGACGGCCGTCACCTTGCCCTTCGCGCGAACGGCACCGCCGACCTTCAGGTTGCCGACGGTGCTCAGGTCGCCGCCGACGACGAGGTCATTGCCCACCTCGAGCTGGCCGACGCCGCTCACGTTGCCCCACGTGTCGAGCGTGCCCGAAATCTGCCAGTCGCCCACCACGCTGCTCTCGCCGTTCACGCCGACGTCGACGGCCAGCTTCTCGCTCGACATCACCGTGAGGCCCGAGCCGACGAGGCTGACGTCTTCGCAGAGGCACACTCCGGTGGCGCCGAACGCCGTCGCCGCAGGCGAGCTGCACGAGACCTCGTTCGCTTCGACCGTGATGGCCGCACGGGCGACCTTGCCGCGGCCCTCGTCACCACCGGTCGTCTCGATGCCACAGCCTGCGAGCAGCGCCAACACCGCGATTCGTCGGTTCATGTTCCTTCGTGGCCGGTGGAGGCGAATTCGATCCACCCTGAAATGGGCAGCTCGAAGCTGAGCCCCAGCGTGCCCGACCAGGCCGCCGGCCGCGATGACGTGCACGACCGGGTGAGGGTCGTCGGCGTCGTCGAAGACAAAGGCGCCGGTGCGCCTCGGGGCCGTGTGACCGCCGCTCGCCTGTCGCGGCGACGGCGAACAGGGAAACGAGAGTTCGTTGAAAATCGACTCTCGGCTCGTGGCCGCAGCCCGGTTTGGCCACGCGTCAGGTTTTTTCGTCGCGCGGTGAGCAGTAAACCCTGCCACGTCGACTTCTTCGTCGCTCGCGCCGCAGCGCGAGCAGCAGCGCAGCGGCCATCAACCCCGGCGCGAACGCCGCGCTGCAGCCGCACCCCTGCGCAGGGTCGGTCATCGCGGGCTCACCACCGCCCGCGGTGCCACCGGTTCCGCCGGCGGTGACGCTGATTCCCCCCGCCGTGCCGCCAGTGCCGCCCGCAGAGACACCGCTTCCACCCGCCGAGCTGCCGGTTCCTCCCGCGGTGCCTCCGCTTCCGGCCGTGCCGCCCGCGGTGCCGCCGCTGCCGCCACCGGTGCCGCCCGTGCCGCCGTCGAACGTGCCGCACACAATCGCGGGGGCGATCGTCGGGTCGAGGTACGCCACGGTGTGGCCGCTCGAGCGAAACGCCTGGTTGTACTGCTTGGGCGCGCCGACGTAGCCGTCGTCGACGGCGGTGTTCATCAGCGCGAGCGCGAAGTCGCGGTCGGCGGTGCGGGTGAAGCCGCCGATGCGGTACGCGTACGCCCAGCCCTGCGAGACCAGGTTGTCGAGGTCGGGCATGCCGTCGACGTAGTCGCCGTTGGTCTGCGGGCAGCTGAGATAGATGAGCGAGCGCCCCGCGTAGTCACCGGTCGCCACGTTGCGCGCGCGCAGGTCGTCGATGGCCCAGCGCAGGCTCTCGGCGGCGGCGGGGTCGCACGTGAGCTTGTGGTACCGAATCAGGCTCTCGAACAAGAGGCCCGACATGAACGACGACGTGCCCCAGTCGCTCTGCCCGCAGCCCTCGCTCGGGTCGTGGTCGTAGAGGTTGTGCACCCAGGCGCGGTTGCCGTTGTCGGCCTGCATGCGCTTGAGCTCGTGCACGCGCGTGCGCACGCGGTCGAGGTACATCGGCGTGCCGGTCGCCTCGTAGTACGCGAGGAGGCCGAGCTGGGCGAAGGCGGCTTCACGCTCGGTCCAGAACCCGCGCGTGTTCGGCGCCTTGTAGTACCAGCTCGCCGCGTGGGGCAGGTAGAAGTTGTCGACCACCAGGCCGGCGACGCGCAGCGACTCTTCGTCGCCCCAGAAGAAGTAGTCGCGCACGAGGCTGTCGACGAACGTGTAGCGCGTGTTGTCGACGTAGCCGCCCGGGCAGTTGCCGTGGCCGACGTTCGTGCCGGTCAGGTAGATCTGCCGCCGCCCGTGGTGGTGCGCCCAGCGGCGCCCGTTCACCAGGTGCTGCAGCTGCCCCGACCGCACGTAGATGCCGTAGCTCGAGTTCGCGCTGTCGTAGTACTGGTCGGTGCGCGCGCACACGTTCGCCGCGACCGGCTCGGTGTTGATGACGTTGAAGCGGCTCGTCTGCAGCAGGTCCCACGCGCTCGTGCCGAGCGGCTTCTGTTCCCACATCACGTACGAGCCCGAGAGGTACGCCGCCGGCAGCGTCGCGACGAGCCGGGGGAAGCGCCACGTCACCGGCTGCAGCGTGCCCGGCGTGGTCGTGCGCATGCCCGCCGCGGTGTCGAACGTGTACCCCTTCGCCGTGCCGCTGAACTGCACCAGCGCGACACGAATCGAGCCATCGCCCGGCCAGCGCGCCAGCACCTTCGTGGCGGTGGCGACCTCGGTCGGCCCGTCGAAGACGCGCAGGGCGTTCAGGTTCGTGAGCTCGCCCGGCTTGAAGGGGATGCCGTTGCTGACGAGGCCCGGGGGGCCGTCGCCGGCCGCGTAGTCGTTGACGGTGAGCGTCACCGGCGCCGCGAGCACCAGCGCGACCAGCGGCAGGCTCACGTCACCACCAGGTCGGCGCCCTCGATGTTGAGGGGAAAGTCGCGCAGCACGGGCGATGCGTCGACGCCCGCGGCGCGCCGCAGCAGGCGGTACACGTGGGCCGGCGTAATCTTGATGCCGTTGTCGTCGAACGCGAGCGTCGTCGGGTTCACCTTGCGCGCGCGCAGCACCGTGCCCGGGTCGGGGTTGTTCGACGCCGCCTCGCCGGTCGTGCCGCCGACGACGCGATTCACGGGCAGCCGGTTCTGCGACGCCGCGCGCGCGTTCTGCACCACGAGCGTCGAGGCGATGGGCCAGTGGCCCGTGCCGGTCGCACCCTCGCGCGGCACCGTGCGGCCGAAGTCGCTCACCATCACGACGCCCATCGGCACGTTCGCGGCCTCGGCGCGCACGAGCAGAAAGTCGGCGAGCTTGAACACGAGGTCGAGCTGCGCGCGGTGGTCGGCGTCGGTCTCGCCGTGCGTGTCGAACGCGCCGAGGCCCACGAGCAGCGACGTCACGAGCCCCTTCGAGAAGCCGTCGATGGCGGCCGCGCCGAGCGTCATGCTCTGACCGAGCCGCGACGCCGAGCTCACGCCCATCGGCAGCGTCACCATCGGGCTCAGGTCGAGCTCGGGCATGCGCCGGGCCGCCGCGTGCGCACGAATGTACTGGGCCGTGCCCTTCTGGTGCCCCGGCAGCGTCTGCGCGTCGCTCAGGCGCTGCGTGCGCGCGACGTGCGCAGCCTCGAGGCGCGTGCGCAGCGAGGCCGGCAAGAACGGCGTGCTCGAGTCGCTCACCGTGCCGGGGCCGTTGCGGTACACGTTCGGCGGCCGCTCGACGGCCTTCAGCTCGGCGAACCCTTGCGCCGAGCGCCAGTCGATGGGGTTCGACGCGATGAGCCCGCCGGCTTCGTTGTAGTCGTAGGCGGTGAACATCGGCAGCAGCTTGTCGGCGCCGAGCGCGGCCGCGACCTGCGCGGGGAAGACGGGGAAACCCTCGAGCATGCTGCCGCTCATCGAGTGCCGAACACCGACGTCGTGGTTGTTCGTGAACGTGTCGATGCCGTTGAACACCAGCATGCGGCTCGCGTGCGCCGTGAAGAACGGCGCGACCTCGGGAAAGTCGACGTACGTGATGTTGCCCGCCTGGCGCGGCTGGTAGGTGCCGTAGTCGCGCAGCCCGCGCTTCGGGTCGGTGAAGAGCAGCTGGTCCCACCCGCCCGTGGCCATCACCTGCACCCACAACATCTCTTGCCCGCCCTGCGCGAGCGCCTCGCGCCCGCGAAACGCTGCGAGCACCGAGGCCGAGAAGGCAGACTTCATCAGGTCACGTCTCGTCAGGCACATGGCTCATTGCTCCGTGATGAAGCGGTAGTCCATCAGCAGGTACGCGATGACGGTCTGCCAGGCGCGCACGACGAACTGCGGGTCGTTGACGGTGCCGGCGGGGGTGAGGGCCTGACCGGTGATGACGTCGACGTCGTTCGCGCACGGCCGCGCGAGCCGCGTGCCGGCGCCGCTGGTGCCGAAGTCGGTGCGCGCCTGCGAGAGCAGCGTGTACGTCGCGAGCAGCTCGGGCGAGTCGAGCGCGAGGCGCTCACCGAGCAGCCGCTCGTGCAGGTGCTGCAGGTTCTGCAAGATGGGCTGCTGATCGGCGGCCGTGGCGTCGCCGCTCGGCACGAGCGACGCCTGCACATGGGGGAAGAGGAGCCGCGAGGCGACGGGCTTGTCGAAGTCACGCGCCGTCGCGATGCACGACATCATCAGCGCCATGCGCTCGACGACGCGCGCGGTGATGCTCGACGGCAGGCGCTGGCGCACCTTCACGCCGTCGATGCTCTGGTCGGTGCCGCCGTACGAGAGCTTGAAGAGGTTCGCGCGGCGCAGGTAGCGCGGGCCGACGTCGTGCGCGGTGCCGTTGGGGGCAATCTCCATCCACGGGTGGCCGAGCAGGGCGACGAGGCGGCGGTCGAGGTCTTCGGGCGTGCTCAAGCTCCCGCCGCCCTGCCCCGTCAGCTCGGCGCGGCCCGGCGCATCGGCCGACACGGCGCGGAACAGCGGCGACAGCACGACCGCGAGCACGAGGGGCTTGAGCCGCTGCCCGTTCATCTTGAACGCCGTGGTGAGGCGCGCGAGCTCGGCCTTCTCGTACTCGAACGCGGCGTCGAGGTGCGCGTACGCGGGGTGCATGGGGTCTTGCGGCGCCGAGAGCAGCGGCCGGCTCAGCACGCCGGCGGCGACGTGCTGCACCATCGCCTGGGCGAAGCCGTCGCGCTGCACGATGGCGGCGGCGAGCACCGAGGCGCCGCGCGGGCGCTCGGCGTCGGTGAGCGGGCGCAGGTTGCCTTCGTCGATGCCCGGCAAAAACGAGCGGCTCTCGGGCACCCAGCCGCGGTCGCCGCAGGCCGCGTTCTTCTCGGCGGGCGTGAAGTAGTGCGGGTGGTCGGAGTAGCCACACTCGGTCCAGCTCGCCATCGCTCCGGCGAACGGGTCGATCTTGGCGTGGCAGCCGGTGCACGCGGGGTTGTTGCGCGTCGGGTTCGCGGCGAGGTCGATGGCGCTCGCGTCGATGCGCGACGCGACCTTCATGATGTCGTACGCGAGAAAGTGTTTGTAGATGAAGCGCGCGCGCTTGCGGTTGAAGTTCGTCGGCGTGTTCGGGTACCGCTGCAGGTACGCCGTCGTCGTGAGAATGCCCGCGTAGTCACCGGGCCCGCGGCGCTCGTTCGAGACGGCGACCTTCACCTCGCGAAAGTCGTTCGGGTCGTTCGCGTCGCCGGCATACGGCACGCCGAAGAAGCGCGCGGTGTGCACGTTCATGAGCCGGTAGTCGGCGGTGAGCACCTCGGTGAGCGGGCGATCGAGCTTCGTCGCGTGCACGAAGAACTCGACGGGCTCACGCGCGAGGGCGTCGGTCGTCTTCACGCCGCGCATCGACGACTGCCACTCCCAGTCGGCGAGGCCGTCGAAGTTGTTCGCCGGCGCGTCGAACGTGTCGTCCCACAAGAGGCCGCCGCCGTGGGTGTCGCGGTTCGACCAGAGCGCCGCGTCGGTGAGCAGCACGTCGGAAAAAATTTCGCGCACCTTGTCGTAGAACGCGGCCTCGTTCATCAGCGCCGTCACCGCCGCCTCGACGGCGGGCAGCCCGTTGGCGTCGACGGCGGCGATCTCGGCAGCCGTCGGCGGCCGGCTCGCCAGCACCATCGTCGCCTTGCGCAGCGTCTGGTACGGGCTCATCAGCGTCACGCCCATCGTCACCGGGCCCGGCGGCGGCAACATCGGCCCGCCACACGTCACCGGCGTCGCCGCCTGCTTCAGCGTCTCTTCGAGCACCGCGTACTTCACGGTGCCGGGCGGCACCTGCACGCCGCCCTGGTGCGGCAGCTGCATCGTCGGCTTCAAGAGCAGCAGCGCCGTGCCGTTGCTCGTGAGCGCCGACGCAGCGTTCACCGCCGCGAAGTTCTGGTCGTAGTGGTTCGGCAGCGACGTCGCCTTCAACATGAAGCGCGTGCCGTCGGCCTGACCTCCGGCGACGTGGCATGTGACGCACGCGCTGAACACCTGCGGCCAGCTGTACTGCTCGAAGTACTCGCGCGAGCTGAGGCAGCTCGTCGGGTGCGCCGCCGCCTGGCACGCGGCGTCACAGACCGGCGTCATCGGGTTGGGGTCGGTCGGGTTCGGGTTGTTCGGGTCTGCCGGCTGCTGCGACCCTCCGATGACGCCCGTGCATGCTGTGGTCAGGAGCACTGCCGCCAGGAGCCGCTTCATGGCTGCATCAGTGCCGCGGCGGCCCGAAGCGGCTCACGCTTTTCTGTTCGCGCCCCGGGGCGCTCGCGCGCTCACTCGCCTACATCGCCCCACTCGGCGCCCGGTGCTTGAAGAGCCGCCGTTCGGCGGGGTTGGCGATGCCGTCGTGGGGCACGCCGAGGTGTGCGCGCAGCTCGCCGACGGTGAGCTTGCCGAGCGCCTCGAAGGTGAGCTCCTGGGTGTAGAGCGAGCGGGCGCCCTTCGCGTCACGCCACGCGCGCAGCACGCGCCTCGGCGCGATGAACAGCCCCAGCACCATCGCGGCGAAGTTGATGAGCACGAGGAAGGCGTTCGGGCAGCCGGCCCTGAGCTCCCAGGTGCCGATCTCGGCCTCGCCGGCGAGGTCGGTGCCGTAGCCGGTCGAGACGTGGTGGAGGTCATGGAGCGGTATCGCCTTCTGGCGCGCGGGCCGATTTTTCATCGTGAGCTTCAGCGGCCCGAGGGTCATGGTGACGAACGGCTTCGTGTACTCGTCGACGTTGAAGCCGTTTTCGTCGAGGTACTGCTGAAACGCCTGCGCAACGTTGGTGGTCGGGTTCATGGCGTCAACATGCGCCTGCCGACGTGAGGCCGCGCGACCCGGCGCGCCACCGTCAGTTGACCGAATGCGCCGCGCGCCACTCGGCGGGCGACTGCCCCTCCCACCGGCGAAAAGCGCGATCGAACGCGCTCGTCTCTGAGAAGCCGAGCACGAAGGCGACCTCGGTGATGCTGACGTCGCGGCGCTTCAGCTCTTCGAGCGCCTGGTCGTGGCGGGCCTCGTCGACGACCTCGCGCAGCGACGTGCCCGCAACCGAGAGCCGGCGTTGCAGCGTGCGCGCCGAGAGGCCGACCGCGTCGGCGACGTCGGGCAGGCTGGTGTCGCCGGCCTCGAGGCGCGCGAGCACTGCGGCGCGCACCTCGGCGATGAGCGCACCCGCGTCGTCTTCGGCCGGCGACCGCTCTCGCAACAGGCGCGACAGCGCAGCCTCGGCGTGGGCGGCGACCACGGCGTTGAGCGCGGGGTTCGCGGTGGTGAGCGGCATCGCAGCGACCTCGGGGCGGTAGCGCAGCTCGAGCACCTCACCGCCGTAGGCCACCTTCGTGCCGAGGCGCGCTTCGACCTCGGGCGAGAAGGCGTCGCGCGCGTAGGGCAGCACGACCTCGAGCGGGCGCTCGGGGGTGGCGATGCTGCGCATGCCGGTGATGAGCATGCCGACGGCGGTGAGGTCGAGCCACGGCCGCGCCTGGGGCACGCCGTTCTTCGGGCGCACGCTGAGCACCCAGCGGCCGCCGCGGGCCTCGGTGCGCATCTCGACGCCGTCGTTCAGCAGGCCCCAGTAGCGGCACACGTGGCGCAGGCCGACCTCGACCGTCGCGGCCGAGTGCGCGACGACCTCGAGCACTCCGGCGTGGTGCGGCGGCAGCGCGTCGTGGATGCGAAGACCGAACGCGCCGTCATTCGTCACGCGCACCGCCACATTCCACAGCGCGTCGACCTTCGCGCGCGGCACGCGCTCGTCGGGGTCTTGCCACCCCATGTCGGCGAGGTCGCATTCACGCGCGAGCGCTTCGGCGTCGTACCCGTGCTGACCGAGCCAGCCGAGAATCATGCGCGGCATGAGGGCGAGCACGGTGCCGTCTGACGCAGCGGTCGACATCGCGGCCAATCTAGCGGAAGAGCATCGGCGTGCACGCACTCGTACGCCCCGTGCCGTTCAGCTTCTCGAAGGCGCTGACGCGTGAGCCGCTCTCGCGCCCGCTCGACCCGACGCAGGGGCGCGAGCAGCACTTCGCATACTGCAGCGTGCTGAAGCACATGGGCTTCACGCTCATCGAGCTGCCGAAGCTCGAGGCGCACCCCGACAGCTGCTTCGTCGAAGACTGTGCCGTGGTGGCCGGCGGCGTCGCGCTGCTGACACGGCCCGGCGCGCCTTCACGGCGCGGTGAGGTCGACGCGGTGGGCGAAGCGCTCGGTGCGCACCTCCGCCTCGAGCGCATGAGCGAGCCCGCCACCCTCGATGGCGGCGACTGCCTGCGCATCGGCCGCCGCTTCTACGTCGGCCGGTCTGCGCGTACGAACGCCGCCGGGGTCGCGCGGCTGCGTGAGGTGTTCTCGCCGCTCGGGTACGAGGTGCTCGAGGTCGCCGTCGAAGGCGCTTTGCACCTGAAGAGCGTGTGCAGCGCGGCTCACGGCCGCGTGCTGCTCGCACGTGGGACGGTGCCGCCTTCGGTCTTCGCTCGCGAGACCGTCGTGCTCGTCGACGACGACGTCAGTGCCAACGTCGTCGAGGGCCCTGACGGCGCCGTGCTCGCCTCGACCGCCGCCCGCCTCGAGCTGCCTGGCGTCACCGTGCGGCGCGTCGACAACTCCGAGCTGCGCCGCGCCGACTCTGCGCTCACGTGCTTGTGCATCACGTGGCGAGGGGTCACGCGACCGACGGCCGACAGGGAAGCGGCTGTTCGACGTGGCGCTCGCAATCGCCCGCGCCCGTCGCGCCCCTTCACTCGCCGACCGACCGACGCGACCGTCGGCCACTCGACCTGCCGACGTCTCTCGTCGGCTGCGACGCTCAGGGCTCTGCACAGCTGGGCTCCGCGAGCTGCGGTGCCGGTGAGTGAAGTTGTGCCGGTCAGAGCCGGGTCGATTTCACTCACCTTCGGCCCAAGATCGCGCGCAGCTCCTCGATGAACCCGGCTCTGTCGGTCAGCAGCCGTTGGTCCGTGACGACGACCGGCCGCCACCCCGCTACCTGAAGCTTGTTGCGTTGAACCGGGTCGAGCTCGAAGCGCTTTCGCTGCGAGCCGTGATGCTCCCAGCTGTCGCAGAAGAGCGCTACCGAGACCTCGGGCCAGGCGAAGTCGGGGCGGCAGATGAACCGCTTTTGCTCATCGCGCACCTCGTATTGGGGCAGCGGGGTCGGAATTTTCGCTGCGCGCATCGCCTGCCGCGTCTCATTTTCGAGCCAGCTGTGCGTCGGCCCGAGCTCTTGTCGAGTGGCGACTTCGATCAACGCGCCCATGCGACTGCGACCGTTGGTCAAACGTCGAAGCGCATCGAACAGCGCCTCGAGGTTGTCCGGCGATCGCCGCATCGCCGAATCGAACGCGTGCTCGAGCGCCTTCTTGTCGAGTACCCCCGCCAGGTCGATCAGCGTTCGAGAGAGACTCGTGCACGGGAAGCCACCGAGCAATGCGAAGTCTTTCACCGGCACCAACGTTCGCACCCGCCAGAGGCGAACCGTCTTCTTTGCGACATGCTGCGTCGCGTTCGGCACCGACACGTGCACCACGTCAGGGCGCTTCTTGCCCAGCCCTTCCAGCTTCCACAGCCAACCCGCCGTGAGATGCGACAGCACCGCTCCGTCGCCCGCCCACAGCAGCGCCGCCCACGGGTGCGTGTCGTCGTCGACCGCCGTGCTCGCCAGCCGGTACACGCCCCGATACTGGTGTCGCGTGAGCAACCCTTCGTCGGTGCCGTACTGAATGGAGTGGCGCGTGTAGCCTCGCTCGAACAGCTGCGCTCGCGAGACCACCCCGCCCTGCTTCGCCGCCAGCTCAGAGACTTCTGTGAAGTCGCGCATGGCCTCGAGCCACGGCAAGCCCCCGGCCACGCCAACGCACGAGAACGACGCCGCTCTCGAAACGTGAGAGCCGCGCTTCGTAGACGGCTATAAGGCCGGGCCCATGCGCCACTTCGGCATCGAAGAAGCGAACGGGCTCATTCCCCTGCTGCGCCGCACGTTCCAGACCGTGCGCCCCCTCGCCGAGAAGCTCGACGACACCCAGGGCCCCGAGCACGACGCCCTCGCCGAGAAGATTCAGGGCGAGCTTCAGCCGCTCGTCGACTCGGGCATCGAAGTGAAAGCGCTCGACGGGCTCGTCGACTTCCGCGCCCTGCTCGAGGGTCGCACCGTCTACCTCTGCTGGCGCTGGGGCGAAGAGCGCATCACCCACTGGCACGAGCTCGACACGGGCTTCGCCGGGCGGCGCCCCATCAAGGCGGGCGACACGTTCGGCAAGAGCTACCTGTCGTGAGCACCGCCGCTTCGCACCCGCTGTCGGGCGTGCAGCGCCGGAGCCTGCGGTCATCGAAGCAGCGTCTCTTGCCGCGCCAGCGGCGCGGGGCTCAGGTCTCGACCTGGCCCGTCAGCAGGCCGGCGATCGAGCCATCGGCCGTGCGCCCGACGATGAACGTCGAGATGCTGATGCGGCCGAAACGAATCACCTTGAAGTCGGTGAGCTTCGCGCCGAGCGCGTCACGCAGCGCCGCGAAGCGCGCCGCGCGGGCGAGCGAGTCGGGGTCGTTCTCGTCGGCGCCCGCGATGATGTGATTGAAGAACGCGGCGCCGTCGCGCACCTCGACCTGCGTCTTCGACGCGAGCGGCACCTGGTCTGCGTCGACCCACATCACCGTGGGCAACAGCGCGTCGTGCTGTGCCGTCAGCGTCGCGCGAATCAGCGCCTCGTCGATCGCCGCGCCGCCGATGTTGCGCGACGACACGAACGCGAAGCTCGCGTCGGTCTCGCTCGGCATCCACAGCCCTTCGGTCAGCGGCGCCAGCGTCGCCTGCAGCTCGGCCACCGGGTCGGCCGCCGGGCCACCGGCCGCCCACCGGTGCAGCGCCAACATCGTCGCCGTGCCCACGCCCGCCACCGCCGCGATCTGCGCCACGCTCACGTACGGCCGGTTGCCCACGATCGCCGCCGCCGGAGCCGCCGGCACACCGTTCGCCACCATCACCTCGCGCGCCGAGTCGTTCGCGAGCCGCAGCGCCTTCGTCGCCGTCGCCTCGTCGAACGCCACGCCGTCGAACGTGCCCGCCAGCGTCGCCGGCACCTGCGGCTCGACCGGCGCGTTGCGCATCGCCCGCCACCACGGTCTCGACTGCCCGCGCAGCGCCTGCAGCGCACTCGGGCCGATGAGCGCCACCGCCCCAATCTGCGCCACGCTCGTGTACGGCCGGCCCGCGATGAGGTTGGCCGCTGCGCGGTTGTCGAGCAGCCCGTTCAGCGTGCCCGCCGGAGCCTGGTTCGCCCCCCACACTGCCGTCTCGGCCTGCCAGCCCGCGAAGCTGACGTTCTCGACCCGAACCTCGGCCGGAGCCGGGTGCGCCTTCGCGAACTTCACCAGCCGCTCGAACGCCAGGTCGCCGACGTACGGCACCACATCGAGCGCCGCGATGCTCGCGAACAGCCGGTCGTCGTTCGTCAGCTCGAGCCCGTCGGCGCCGTCGCGCGCCGCGATGATGTTCTTCGCCGCACGCGTGTCGAGACCGACATCGTCGTCGAGCACGACCGCCGACGTGCCGGGGTAGTTCACCAGCGCCAGCACCGCCGCGCCGTCGGCCGCGCTCAAGCTCAGCCCCAGGCTCGACTCGCCCAGCGCTTCGTCCGCAACGGCGGCTTCCATCGGGCCACACGCGGCAGCAGCGAAGAGAACGAGAGCGGTCTGGGTGCGCATGCCTGCCTGCCGTGCAGGTTTCCGGCCGCACGCGTCACCCCCAACCCGCTGGAACTCGGGGCGAATCAGGCGCTCAGTTGCACCCGTCGCAACTCAGGTGTCGGCTGACGCAACCGTCGTACGGCTCAAGGAAACCGAGGCGGGCGCGGCACGAGACGTGGCAGCGGCGGGCCGGGCACGTAGATGCGGCGGGGGCGGCTGTAGCTGTAGCTGCGAACGTAGACGCGGGGGGCGGGAGCGCGGCGCCAGGGCCGATACGTCGGGTGGTAGCCCGACCAGCCCGACTGGGCGCTGGTCTGCTCGGCCACGATCTGCTGCTGCTCGTCGGCGCTGGCGCGCGCGGCGTCGAGCGCGGGCACGTCGTACACCGAGATCCACCACGCGCCGAACGCGTCGGGCGCGTTGTCGGGCGTCACCTCGAACGAGAGGCCCTCGGCCTCGACCTGGGCGGCGTCGAGCGCGAGCCCGGCGGCGGTCTGCTGGTCTTTGGGCTGCGGGAGCAGCCCTGCGATGAAGGCGCGCAGCTCCTGCTTGTCGGCGTCGGTCGGCCCCTTCAAGCCGACCTCGATGCCGCTCGGCGCCTCGGGGTCGCCGTAGACGTTCAGCTCGACGTTGCCGGCGCGGTGCGAAAGGTACGGCACGTGCCGCAGCACGCCGACGTCGATGACGGTGGCGGGCACCTGCTGCACCGTCGTCGACCACCTGGCGTTGAGCGCTTGAATCACGGCGGAAAACGGCGGCAGACGGTGGCTGTCGCTGCGCTCGATGACGTCGGCGGCGACGGCCTTGCGCGACACCGACTGAACCTGATCGCGCGCGAAGGTGAACGTGCCCCAGCGCTGCGCGATCGAGACCTCGGTGGTGTTCTCGGTGAGCACGCGCCCCTGCAGTCGCTCGCCGCTCGTGAGCACGATGAGGTCATCGAACGCCGTCTCGCGCGAGACGGTGCGGGTCGTACGACAGCCGGCCAACATCACCACCACACAGAACAGTGCGAAGCGCGTCACGGTACGGCAGGCATCGCCTTTTCGATGGCGTCGCGCAAGACCGCCGAGGGGCACGGCTTGTCGATCTTCACGTACGAGGCGGTCAGCCGCTCGAGCGCGTCGGGGTCGGCGAACCCGGTGAACAGAATTCGCCCCGCCGTCGGCCACAGCAGCGCCGCCTGGTTGAGCACCGCGGCGCCGTCGACGTTGGGCATGCGCATGTCAGAGACCACGACGTCGAAGCGGCCGCGCTTCAGCTCGGCGAGCGCCGCGGCGCCGCCTTCGACGAAGACCATCTCCCACGTGTTGCGAAGTGGGCGGAACATCGTCTGCAACCCTTTCAGCACGTTCGGCTCGTCGTCGACGAAGAGCACCCGCTTCAATGAGGGCATCAGGCCGCCGACCTTCGCCTGGAACGCGCCGGTTTCCAACCTGGGTGGTGCCGACCCGCACGATTGAATTTTGGCGCGGTTCGGCCGTACGAGGGCGCCATGACTCGCACTTCCCTCATGACGCTCGTTGTGGTGTTGGCAGGCTGCTCAGGCAACGGAGGCACTCCGGTGCAAGACGCGGGGCCGATGATCACGCGCACCTCGTTGACGCCTCCGAACGGAATTCAGTTCGACGTCGGTCGCTTTTCACCCGACGGCACCAAGATCGCGCTGCACTACTCGACGCTCGGCATGGGCAGCCAAGACTTCATCGGCACCATCGACTCGGCCGGCGCGAACCTCACCTTCCTCGCCGACGCCGGCACGTACCTCGCGAGCACCGCGTGGGGCCCGAACGGCACCGACGTGTACTTCACCGACGACGAGGGCATCGCCCGCGTGCCCGCAGCAGGCGGCGCCATCACACGGCTCGCGACCCCGTTCGCCGCGATGGACCTCGACGTCAGCCGCGACGGCACGCTCATCACGTACACGACGAACGGCAGCGCGAACGTGCGCCAGCTCGTGCCGGCCGACGGCGGCATGGGCACGCTGCGCGCGGGCACGGCGGCGCGCATCTCGCCCGACGGCACCTGGCTCGCGTTCATCGACGACGGCGCCGACGGCAAAGAGCACTTCTTCATCGCGCCGCTCGCGAGCGGGGCGACGGCGACCGACCTGGGCCTCGCCGACACGTACCTCGCGAGCGTCGCGTGGTTCAGCGACGGCCTGAGCCTGGCGGCGACGAGCGACGACCACGTCGAGATCATCGGCGTCGACGGCGGCCACCGCGTCGTCTACGACACGGGCGCCGCGACCGGCGTCGACGTCTCGCGCGACGGCACGAAAATTCTCTATCGCGTGAACGGGCAGACCGGCCTCTTCGTGCTCACCGGGTTCTGATTTTCTGGTCGGGCTCCGCTGCTCATCGGGCTGGCGAACGGTACTGCTGTTCGGCAGCCACATTCGCGGGCGCTGCGCCCTCGGGGCCGCCTCAGGTCACAGGCCCCACACGGGCCCGTTGTCGCCGAGCTGCACCGGCTGCACGTCAGCGCGCAGCGGCACGCCGTTCACGGTGCCGCCACTCGAGGTCAGGCCCTTCTCGAACACGACCGTCGTGCCGCCGACCGTCACCGTGAGCTGGGTCGCGCTCTCGCTGAGCGCGGTCGCGTGATTCGCGCCGCTCGCGTCGCGCGCCTGCACCACGTGGAGGAAATAGACGAGGCCCGTCGCCGCCGTGTCGACCTCGAGCCGGTGCTGCCCGAGGCTGCCCTCGTTCACCACGCGGTAGGTCGCTCCTGCAGGGAGCAGCGTGGTGAGCCGCACCGCCTGGTCGGCGTTCACGGCCGACACGTGCGTCGCGTCTTCGAGCACGGGCGCCGTCTCGAAGTGCGCGAGAAACGTGCTCGGCGCCGTCGTCTGCACGCGGTCGAGAATCACGAGCGTCTCGAGCCCACGAAGAAACAGCAGCTCGCGCTCGACGTGCTGCGCCGCCGGGTTGTCGCGCTGCGGGTTGTACATGTCGGTCACGCGATAGCCGCCGGTGAGGTCGGCGTCGGCGTAGACCCACTGCGGGTTCGACTCGAGCCTGCGCACCACCGGCGCGCCGCGCCCCTCTTCGTGCGCGAGGCCGCGCCCGTTGACGAGCAGCACGTTGTGCCCGATGGCGTGCCGCGCGAACTGCGAGCCCATGCCGCCCTGCCCCACGTACATCACGTAGTACGCGGCGCTCTCGCGCGAGAGCCACACGCCGTTGCGCCACAGCTGCCAGTTGCCGAGGTCTTCGTGCTCGAAGCCGTTGCCGCTCAGCACGCCGAGCTGCGCCTGGAACACGGTCGCGGCGCCGCCCCACGCCGAGCGGCCGTAGAGCCACTGCGTGCCGGCGAAGAACGCGTCGAGCGGCAGGCCCGTGAACGGCGCGGCGACGATGGGCGACTCGGTCGACCGCGCGGCTTGCGAGCGCGGCGCACCGGTGAGGTCGAGCCACGAGCGCGCGATGCGGCCGGTCGCCGAGGCGGGGTAACGCCGCTCGGCCGCGGTCATGAAGTCGCCGTACTCCGAGCGGCCGGCCGAGTTGCCGAACTCCCACTCGCCGTCTTCGTTCGAGGGGAACACCTCGAAGAAGCGTGAGCTCGAGCCGTCGAGGCGGGTGAGCGCCGGCGTCGTGGCATACGCGAGATACCAGACCGCGTCGCGGAAGAACGCCGTCTCGGCCCACAGATCGCGGCCGTGCAGCTGGGCGGTGACGAACGGCAGCGTGGCGGCGCTGGTGACGAAGCAGCCGCGGTTGCTGCCGGGCTGGAGCACTCCGCCGCGGCCGCCGTTCGCGGCGCTGGGCACGAACGCGCCCGTGAAGCGCACGTCGAGCGCGTGGCGCAAGAAGCCGTCGGCCATCGGGTTCTCGTGAAACGTCGCGACGCCGAAGAGCAGCTCGTTGCGCAGGTAGTGCCAGAAGACGTCGCTCTGCGGCATGTCGGTGTTGCCCCACGCCTGCATCGTCTCTTCGAGCAGGAAGCTGTTCCACCGGGCGATGAAGTCGGCGCGCTCGGCCGCCGACCACGCGTCGAAGCACCAGTCGTACGCGAGAATGGCGGCCTCGGCCTCCCAGTTGGCGATGTCGCTCGAGAACGACGAGACGTCGTGGCCGAGCGCGCGGTCGATGGCGGTGCGGCACGACTGCGGGTCTCGAGAGAGCAGCGCGCGCAGGGCGACCTCGTCCCACGCGTCGCGGCGCGGGGTGAAGGGCTGCGCGGTGAAGCGCTCGCGCGCGGCGGCCAGGCGCTGCGCGTCGAACCCGATGCGCGGGTGGCCCGGGGGAATCGCGAGGCCGTTGGTGACGGACTCCGAGACCGTGACGGTCGCGGTCGCGCTCTTCTCGGGCTCGGCGACGCTGGTGGCCGTGACGGTGACCTGGCCCGCGGTGGCCGGCGCGGTGAACGTGATGGTGGTGCCGGTGCCTGCGATGCTGCCGGCAGAGCTCGCCCAGCCGACGTCGTCAGACTGCGCGCCGGTGACGCGCGCGGTGAAGTCGCGCGTGGTGCCGGGAGCCATGGCGGCAGAGGCCGGGCTGATGGTGATTGAGACGTCGAGCTGGCGCGTGCTGAGCACGTCGCCTTGCGTGCAAGCCGCGAAGAGAAGAAGAGCGAACGAACAGGCAACGCTCGCCCTGAGCGGGGCAGCGCGCCCTTCGACGTGCTCAGGGGCGGCGCAGTCGAAGGGGGCCGGAGCCGGCGTCGCGCGCGCTTCGACTGCGGCGCCTGCGGCGCCTCCGCTCAGCGTGAACGAAGAGCTCATCGGGCCCACCCCACGCCGAGCTGTGCGGCGGCCCACGGCCCATCGAGCCCGAGCCCGCCGGCGCCATCGACGGTGCCGCGCAGCTTGAGCAGCGCCCAGCCGGCCTCGAGCCCCAGCGACAAGACGAAGTGCGAGACGACCACCGCGGCGCCGAGCGAGAGCAGCGGGCCGCCGAAGCCGCCGGTGAGCGTGCCGCCTCGCGTGAGCGCACCGTCGACGGGGGTGCCGACGACGCGGCCGACGCCGAAGCGGGCGCCGAGCGCGGCGTGCAGCTTCAAGAGCTCGCCCGGCGCGAACAGCAGCGCGAGCGACGACGAGAGGCTCGCCGTGTCAATCGACAACCTCCCGCTCGCGTCGCGGGTCTCGGCGTGCTCGCCGCCGAGGTCGAAGAGGCCGCCGAGGCGCTCGCGCGGCGCCCAGAGCACGCGCAGGCCGCCGCCCCACTGCAGCGCGGGGGTCGCGAAGAGACCTCGGCCGGCACCGTACACTTCGAGGCGCAGCGTGCCACGCGGCGGCTCGGCGGGCAGCGCTTCGCGCACGCTCTCTTTCACCTCGGGCGGCGTGGGCGGGCCGGCGGCTGCGACCCTGGGGGCGGGGTTGAGCAAGAGCTCGCTCCAGCTGGCAGAGACGAGCTCGGCGATGGCGAGCGCGAGCGTGCGGGCTTTCGCTTTCGGCGCCTGGGCGGCGAGGTCGATGTCGCGCACGAGCGACTTCTTGGTGACGGGGTCGTCGACGCGCACCTCGGTCTCACGCGACGAGCAGCGCACCCTGGCGCGCACGGGCTCGGGCGTCTTGGGCTGGCTGCCGAGCTCGATGCCGGTGATGCGCTCGACCTCGGCGGCGTCGAGGCCGGGGCAGGCCTCGAGCTGCACCTGCACCGGGCTCGAGGCGAGAACGATTGAGAGTACGGAGATCACTCCCGGCGCAGATTCTGCCTCATCTCACTCGAGGCCGCCGTGGTGCCGCACCAGCCTGGCGCGCGGCCCGTTCGGCAGCCGGCGCAGGTAGTCTTCGGCGAGCGCGCGCGCCTTCGCGGTGTCGCCCGCCCGCGAGCGCGCCTCGACCTCACGCGCGAGCGCGTCGTCGGCGAGCGGCCCCTGCGGCGCGATCGAGCGCGCCTTCGCGAACGCGTCGGCGGCTTCACCAGGGCGACCGAGCTCGTCGAGCAGCACGCGGCCGAGCGTGAACGCCGCGAGCGGCGCGCGCGGGTCTGCGCCATGCCGCTTCAGCACCTGCTGCAGCGGCGAGACCGCGTCGGCCGGGTGATGTGACAGCCGCGCGACGTCGGCCGACAGCAGCAGCTCGGCGGGCTCGTCACCTACCGGAGCGTGGCTCTTGTGCAGCTCGTCGTACGCGGCCGAGAAGTCGCCGGCCTCGGCGAGCCGCTTCCACGCCGACGGCTTCGAGCTTTGGCGCTTCGTGCGCGTGCGCACGGGCGCAGCGGCGGTCTCAGACTCGACGGGCTCGGCGGCCTCGACGGCCGGCGGGTACCAGCCCTCGCCGCCTGCGACGAGGTGCGCCTCACCGCCCGGCCAGCGCACGATGGCCTCACCCTCTTCGACGCGCACCCAGACGGCGTCGGCGCGCTCCATCAAGAACTGCGCGCCCGAGGCTTCGATCTCGACGATGCCCGCGCGGAACCTTCGCTTCGCCGCCTTCGCCACCTTCACGCGCACGCGCCCCGCCTGCAGCTCGTCGCCCTTCACCTTCGCGGCCACGTCGGTCTCGACCGGCTGAACGAGCAGCTCGGGCTCGGGCGTCGTCACCGCCGCCACCACCGGAGCCGGCGTCACGTCGCGCTTCGACCACACCGAAAACCCGCCGGCGGCCACGGCCACGAGCACCACCGCGACGGCGCCGATGCGAGCGGTGGTGCGGCGGCGCTTCTTGCGCTGCATGCCAACCCGAGCGGCGGCGGCGCGCTCGGCCGACCACTCGACCTGCATGTGGCTTCGCGCGGCGTCGAGGCGCCGGGCGAGATCGTTCTGGCTCATGCGAGCCTCCTCTCGATGTCTTCTTGTGCCGCCGAGATGCGGCGCTTCGCGGTCGCGAGCGAGCAGCCGCACAGCTTCGCCACCGAATCGAGCGGCTCACCTTCGACGTGCCTGAGCACCCAAGCGAGCCGCGCGTCGACCGCGACCGCGTCGAGCGCCTCGTAGACCTGGCCGAGCAGCGCGCGTTCTTCGGGCGTCGCGCCCGGCGCCGCGATGTCGTCTTCGGTGCCGTCGAAGCCGAAGAAGCTCGCGATGCGGCGGCGGCGCAGCTTGCGGCCGGCGAGCCGAACCGTCAGCGTGGCGAGCCAGCCCTTCACCGCGCCGGCTTCACGCAGGCTCGACAGGCCCTCGACCGCCGCGAGAAAGACGTCTTGCACGAGGTCGTCGACGTCGCCGTCGCGGCCGAGCAGGCGATAGCCGAGCGACGCGACGTACGCGCTGTACTGCTCGTACAGCTCGCCATGCGACGGCGGCCGCTCGACCAGCCGCAGCTCGACTTTCGGCGATGTGGCCGTCACAGGCTCAACAGTGCCACGACGCCCGGAAACGGCTCAGCGAAGAACGACACCTTTGCCTACCTCTGCCGCAAACATGCGCGAGGCGTCTTCGGCGATGAAGCTCGGCCTGGGCCCACGCGGCCCGTCGGGGCCCTTACGCCCGGCGTGACCCGCGGGCCCGCGCGTGCCGTCATCGCCATCGAGGCCGCTGCGCCTTCGAAACCCATCGATGCCCATGCTCCCGAAGCCGCCGAGCCCACCCGCACCGCCAGGGCCGGCTGCGCCGCCTTCGCCGCCTGCGCCGCCGTCGTTGAGCACCTTCACGACCGTCTGCAGCTCGGGGTGCTTCTTGTCGTAGTGCACGGTGACGCGACCGCCGGCGCCACCCTGCCCGCCGCGCGCGCCGTCACCACCGGGGCCGCCGAAGCCACCCGTGTGGCCGTACGACCGCCGGGTGGTGACCGAAGCGTCTTCGCCCGACTGGCCGCGTGCGCCTTCGCCGCCGTCGCCGCCGGCGCCACCCTTGCCGCCCGACGCATCGACGACGAGCGCGGGGCCTGCGGGGTCGACGACGTGTACGACGGTGCCGTTCTCAGAGACGACGCGCACGAGCGCGAGCGGGGCCTGCGCGCCGGTGACGGCCGCGACGTAGACGTGCACCTCACCAGCGGGGCCGCCGGCGCCGCCGGGCTTGCCGGGCTGACCGAAGTGCTTCGCGTACAGCTCGCGCGCGTGTTTCATCGACTTCGGCTTCTCGATGTTCAGGCTGGTCGGCGGCGTTTCGGTCGCGGGCTCACCCACGGCGCCGCGCACGCCCGACTGGCCGCTCGCGTTGACGAGGCGCGGGCAGCGAAAGTCGAACTGCAGCTTCATCGACGCCTCGCGGCCGCTGTCGTGCTGGGCGCGCAGGGTGGGCGAAGGCCCGAGCAGGCTCGCCGCGTCGAGGGGCGCGCGGTAGATGCCGTCGTCGACGGCGCCGACGTCGACCGACCAGCGCACCTCGGCGCGGCTGGCGCGGCGCTTCACGCCGCCCTCGAGCTCGAGCAGCGCGTTGAAGGTGGGCTCGGTGCCGGGGCAGACGCGGCTCGAGCCTTCGAGCGTGAAGCCGATGCCGCGCTCGCTCGAAGGGGCGTCGTTCTTCTCGGGGGCCGCGCTGGAGCCGGTGACGTAGAAGGCGAGCTCGTCGGTGGCGGTGGTCTCGCGGGAGCCGCCGCACACCGTGATCAACGAAGCGGCCTCGGCAGCGAGATCAGCGAGCGCGTTCGTGGCGGCGGCCTCCGTCCACCGCTGGCCGTCTTTGGTGATGAAGTCGCCGCGCGAGCGTGAGGTCGCGGCCGCGCGCTGGTAGCCGCGCACGCCGAGCAGAATGCTGCGCGACGCCGCTTCACACGTCTTCGCGTCTTTCGCGGCGCTCGCCTTCGTCGCTTCGGTGAGGCGCTGCGAGACGACGTTCAGCGCGAGGGCGCCGAGGCTGCCGCGCGACTCGCAGGTGACGTCGCCCTGACAGCCGGGGGGCGGCGAGGTCTCGGGCGCGTAGCAGGTGGGCAGGCAGGCGTAGGCCTTGCCGAGCTCGGGGCGTGGAGGGGCCTCGCTCGCCTTCTTCGGCTGGGGGCCGGTCTGGCAGGCGGCGAGCACGAAGCACAACACGCTGATCCGGCTGAGGGTCATCGCGCCCACATTGTCCCACCCGGGCAGAATTGCTGGGGAAAAGCGGTGAGAACGTAAACACGGGTGCGCGGTGCTCTCAAATTCGATGCGGCGGGTCGGGCGAGAACTTCTGCATGGACTACCGGATCCAGTCGGGTGACACGCTCTGGGCGCTCTCGCGCCGCTTCAACACCACGGTCGATGCACTCGCGAAGGCGAACAACATCGCGAACCCGAACCTCATCTACGCCGGCGCGACGCTGAAAATCCCGGGTCAGGGCGACACGTTCGAGCCCGGCCCGACGCCGGCGCCTGGCCCGACGCCGACGCCGAGCCCCACGCCCATCGACGGCATCGAGAACCGGCCCGGCGTCGCCGGCGACGCACAGCAGACCATCGACTTCTTCATGTCGAAGGGCCTGACGCGGCAGCAAGCAGCGGGCATCGCGGGCAACCTGCTGTATGAATCGAACTTCCGCCCGACGGCGGTGGGCGACGGCGGCACGTCGTTCGGCGTCGCGCAGTGGCACAACGGGCGCGGCGACAACATGAAGGCGTGGACCCGCGCGAACGGCTACTCGCCCGAGTCTTTCCGCGGGCAGCTCGAGTTTCTCTGGCACGAGCTGAACGGCGCCGAGAGCAACGCGCTGGCAAAGCTGCTCGCGACCACGACGGCGAACGACGCCGGCATGGCGTTCTGCCGCTGGTTCGAGCGCCCGGCGTACATCGACCCGCGGCGCGGCCAGGCTGCCGAGAACTACTACCGCGAGAGCCTGGGCTGAGCTTTCTGACGGGTTGTTCCTTCGCTGCACGGCCGGCATACGGCCCGGGGTGAGAACACGAAGCCTGCTGCTGTTGCTCTCGAGCCTCGCCGCGTGTGGGGCTCCGGTCGTACCTTCTGCTGACGAGATGCGGGCGCCGGGTTGGTACGGCGTGCCCGACGAGCCGGGCGCCACGGCGTTCGCGACCGTCTACTTCACTCAGGAAGCTCCGAGAACGCTGCGCTCGATGAACCTGCCGGCGGGCATCGAGCTCGCGGTGCAATGGCCGGGCGAGGCGCCGGTGCGCTTCGTCGAGACCTTCCCCGAGCCGCCGGCGTCGGCGCGCACGGTGTCGATGGGCTGCGAGCGCGCTTCAGGTCAGCTGCTCGCGTACCAGGGTGACGAGCTCGTCGGCGTGTCGTTCAAGCCGATCGACCGCTTCCCCCACCACCAGCGCTACGCGAACCAGCTGCTCGAGTGGTCGTCGTGCACGACGACAGGCACGAAACACCTGATGCCGTACCCGCTCTTTCACGAGGCGCGGCTGCCGCTCGCGCTGTGCGGTGACACGTGTGGCGTGCCGCTGATCGACCGCACGCGCGTGGCCAGCATCACGATGTCGGTCGACGGAGACGGCCACGTGCTCTTCTCGCCGTCGTTCGTGATGGTGCCCAAAGACGCGGCCATCGTGTTCACCGTGAACGGGCAGCCCTTGCCGGCCGGACCGGGCGACCAGCTGAGCGGAACCTCGCCGTGGCGCGCGGGCACGAACACGGTGAAGGCGCAGATCGGCGACCTGCCGGCGTGGGAGGCCGAGGTGGTGCTGCCGCAGCAGCGGTTCGCTCCGAGGGTGACGACAGCGCTCAAAGAGGGGGCCGACTTCACCGTCGAGTGGCAGGGCGGCGACTGGGCGCCGAAGTACTTCGTGTCGATTCACCCGCGTGAGCCCGTGCTGAAGGTCGCGGGTCAGTCGTTCGAAGCGGCGAGCTCGCCCTTCACCGGCCGCTACGAAGCGTGGCAGACGTCGGCGATGCCGCCGCCGGTGGTGACGCGGGTGAACGTGCGCGTGATGGTGGTGCTGCCGTCGCTCACGCTCGTCGAGGACGCCGAGGTGGCGGCGTCACCCTGAAGCACCACACCTTCAGCTCCACAGCAGGTGCCACAAGAGGCCGAGGGTCGTCGTGTAGCCGACGGCCGAGCCCGAGATGCGGCCATCGCTGCCCACGAAGTACACGGTGGGGAAGCTCGTGACGTGCAGCTGCTGGCCAAGCGCCGAGTCGCCGAGCAGCACGGGGTAGTCGACCGCGCCGTCGCTCACGTACTTCTGCACCGAGGCGAGGCTCTCGTACTCGAGCGCGACCGAAAGCACGTGCGCGCGCGCGCCGGCGAGCTTCGCGACGCGCGAGAGGTTGTCGCTCGACGCCTTGCAGACGCCACACCACGGCGCCCAGAACGCGAGCACCGTCGGCTTGCCGCCCAGCGCGTTGAGCGAGATGGAGCGGCCGTCGAGCGTGGGCAGCGTGACGGCGGGTGGCGCGACCCCACGCACGTGCTCGCGGGTCTGCCAGAGGCCGACGACCGCGATGAACAGCAGCACGGCCGAGAGGTCGACGGCCCAGCGAAACGCACGCCGGGTCTTGTACTGCTCGCGGAGGTTCTGAATCAGTCCCACGTGTTCAGGTCGCGAATCGCGCCCGACGACACGAGGTAGATGTAGAGGTCGGTGGTGGCGACCCAGACCAGGCTGCACCAGGCGAAGAGCTGGTGTTTGCCGTTGAGCCACGACGAGCCCTTCCACATCTTGTGGCGGCCGCGGCTGACGGCGTCGCAAGAGAAGCAGTCGATCTTGCCGCCGATGAGGTGGCGCCACGAGTGGCAGCCGAACGTGTAGCCGGTCAGCAGCGCCGCGTTCATGCACATCACCAGCGTGCCGACGCCGACGCCGAACTTGCCGCCCTTGAAGAACGCCGCGAAGCCTTCGTACCAGAGGCACACGAGGAGGAAGAGCGCGGCGTAGAGCGTGTAGCGGTGCAGGTTCTGGAAGATGAGCAGCGCGGTCTCACCCTTGTACGAGCCGCCCTTCGAGGCGCCGCGCACGGTGCAGTTCGGCGGCGAGAGCACCGGGCTCTTGTAGTAGGCGCCGCGGTAGTAATAGCAGGTGAAGCGAAACGCGATGGCGGCGGCGGGTATGAAGAACGCCGGCGACTGCGGCAAGAACGACGGCCACCAGCCGGGGAAGGCGCCGAGCCACGCGTGGTCGACGGGCACCGAGCCGGGGTAGCCGGCGACCGCGGTGAACAGCGGCGGCGCGACCGTCGGGCTGATGTACGGGTCGGCCCAGACGTACGTCGCGTTGAACGCGCGCAGGGTGAGGTAGCCGAAGAAGAGAATCAGGCCGCCCGCCGTGAGCAGCGGAGCCACCCACCAGTTGTCGATGCGCTTCGTGCTGCCGAGCGGAGCCGTCTGCTGAACCGTGGTCGTCGTCACAGCCCGCGAGATAGCACCGGTTCGCGCGCCTGGGTGGTTTCGCGTGAGGGGGCCCTTGAAGGGCAACTAATGGTCACGGCGCGGCGAGCTTGAGCAGGTCGGCGCGCGACCAGACGCCCAGCGCCGGTCGAATCACGCCCGCTGCACCGCGCCCGCCCACTTCTTCAGGTGCGCAGCGCGCTCGTCGTCGTTCATCTTGGGGAAGAAGACCTTGTCGGCCTTCCACGCCTGCTTGATGGCGTCGGTGCTCTCCCAGATGCCGGCGCCGAGGCCGCCCAGAAACGCGGCGCCGAGCGAGGTGGTCTCGGCGTTCTTCGGCCGCACCACCTGCGTGTTGAGCACGTCGGCCTGGTACTGCATGAGCAGGTTGTTCGCGACCGCGCCGCCGTCGACCTTGAACGCGGGAATGTCTCTCCCTGAGTCCTTCCGCATCGCGTCGGCGAGCTCGTAAATCTGCAGGGCCATGCCCTCGAGCACCGCGCGCGCGAGGTGCGCCTTCGTCGTGTCGCGCGAGAGGCCGGCGAACAGGCCGCGGGCCTCGGGCTTCCAGTGCGGAGCGCCCAGCCCCGCCAGCGCCGGCACGAACACCACCGCGCCCGAGTCTTTCACCTTCTTCGCGAGCGCCTCGATGTCGGCCGCCTTCTTGATGAGCCCCAGGCCGTCGCGCAGCCACTGCACCGCCGCGCCCGCGATGAACGCGCTGCCCTCGAGCGCGTAGGTGGTCTGGCCCCCGAGCTTCCACGCCACCGTCGACAAGAGCCCCGACTTCGACGCGACCGGCTGCGCGCCGACGTTCATCAGCAGAAATGCGCCGGTGCCGTAGGTGCACTTCGACTCGCCGGGTTGAAAGCACGCCTGGCCGAACAGCGCCGCCTGCTGGTCGCCCGCCATGCCGCTCACGGGGATGCCGTCGGGCAGCGACTTCATGCCCTTCGTCTGGCCGTACACCTCGGCGCTCGACACGATGCGCGGCAAGAGGTCGGGCGGCACCGCGAGCAGCGACGTCATCGTGTCGTCCCACTCGAGGCGGTGCAGGTCCATCAACAGCGTGCGGCTCGCGTTCGACACGTCGGTGACGTGCGACGCGCCGGCCGTCAGCTTGAAGACGAGCCACGTGTCGATGGTGCCGAACAAGAGGTTCTTGGCGTCGCGCGCCTCTCTCACCGCCGGCACGTTCTCGAGCAGCCACTGCAGCTTCGTGCCCGAGAAGTACGGGTCGAGCACGAGGCCGGTCTTCTCGCGCACGCGCGGCTCTTCGCCGCGGGCCTTCAGCTCGGCGCAGCGGTCGGCGGTGCGGCGGTCTTGCCAGACGATGGCGCGGTGCAGCGGCTTGCCGTCTTTCGTCCACGCTCCGGTCGTCTCGCGCTGGTTCGTGATGCCGATGGCGGCGATGTCGCTGCCTTTCAGCTTCGCGGCCTTCAGCGCCTTGCCGATGCACGCTTCGACGGTGCGCCAGATTTCGGCGAGGTCGTGCTCGACCCAACCCGGCTTCGGGAAGTGCTGCTTGAACTCCTGGTACGACTTGCCGACGACCTTCACCTTCTCGTCGACGATGCTGATGTGAGTGCCCGTGGTGCCCTGATCAATCGCCAAGACGTATCGGGTTTTCGCCATGGGCCGCGCGTATAGCAGGCCACGCGTTACCCGCAGCGCCCAAGAAGCGCACCCACCTCGGCGCCATTACGTTCACCTCATGAGACGCCTGACCATCGCCGCGCTCCTCGCGGCGACGTCGGCGTGCTGGACGGCCTCGGAGCGCGCCACCCGCCCGGCAGCGACCGACTTCTACGAGGAGCTCGCACCCCACGGCGAGTGGGTCGTGATGATGCCGTACGGCCGCGTGTGGCGCCCGTCGGCGAAGGTCGTCGGCGAAGGCTTCTACCCCTACCTCACCGGAGGCCACTGGGTGACGAGCGACCAGGAGGGCTGGGCCTGGCAGTCAGACTGGGCCTGGGGGTGGCTACCGTTTCATCACGGCCGCTGGGTCGACAGCCCCGAGCACGGCTGGGTCTGGGTGCCGGGTGACGCGTGGGCTCCGGCGTGGGTCGAGTGGCGCGTCGGCGGAGGCCTCGTCGGCTGGGTGCCCCTCGGGCCCCAGGGCGTCTCGACCGTCATTCCCGGCTACCAGCCGCGCTGGTGTTTCGTGCCGCTCGGCCAGTTCTCGAGCCCCGACCTCGCCCGCGCGCGTCTGCCCCCGCACCGCGAGTACGCCGCCTACCGCGGCGCCACTGCCCTACCGTTTGTGCGCGGCGGTTCGGGCCGCGGCCCGAGCGTCGAGCTCGTGCGGCGCGCCGGCGGCGTCATCGAGCAGCGCGAGCCACGACCTTCACGCGCGCTGAGGCCCGGCTCGGTCGCGGCCGAACATCGGGTGGGCCCGGCTTCGGTGACCGAGATGCCGCCGCCGCCGAACGTGCCGCCGCCCGAGAAGCGCCGCGCGGGCAAGAGGCCGATGCCGCTGCGCTGAGCTACTTCGCCGCGCGCGGCGCCAGCGTGAACGACAGCGTCGTGCCCTTGCCCGGCTCGCTCTCGGCCCACACCTCACCGCCGTGCCGGTGCACGATGCGCTGCACGGTCGCGAGCCCGATGCCGGTGCCCTCGAACTCGCGCTGCGTGTGCAGCCGCTGAAACGGGCCGAACAGCCGCGCCACGTACTTCATGTCGAAGCCCGCGCCGTCGTCTTTCACGAAGAACACGCGCTCACCGTCGCGCAGCCACGAGCCGAGCTCGATGTGACACTCGTCGCGATCGCGCGAGAACTTCCACGCGTTGCCGATGAGGTTGTCGATGACCACCGCGAGCATCGCCGGGTCGCCTTCGACGACGAGGTCGGGCGCGATCGTGGTCTGCGCGCGCCGCTTCGGGTCGGCCGCCCTCAACCGCTCGACGCTCGCCCGCGCCAGCGCCGACAGGTCGACCTGGCGTCGCCTCACCTCGGTGCGACTGAACCGCGCGAGGTCGAGCAGGCCCTCGATGAGCTTGCCCATGTGTACGGCCGCCGAACGCACGCGGCCCAACAGCGCGATGCCGTCTTCGCCGAGCTTCGCGCCGAAGTCTTCTTCGAGAATCGCGCTGTACCCGTCGATCGCCCGCAACGGCGCCCGCAGGTCGTGTGCGACCGAGTAGCTGAACGCGTCGAGCTCGGCGTTCGACCGCTTCAGCTCGGCCGTCAGCTGCTTCAGGCCGTCGTTCGACCGCTTCGCCTGCACGAAGCCCTTCACGCGCGCGCGCAGCTCCTCGACCGAAAACGGCTTCGCCAGGTAGTCGTTCGCGCCCGTGCGCAAGAGCTTCACGCGCAGCGCTTCGTCGGCCTTCGCGGTCAGCAGAATCACCGGCGTCGCGTCGAGGTCGCGAACCGCGCGCAGCTCGCGCACCAGCTGATCGCCGCTCATGCCCGGCATCATCACGTCGCTCAAGATGACGTCGGGCAGCAGCGTGACGGCCTTGGCGAGCCCCTGAGTGCCGTCGTACGCCGCCTCGACCTGCAGGTCGCCCGCGAGCGTCTCGCAGATGAAGCGGTTCAGCTCGACGTTGTCTTCGACCACGAGCACGAGCGGCTTCGTGGTGCCGGGGGCCGGCGGCACCGGGTGCAGCGCCGGCGCGAGCGGCTTCTCGAGATCCAACAGCACCGGCGGGGCGGCCTCGGGCGCCGCGGGCTGCACGTGGGCCCCTTCGGGCGGGCGCAGCGGCACCGAGACGGTGAACAGGGCGCCGCCCTCGGGCGCGGTCGAGACGGTGAGCGTGCCGCCGTGCAGCGAGACGAAGTCGCGCGCGATGGCGAGGCCGAGGCCGGTGCCTCCGAAGCGGCGCGTCGACCCGCCCTCGAGCTGGCGAAACCGCTCGAAGATGACCTCGCGGTGCTCGAGCGCGATGCCGGGCCCGCTGTCGGCGACCTCGAACACGGCGCGCTCGCCTTCGGCGCGGCAGCTCAGGCGCACGGTGCCGTTCGCCGGGGTGAACTTGAACGCGTTGGCGACGAGGTTCACGAGCACGCGCTGGAACTTGTCGGCATCGAGCTGGGTCTCGGCGGGCTGCGGGGCGTCGATGACCAGCTTGAGGTGTCGCTCGGCGGCGACCGTCTCGAAGTAGCCGCCGACGCGCTTCACGAGGGCAGCGGCGTCGACGTCGGCCCACTCGACCTGCATCTTGCCGGCCTCGAGCTTCGAGGCGTCGAGCAGATCATTGACGTGCTTGAGCAAGAGCTCGGCGTTGCGCAGCACCCCGTCGAGCAGCTGCTTCTGCGCGGCCTCGAGGGGCCCCTCGAGCAGGAGCCGCTGCACCGGGCCGATGATCAGCGCCAGGGGCGTGCGCAGCTCGTGGCTCACGTTCGCGAAGAACTGCGTCTTCAGCCGGTCGATCTCTTTCGACCGCTCGTACAGCCGCTCGAGCTCGGCGTTCGCCTCTTTCAGCTTACGGCTCGCCTCGGCCACCTGGCGCCCCCGCTCGGCGACCTCGGTCTCCATCTCTGACCCGCGGCCCTCGGCCCGCATCAGGTCGGTCACGTCGAGCGCGCGGTGAAGAATGCAGTCGAGCTCGCCCGTCGCGGTGAGCACCGGGGTATTGAGGGGGCTCCAGTAGCGCGACTCGAAGCCGCCGCCCTCGGCCTCAGGCCGGCGAATGTCGTACTTCTGCACCGCCATCGCGTCGGGCTTGAGCGTCGCCCTCACCCGCTCGAGCGACGCGCGCAGGTTGCGGGCGCCCTCGTTCGGGGCATCGGGGTTGTCGGGAAAGACCTCGAACAGGCTCTTGCCGACCACCTGCTCGCGCTTCACCTTGGTGGCGGCGGCGTAGGCGTCGCTGACCGCGATGATGTCGAAGTCACGCGAGAGCACCAGGTAGAGGCTCGGGGTGGCCTCGAACAACCGCCGGTAGTCGGGCTCGTTGCCGGGCATCTCACCCCCATCAATCACACGGGAGATCCGGAAAAACCAACTTCCGAGTCATCTTCTTCAGTGCGCCCCGACGTGTTGACCGATGAAGTCGGTCTCGAACGCCTCATTGCCTTCAAGCGGGCCAAGGGGCACTGCCTCGTGCCGCCGTTCGGCCCGTCGCGCGAGCTCAACGTCTGGGTCGAGAAGCAGCGTGAGCTGTGGCGCGAAGCTGCGCTGCCGCCGAAGCTCGAACGAAAGCTGCGGGCGCTCGACTTCCCCTTCGACGAGAGCGCGATGTTGTGGGAGCGCCAGTTCGCGCAGGCCGCCAAGCGGGCGCGCCGCTACAAGCGGCTGCCGCCCGAGAACACGCCGCTGGGCAAGTGGGTGCGCGGTCAGCTCACGCTCGCCGAGCTGGGCGCTCTCGAGCCCGAGCGCGCGGCGCGGCTGAAGTCGCTGCCGTCTCGATGAGGCCCGTCAGTGGAGCAGGTCGGGCGCCTCGTCTTGGGTCGACAGATACGCGTGCAGCTCGAGCGGAGTGCCGAGCCGGCGGAGCTTCTGCAGCGCGCGCGCCTCGATCTGCCGCACGCGCTCGCGTGACAGGCCGAACGACCGGCCGATCTCTTCGAGCGTCTCGGGCGCGTCGTCGCCGAAGCCGAACCGGCGCTCGAGCACGTGGCGCTCTTTTTCGGGCAGCTGCGCCAGCGCCTTGCCGAGCAGCTGCTCGAGCTCGGTGCGCTCGGTCGGCTTCGCCGGGTCGGCGGCCGTCGAGTCGGCGATTCTGTCCATGATGGTGTTTTCGCCCTCGTCGTCGAGCGGCTCGTCGAGCGACACGACCGGCCGCTGGCTCGCCAGCAGGCGCTCGGCCTTCTCGGGCGTGATGCCCGCCGCCTCGGCCGTCTCTTCGAGCTGCGGCTCGCGCCCCAGCTTCTGCGCCAGCGCGCTCGACACCTGCCACATGCGAAGCAGGTGCTCGCCCACGTTCACCGGCAGGCGAATCGTGCGCGACTGCTCGGCCAGCGTGCGCGTGAAGGAGGCCCGAATCCACCAGTTGGCGTAGGTCGCGAACCGCAGGCCACGCCGCCAGTCGAAGCGATCGACCGCGCGCATCAGGCCGACGGCACCCTCTTGCATCAGGTCGGTGAGGTCGATGCCGCGCCCCGCGTAGCGCTTCGCCATGCGGTGCACGAGGTAGAGGTGCGCCTGCACCATCGCGCTCTTCGAGACCTCGAGCTGGTGGTGCGCCTCGCGCAGCGCGAAGCCGTGCAGCTTGAACGCCGCCAGCGGCTCGCCGGCCTCACGCTCGAGCTGGCTCAACGTGTCGAGCGCCTCTTTGACCCCCTCGCTCTTCGCGACGCGCTTGCCGCGGGTCGCCGAGCGCCACGCCTTCGCCGAGCCGTGCTCGGGCGCCACGCGGAGCTTGAGCGCCGTGCGCAGCGCCCGCTCGGCCGCCGTGAGCGCGCTGACCTTCTCGCCGACGTGCTCGTGAATCGCGCGCAGCTGCTGCGGGTGCAGCGACAGCTCTTGCAGCTCGTGAATCAGCTCGTCGCGGCGCGCGGCCTTGCGCTCGCCCTCGACCATGCGCTTCCACGCGCGGCGGCGAACGCTGAACTTGCGCAGCGCAGCCGAGATGCGGCGGCTGCCCGGGTGCGCCTCTTCGGCGTCGGCGCCGTCGGAGGAAGACGCCTCGAAGTCGCCGCTCACGTCGACGACCGACCGGAGCCGCAGCTCACCGCTGTCGAGGCCCTTCACGAGCGTCTCGAGGTGACTGAAGGCGAGGTCGAACTCGACGATGGCGGCGTAGAGCGACGACAGGCGCTGCTCGATTTGTACCGAGAGCTGGCGCTCGCGGTCTCGCGAGGCGCTGCGAACTTCGGGGTTCTGCTCGACGTCTTCGCCGACCTCGAGGCCGGCGGCCGCGAGGTCCGTGGGTTCGAGGTTGGCCGTTTCGAGGTGCGCAGCGTCGATGTTGTGATGGTCGAACGATTCCATGATTTACCCTGACAACCAGCGGGGCGGGGTAGGAGTTCCCCGCACCTGTTGCCCAGCCGATGTAACGGCCCGGTAATAGAGATGCTTTGGAATCGAAGTGGTTACAGCGCGCGGGTTCAGGCGGCGGAGCTCTGCTTATCGCGCCCGAAAGGATCACCCGCAATCGCCTCGGCGTGCTGTGCGCACCGCCACTTGCCTTCGCGGCGCACCCAGGTCGAGCAATCGCACACCTCGAGCTTCATCGGCGAGCCGTCGAGCACCAGGTCCTGCTCCACCTTGTAGGCGATGACGGCCGTGTCGGGGGTGAGCTGCCGCACCTTGGCGTCGCTCAGCTTGAAGCGCTCGATGGTGTAGGGCGACTCGCCCATCATCTTCTCGTACTGCTCCTTCGTGACCTGGCTCAGGCCCTGGGGCCCGCTGACCAGGCAGGGGAAGTCGGTGAGCTCGACGGCGGTCTTCACGTCGTTCTCTTTGAGCGCCCTCCAGTAGCGGTTCTCGAGCTCGAGGAGCTCGCTCGCTGCGGCATTGTCGTTCTGCGGCATGGTGGTTTCCCTTTCGTCTTCAGTGCGCCGTTCGATGCGCGAGCCGCCAGCGGGTGCGGCCCTTGACCACGGTTTTGCCCGCCCGCTCGAGCAAGACGTCGACACCACACGCGAGGGCTGCGCCGACCACGGCGACGAACAGGTCTTGCTGAACGTCCCAGGGGTCGCCCTGAATGCCCAAGAACGCCTTCGAGTCGCGCGGGTGCGCCACCAGCGCGCCCCACCACTCGAGCAGCTCGTACCCCGTCGCGAAGAACCACATCGCCGCGACGCTGAGGAACAGCTCGGTCGCCAGGTTCTTGCGCGGCTCGCGCCGAAAGGCGACCTCACGAATCGGCCGCAGAATCAGCAGGCCGTACGAGAAGTGAATGATGCGGTCGTAGGGGTTGCGCGAGAGGTCGAGCCAGTCGCTCACCCAGACGCCGAGCGGCACGCGCGGGTACGTGTAGTAGGTCGCGACCGTGTGCAGCAGGAGGAACACGAGCCCCTGCAGGTACGCGCGGTCGCTGAAGCGAAACCTGCGGTACGTGATGACCGCGAGCGCGATGATGATTACGGGGCACACGTTCTCGAACAGCCAGAGGTTGCGGTTGTGGGGCGAGATGCCCGAGACCACCAGCGCCACGACGTAGACCGCGAGGCACATGATCGGCACGCGGCGCTCGACGTGGGTTGCGAGATTTCGAGTCACGGAGCTCATCGATGCAGGGGCGATGCCGCCGAGCGATCTTCGCGAGATGGCGCGCGAGCGCCCCGGTGGCGGTGTGGCGGTTTTGCACGGGTCAGCGCTGGTTCTGGCTGAGCTCGGCCCTCCGCGTGAGCAACGTCAGCGGCGAGCGCGTCGCGAACGACTCGCTCTCGTGCCCCTTGCGCGACCCCGTGCCCGGCGCGTCGCCGCCTCGCGGCAGCGCCCGGTTGAAGCCCGACATCAGCGCCGCCGTCACGCCCGGCAGCCACGCCTTCAGCGTCAGCAGCACGCGGCCGAGCGGCATCAGGTTGAGCGACGCCTGGCCGCGCTCGCACGCCGCCACGATGCTGCGCGCCGCCTTCTGCACGCTCATCGAAACGAACGGCAGCGAGCCAGCGATGGTGAACCACGCGTACTCGCGCTCGTGGCGGCCCTTGAAGTCGGCGTTGCGCGGGCTGCCGGTGCGCATCAGTCCCGGGTACACCGCCGTCACGCAGATGCCGTCGTTCGCGAGCTCGGCCCGCAGCCCTTCGGCGTAACCCGCGAGCGCGAACTTGCTCGTCGAGTACGGCGTGAGGTGCGGCACCGCGACGAGACCACCGACCGAGCTCACCAGCACGATGTTGCCTGCGCGCCGCTCGCGCATCGACGGCAGCACGGCGTCGACGACGTGAATCGCGCCGAACAGGTGCGTGTCGAGCGAGCGCTGGTAGTCGGCCGGCGTCATCGTCTTCAGCGGGCCGACCTGAATCTGGCCGGCGCAGTGAATGACGACATCGACGTCACCGGCGCGCTCGGCGAGGGTGTCGACCGCCGCGCGCACGGCCCCGCGGTCGGCGACATCGCACGCGAACGTGAAGACGCCGTCGCCGAGCGACGCTCTCGCGGTCGCCAGCGTGTCGGCGTCGCGGCCGAGCAGCGCCACGCGGGCGCCGCGATCGAGACACACGCGGGCGAGCTCGAGGCCCAGGCCGCGCGAGCCACCCGTGATGAGCACCAGCCTGCCTCTGAGGCGATGTGGGCGGCGCAGGCGGTTCAGCATGACCGCGCCGGCTGCCGCGACGAGCCCCAGGCCGAGCCAGCCGGGCTTCATGGCTGCGCCTCGAAGCCAGGCGAGTCGTGCAGCGCGGGCTGCAGCCTCAGGTGCTGGCCGAACCACTGGCGCGACAGGGCGGCGACCACCTCGAGCGCGCCTGGCTCTTCGAAGAGGTGGGTGGCGCCCTCGACGACCTCGAGCGCCGCGCGGGCGTCGAGGTGCTCGAGCGCGCGCTCGTTCATGTCGAGCACGGCGCGGTCTTCGCTGCCGACGACGAGCAGGGTCGGCGCGTGCACCTTCTCGAGCTCGGGGCCGGCGAGGTCGGGCCGCCCGCCGCGCGACACGATGGCGTCGATGTGCTCGGGTGCGCGCGCAGCGGCGACGAGGGCAGCGGCGGCGCCGGTGCTGGCGCCGAAATAGCCGATCGACGGCTCGTCACCGAGGCGGCGCGCGAGCCACTGCGACGCGGTGGTGAGGCGCATCGCGAGCAGATCGACGTCGAAGCGCAGGTGCTGGCCGTCGCGCTCGGCCTCTTCTTCGTCTTCGGTGAGCATGTCGAACAGCAGGGTCGAGAAGCCGGCGAGCTGCAGCTCGGTGGCGACGTAGCGGTTGCGGCCGCTGTGCCGGCCGCTGCCGCTGCCGTGCGCGAACACGACGGCGGCGCGCGCATCGGGAACTTCGGCGAGCGTGCCGTAGAGGCGAACGCCGTCGATGGGAATGATGACTTCGCGCTCCGAGACTCTCATGGGGGTGCGGCTCCTTGCGCCGAGCGGCGCTCATCGGAGGCGAGCGCGAGCAGCTCGCGCACCTCCAGGTCGGAAGTCTGGGAAAAGTCGTCGTACCAGCAGCCGACGGCGTGAAAAGGGTCGGGGGTCTGGGCGCAGACGACGGCGTCGGCGAGGTCTTCGAAGTCGCGGCAGGCCTCGCGCGCGGCGACGGGCGCCGCGACGACGATGCGCGCCGGCCGGTGGTGACTGCGCAGGCTCTCGAGCGCGGCGCGCATGCTGGCGCCGGTCGCGAGCCCATCGTCGACGAGAATGACGGTGCGGCCGAACAGCTCGGCGGGTGTGCGTTCGCCGCGGTAGGCGCGCTCACGGCGCTCGAGCTCGCGCTGCTCGGCCTCGGCGACGGCGTCGACGGTGTCGCGCGAGATGT
>JAEUJP010000353.1 GCA_016793725.1 Myxococcaceae bacterium | reverse complement strand
CAGGTGAACGTGTGCGAGCGCGGGCGCGACGACGACCTGCTCCCCACGTCGCTGTTCCGCATGGTGCGCGAGCTCGAGCCGCCGGCCGACGACGAGGGCTTCTCGGCGATCGAGCGCGTGCCCTTCGTGCGAGCACCGGTGCGCGAGCACGCGGGGCTCATCGTCTCGGGCGAGGCGGCTCGATACGTGACGGAGTGGACGAGGCCGGCGCTGGTCGTCGGCTGGCAGCTGGGGGCCACACCCACGCTGCCCGAGGGCGTCGAGCTGGCGGTGTGCGAGCACGAGGCGGGGCCGCCGCGGTGCTGGTGCCGGCCGCCGCTGCCGGGGCTCGCGGTCGCGTGGGCGAAGCGGCACGGCGTCGAGCTCACGAGGTGCCGCTTCATCGGCTCGACGCCCACGGCCGAGAAGCTGGCTCGGGCGCTCGGGGCCACCTATTTACCCCTTGGCGCATGAGACTTTCGAAGTAGCGTCGCGAGCGCGTGAGCACGAACGACGCGGAGGCGAGCCTCGAGCTGCTCAACGCCGGCTTCCGAGACTTCATTCCTCACAACAGGGTGCTCGGCTTCACCATCGTGAAGGCGAGCTTCGAGCCGTCGTTCATCATCGCGCTGCTGCCGTTCGACGAGCGGCTCGTCGGTCACCCCGACAGCGGGCTGTTGCACGGCGGGGCGGTCACGACGCTGCTCGACGCCGCCGGCGGAGCGGCCACGTACATGAAGATCGGCAGCCCGGTGCCGATCGCCACGCTCGATCTGCGCATCGACTACCTGAAGCCCGCGGCCGGCCGGCTGCACGTTCACTCGCGCGCCGAGTGCATCAAGGTCACGAAGAACGTCGCGTTCGTGCGCATGAACGCGTACCACGATGACCCCGACGACCCGATCGCGCTCGGCACCGCGACGTACATGATCGGCACGAAGGGCCAGGCGGTCGCGCCAGGGGTCAGCCCGTGACGATCGTCGAGCAGGTCGCCCGCGCCCGCGCCAGCGGCGACTGGAGCGCCATGATCGCCTCGGTGCCCTACGCCCGCTTCCTCGGCGTCACCCTCGAAGAGCGCGACGGCTCGCTGCTCGGGCGCATGACGTTCGCAGACCACCTCATCGGCAACCCCACCCTGCCCGCGCTGCACGGCGGCACGCTGGGGGCGCTGCTCGAGCTGGCCGCACAGTTCGAGCTGATGTACCGGGCGCAGACGTTGATGTTGCCGAAGACGATCACGCTGACGATCGACTACCTGCGCTCGGGGCGCGCGACCGACACGTTCGTGCGCGCGAAGACGGTTCGGCAGGGCCGCCGCGTGGCCACCGTGCACGCGTGGGCGTGGCAAGACGACGAGTCTCAACCCGTCGCGCAGGCGACGGTCAAACAGCTGGTGATGGGTGTGATCACGTGACCGAAGCCGTCAGACAGCAGCGCGTCGTGCAGGGCGACCCCCTGCGCAAGAGTGTCGTGAAGCTGTTCACCGTGACCCGCAAGCCGAACCACTACGAGCCGTGGTCGCACGGGTACCAGCACGCGTCGGGGGGCTCGGGCTGCATCATCGACGGCAAGCGCATCTTGACGAACGCGCACGTGGTGACGAACGCGGTGTTCATTCAGGCGCTGAAGAACGGCGACGTGAAGAAGTACGTCGCGCGCGTCGAGCACGTGAGCCACGACGAAGAGCTCGCGGTGCTGACGGTCGATGACCCGACGTTCTTCGAAGACACGTCGCCGGTGCAGTGGGGCGGGCTGCCGGTGCGGCAAGACCGGGTGCACGTCTATGGCTACCCGATCGGCGGCAACGAGCTGAGCATCACGGCGGGCGTCATCTCGCGCGTCGAGGTGATCTCGTACACGCACTCGCGGCGGTGGCTGCTGGCGCTGCAGACCGACGCGGCGATCAACCCGGGCAACAGCGGCGGGCCGGTGTTCAGCGACGGCAAGCTCGCGGGCGTGGCGTTTCAGAGCCACGAGCGCACGACGGCACAGAACACGGGCTACGTGGTGCCGATGCCGGTGATCGAGCACTTTCGCCGCGAGATCGCGGGCGGCAAGGTGCTGGGGGTGCCGTCGCTCGGCGTGTTCTGGCAGAAGATCGAGAGCGAGGCGCTGCGCGAGCACGCGCGGCTGAAGCCGAAGCAGAGCGGCGTGCTGATCTCGCGGGTGATGTTCGCGGGCTCGGCGCACGGGCACATTCGAGAGGGCGACGTGCTGCTCTCGGTGGGCGGCACGCGCATCGAGCAAGACGGCACGATCGTGCTGCGCGGTGAAGATCGCGTCGACTTCTCGCACGTCGTGAGTCAGTGCCGGGTGGGTGAGACGCTGGCCTGCGAGATCTTGCGCAACGGCAAGCGGCTGAAGCTGAAGGTGTCGATGAAGGGGCCGTCGACGCTGGTGCCGCTGCCACAGCCCGACCGGGTGCCGACCTACTTCGTGTTCGCGGGGCTGATGTTCGTGCCGCTGACGAGCGAGTACCTGGGCTCGTGGGACTGGAAGGACGTCGACATTCGTTTTCAGCACCTGTACCGCGACGGGCTGCAGTCGCCGAAGCGGCGCGAGGTGGTGATCGTGTCGCACGTGCTCGCGCACGCCGAGAACCAGGGGTACCACGACATACGCGGGGCGATCGTGGCGCGGGTGAACGGCAAAGAGATTCGCGAGATGAAAGACGTGGTGAAGGCGGTGAAGAAGCCGCTCGGCAAGCTGCACGTGATCGAGTTCGATCAGTCGCTGTACACGTTCGGGTCGCACGTGGCGCTGCGCGCGGCGAACGTGGCGCAGGCGACGAAAGAGGTGCTCGCGACGTACGGCGTGACGAAAGAGCGGTCGGAAGATCTCGAGGGGCTGTAGCTGCGCAAAAAAGGGGACAGGCTACTTTTTTGCGCAACGGCGCAAGCGGCGTGCCGAGTCGCGCAAAAAAGTAGCCTGTCCCCTTTTTTGCGCAGCTACATCGCGACGCGGTAGCGCCGGCGCCCGAACGTGCCTGCCTTCGCGTCGAACCAGCCCGCGAGCTTCGCGCTGCACTTCGGGCACGCACCGTCTTCGCCGAGCCGGTAGTCGAGCAGCTCGTACCAGTCGCGCACGATCAGCGGCTCCGAGCACGACGCGCAGAACGTGGTGTCGCCTTCGACGTCGTGCACGTTGCCGACGTAAACGTGACGAAGGCACGCATGAAGCTACTGCGCGCGGGCGCGCCGCAGCGTGGCCGCCGGGGTCGCCGGCACGTCGCGCAGCTTGAAGTCGGGGTGAAAAGCCGAGAAGTGCAGCGGCACGGTGGGGCCGAGCTTCGAAACCACCCACTCCGACAGCTTCGCGACCTCGGCCTCGCCGTCGTTCAGCCCGGGAATCAGCAGCGTGGTCACCTCGACCCAGCACTTCGTCTCGTGCACCAGGTACTCGAGCGTCTCGAGCACGGGCTGCAGCTTCGCGAAGGTCACCTTCTCGTAGAACCCCTCGGTGAACGCCTTCAGGTCGACGTTCGCGGCGTCCATCTTCGCGAAGAGCTCGGCGCGGGGCGCCGCGTGCACGTAGCCCGCCGTCACGGCCACCGTCTTCACCCCTTCGGCGTGGCAGGCGTCGGCCACGTCGATCGCGTACTCCGCGAAGATGACGGGGTCGTTGTAGGTGAACGCGACGCTCTTCGCGCGCAGCTCGCGGGCGCGCGCCGCGATCGCCGAAGGGCTCGCCTGGTCTTGCAGGCGGTCGTGCTCGCGGGCCTTCGAGATGTCCCAGTTCTGGCAGAAGCGGCAGCCGAGGTTGCAGCCGGCGGTGCCGAACGAGAGCACGCTCGTGCCCGGGTAGAAATGGGCGAGCGGCTTCTTCTCGATGGGGTCGAGCGCGAAGCCCGAGCTTCGGCCCCACGTCGTGAGCTGCATCGCGTCGCCCTCACGCTGGCGCACGAAGCAGAAGCCGCGCTGGCCCTCGTGCAGCCGGCAGTCGCGGGGGCAGAGGTCGCACTGCAGCCGCCCGTCGTCGAGCAGGTGCCACCAGCGGCCGGGGCGGCTCACGACCTCGCCTCGGGCTCGGCGAAGCGCTGCGCGGTGAAGCGGTGCACGCGCGTACCCGGCAGCCACTCGTGCGGAGGCATGCCCGCCTTGCGCTTCAAGAGCCTCACGAACTCGCGCGGGTCGGGCACCTGGTGCCACATCTCGGGGATGAACAGGGCGCGGTGCGCGCCCCAGCTCAGCTGCAGGCCATCGACGCCGGGCCGCAAGACCGCGAGCAGCTGCGCCTCGTTCTCGACGTCGAGCTTCTCGAGCGGCGACAGCACCGACACCTCGAGCCGCGTGCGCGCGAGCTCGTCGGCGGTCAGCGGCGTGAACCGCGGGTCCCCGAACGCCGCCGCCTTCGCGTTCTCGACCACGTCATCGTAGAGCGGTCGCCGGGCCTGGGCACTGCCGACGCAGCCGCGCAGCGCGTGGTCGAGCGTCAGCGTCACGAACGCCGCGCCCTGCTCGTCGAGCCAGGGCTCACCGGCCGGCGCGACGGGCTTGGGGCCCCCGAACGCCTCGGCGATCGAGCCCCGCGCAATCGAGAGCAGCACGTCGCCGTTCACGCGTGGGCCCCCTCGTGAAACGAGAAGGCGCCGTAGCCGACGACGCGGTCTTTGTCGCCCGCGGTGTCGCCAGACGTGCGCAGGTCGAGCTGGCGCGCGACGAGGCCGCGCCGCTTCGCGACGTCGAGAAAGCCGCGCAGCGCCGCGTTGCCGCACGCCTGGTCGTCGCCGATGGCGTCGGCGTCGAGCGAGACGATCGACTGCGCCGTCTTCGCATCGAGCGCCTGCGCCTCGGCCCACGGCAGAAAGTGCGACAGGTCGGAGCTGATGATGACGTGTGAGCGCTCCCATGCCGCGTCGAGCACGCGCGCGACCTCGTGGCGGTCGGCGTGGCCCACCGCGATCGGCACGAGCGTGAAGTGGGGCCCCAGCACCGACTGCAAGAACGGCAGCTGCACCTCGAGTGAGTGCTCGCGCGCGTGCACGAGCGCTGACACCGGCACGCCGAGCGACGCCGCGAGCGGGTCGATCTGCACGCGGCCGAGCGGGGTCTCGAGCGCGTCGGCATCGGGCAGCGCGAGGCCCCGTATGCCGACGTAGTGCGCGGGCCCGAGCAGCACGATGCGGGCGCCGGGCTCGAGGCCGCGCCACTGCGCATAGGCGCTGGCCGCGACGGGGCCCGAGTACACGTAGCCGGCGTGCGGCACGACGAGCGCCTTCGGCGCGCCGCCGGGGTGTGTGACGGCGTCTGAGAGCAGGCGGTCGACCACGCCCGCGAGGTCGGCTCTCGACCGCGGGTAGAAAGAGCCGGCGACTGCTGCAGGGCGAACGTTCACGGTGGTCACTCGTACGCGATCGTCATAACAACACGAGGGCGATGCTCCTGCCCGAGAAGCTGCGGCCCCACTATTCGGCGTTTCTCGAAGCGGGGCGCGTGCTGCTGACCGGGCACTCGCACCAGGCCTGGCCCGACGCGGCGCGTGAGGGGCAGCTCGAGGCGTTCGACGACGCCGCGAGGCACGCCGACGACAAGTGGGGCGCGGCGTTCGCGGCGGCCGACGCGGTGCGCGCGTACGTAGGCCGCTTGCTCGACTGTGCGCCGTCTCAAGTCGCGCTCGCGCCGAACACGCACGAGCTGGTGACGCGCATGCTGTCGGCGTGCGACCTGCGCGGCCGGCCGCACCTCGTGACGACGACCGGCGAGTTCCACTCGATCACCCGGCAGCTGAAGCGCGCGAAGGGGCTCGTCGACGTCACGTGGGTCGAGGCGCAGCCGGCGGCGACGCTCGCCGAGCGGCTGGCGGCGGCGGTGACCGAGCGCACGGCGGCGGTGCTGGTGTCGACGGTGCTGTTCGAGACGAGCGAGCGGGTGCCGAACCTGCCCGAGCTCGTGCGCAGCGCGCGCGCGAAGGGCGCCGAGGTGCTGCTCGACGCGTACCACGCGTTCGGGGTCGTGCCGTTCACGGTGGCCGAGCTCGGCGCCCAAGACGCGTTCATCGTGGCGGGCGGTTACAAGTACGCGCAGTGGGGTGAGGGCACCTGCTTCATGCGGGTGCCTCCGCGGGCGTTCGAGCCGGTGCTGACGGGGTGGTTCGCGGGCTTCGGCGATCTCGCGCACGCGCGCGGCGAGACGATCGGCTGGGGCGCGAGCGGGGCCGAGCGCTTCGCCGGCAGCACGTACGACCCGACGTCGCACTACCGGGCGCGGGCGGTGATTCGGTTCTTCACGCGCGAAGGGCTGAACGTGGCGCGGCTGCGCGAGCTCTCGCTCGAGCAGACGTCGCGCATGTTCGAGCTGCTCGAGGGGCTCGACGTGGTGACGCCGCGAGAGCCCGAGCGGCGCGGCGGGTTCGTGTCGATTCGGCTGCCCGACGCGGCGGCGGTAGCGAAGCGCCTGCACGGGCGCGGCGTTCTGGTCGACCACCGCGGCGAGCTCTTGCGGCTGGGGCCGGCGCCGTACACGCTCGACGAGGAGCTCGAGCGCGGTTGCCGAGAAGCAGCTGCGGCTGCTCGCGCCGAAGGCGTGAAGGTCGTGACGCCCTGAAACGAGCGGCCGCCGCGCTCTGCCTCATCGCGTGCGCGACGCCGCACCCCGCGACGCCCGAGAAGCCGCGTGGCCCGGTGCTCGTGCAGCGCGCGATCATGCCGGCCGACACGTTCGCGCCGGGCCCGCCGTCGGGGCGCGTGCTGAAGCGCGAAGAGCTGCGCGGGCGCAAGAGCCCCTTCGCCTCGCAGCCGGTGCAGGGCTTCTCGAGCCTGCTGCTCGACGTCGACGGCGACGGCGGGTACCTCGCGCTGAGCGACAACGGCTACGGCGCGCCGGAAAACTCGGCCGACTACCGGCTGCGCATCTACCGAGTGCGCCTCGAGGGGCCGAAGCTCACGTGGCAGTCGTTCATCGAGCTGTCGGACCCGAATCACCACGCGCCCTTCCCCATCGTTCACGAGCTGACCGACGCGGGCCGCCCGCTGACGGGCGCCGACTTCGACCCCGAGTCGATGCAGCGCCTGGCCGACGGCACGTTCTGGCTGGGCGACGAGCTGGGGCCGTACCTCTTGCACGTCGACGCCGAGGGCCGGCTGCTCGAGCCGCCGTACGCCGTGCCGGGTGTCTCGGCCCCGCAGACCCCGGCGCTGAGGGCGATGAACGTGCTCGCGGCGCACGCGCAGGCGCACGGCGCGCCGGTGCCGATCGCGTCGCCGAAGCACACCCTGATCCCCGAGGTGTTCGACCCGCGCGAGCTGAAGAAGGCGGGGTTCGACGTCATACCCTGGACGGTGAACGAGCCCGCCCGCGCCGAAGCGCTGACAGCGCTCGGCGTCGCGGGCATCATCTCTGACCGGCCCGACCGCATCGCCGGAGCGCAGGGCCACCGCGGCGCGCGCGGCCTGCGCCCCGAGAGCACCCTGCCCGCCTTCGAGGTCGCGCTGGAGCTCGGCGTCGTCACGCTCGAGGCCGACCTGCAGCTCACGAGAGACGGCGTCGCGGTCGTCGGGCACGACCCCGAGCTCGACCCGACGAAGTGCCGCGTCGCGAAGCCGGTGAGGCTCGCCGCGCTCACGGCCGCCGAGGCGCAGCGCATCATCTGCGACAAGCTGCTGCCGGCGTACCCCGACCAGGTCGCCACCGCAGGGCCGAAGGCGACGGCGTTCGCGAAGGCCGAGAAGCTCGCGAGCCCGTTCGCGCTCGTCACGCTCGACCAGCTGCTGCGCTTCGCGAAAGACAGAGCCGACGTTCGCTTCAACCTCGAGATCAAGACCGACCCCGAGACGCTCACCGACGCCGCCGTCGCCGTCATTCGCAAGCACGGGCTCGCGGCGCGCGTCGACCTGCAGTCGTTCGATCACCGCGCGCTGCTGCACGCGCACCGCACGGCGCCCGAGCTGCGCACCGTCGCGCTGTTCGAAGACGGCTGGCTCACGGTGCGCCCGACGGTGCAGCGCAGCAGCGGCTTCGAGGCGCTGGCGCTCGGCCCCGACGGAGCGCTGTACGCGATGCTCGAGAAGCCGCTCGAGCGCGAGCACCACGCCGTGCGCGTCTACCGCTTCGACCTCGCGTCGAAGGTGTTCACGCGGGCCTTCGACTACCCCCTGCACCCGCGCGCGCTGGCTGCGCCCGACCTGCAGTACGCGAGGGGGCAGTACGTCGTGCTCGAGCGCGACGACACCGAGGGCGACCCCAGCGGCTTCAAGCGTGTCTTCACGTTCGAGCCCGACGCCGGCACGAAGCGCGAGCTCGTCGATCTCGAGGCGCTGCCGAACCTCACCTACCCGTTCTGGACGATCGAGAGCGCGCTGCCGCTGCCGAACGGGCGCCTCGCGGTGGTGAACGACAACAACTACCCGTACAGCTGCGGGCGACATGTCGACGCCGGTGAGCCCGACGACACCGAGCTCGTCGTCATCGAGCCTTGAGCCACTTGTCGAGCAGCGGCAGCCAGCCGTGGCGGGTGAACCAGAGCGCGACGCCGAGCAGCGGCAGAAGGGCCGCCCACGTCCACCCGAGCCCTGCGCCGGCTGCGCCCGGGCTGCCGCCGGGCTTCATCTGAACGCGCTCGGCGCGCTCCATGTCGACCTTGGTGATGCGCGAGAGGGCCTCGAGCTCTGAGATCTTGCCGCGGCTCTTCAAGAACGCGACGAGCAGCGCGCTCGGGCCCATCTGCAGGTGGTTCGAGAGGTAGCGGTCGAACGCGCGCTTGAGCTCAGAGATGTCGGCGTAGCGGTCTTTCGGCTTTCGCATCATGCAGCGCCGCACGATCTGCTTGAGCTGCGCCGGCGCCCGCGGGGCCACCTTGTTCAGCGCCGGGTACTTGCCGGTGCGAATCTTCGCGAACACCTCGCCCGCGTTCGCGCCCGTGAAGGGCTTGATGCCCGCGAGGCACTCGTACAGCACGACGCCCAGCGAGTAGACGTCGCTGCGCGCGTCGACCGGCTCGCCGCCCACCTGCTCGGGGCTCATGTACGTCGGCGTGCCGACCGCCATGCCCGCCTTCGTGAGCTTCTCGAGCTGCTCGTCGAGCGCGATGCCGAAGTCCATCAGCTTCACGTCGCCGGTCTTCGACAGCATCATGTTCGCCGGCTTGATGTCGCGGTGAACGATGCGCGCGAAGTGTGCGTGCTCGAGCGCCGACGCCATCTGCATGCCGACGACGGCCACCACGTCGGGCGGCAGCGGCCCCTCTTTCAGCACCTCCTGGAGCGTCGTGCCGTCGACGAGCTCCATCACCATGTAGTAGCCGCTGTCTTTTTCGATGAAGTCGTACAGCGTGACGATGTTCTGGTGACGGAAGCCGGCGAGGGCCATCGCCTCGCGCTTGAACCGCAGGAGCGCCTCTTCGCCCTTCTTCGCGATCTCTTGCGTCAGCTCTTTGATGGCGACGTCGCGGGTGATGAGCTCGTGCGACCCCTTGTAGACGACGCCCATGCCGCCGCGGCCGAGCTCGTCGTTGACCTTGTACGGGCCAATCTTGCGGGGCTTCAAGCGGGCCGAGGTTACCCAAGCCGGCGCCCCGACACGTACAGAAACGAAACGTCGGCTCCATGACGAGACGGGTCGTGCATCAGCGGGCCCTCACGCGCGCCGATACACGACCCCGCTGTCACTCCGCCGCGACCGTTCGAATCAGAGGTCGATGACCGGGCGCTGGCGCTCTTCGAAGCGCGAGCTCGAGCGGTCGGCGTCGGCGACGGTCGAGCTGATCGCGTTCTCGAACAGCTTCAGGTATTCGGGGCGCAGCACGTATTCGGGCACCTGCTGCACGGCGCCGTCGATGAGACGGTCGACCATGTTGCCCGTCGGCGAGGTGAGCGCCTTCAAGACGGCATCGGCGCTCAAGATGTCGCCGGCCTTCGAGCCGGTGAGCTTCGAGATGACGTCGGTGAGCTGCGACTCGAAGGCGCTGCTCTGCAGCTTGCCCGCGAGCTCGCCGAACATCTTGGTGGCGAGGCCGCCGAGGAAGGTGTCGGGGCCGCCGATCGCCGAGTTGCCGAGCGCCTTGCCGAGCACGTCACCGAGCAGACCGCCCGTGCCGCCGCCCTTCTCGCCAGCCGCGGCGCCGAGCAGCTGCTGCGCGAACTGGCCCGCGGTGCCCTGGCCGAGCGGGCCGAGCGCCTTCGTCAGCGCGCCGCCCGGGATGAGCCCCATGGCGCCTTCGAACATCTTGCCGAAGTTGGGTGGCTTGTCGGTGAGGCCGTCGACGGCCTTCAGACCGGCGGCGGCGAGCGTCACGACCGGGTTGAGGCCCGGGATGAACGACGCGATGGGCGCCACCACGTCGGCGACCTTGGAGAGGGTACTGACTGCGCTCTTGACGCCTTGAACGATGGATCCCATGGGGGGGGTCTTCGCAACGGCGATGCCACGAAGCGAGGCCATCAGTACGGGCACTTACGGGCGCCATGACGGTCGGTTGTCTCGTGCGCCGATGTCAGTCGCTCGTGACGGAAGGGGCTGGGCTAAGAGGCTCACCCACACAGATGCCCGCGATCGTCCTGGAGTGGCTGAACCTCCTCGTGCGCTGGGTCCACGTGATCGCGGCGATCATGTGGATCGGAGACTCGTTTCTCTTCATGTGGCTCGACAGCCACCTGTCGAAGCCGAAAGAAGGGCGCGACGAGAACGTCACCGGCGAATTGTGGATGACGCACTCCGGCGGTTTCTACGAGGTGATGAAGCGCAAGTCGCTGCGCAAGGGCGAGAGCGTCGGCACGCTCTACTGGTTCAAGTGGGAGAGCTACACGACCTGGCTGAGCGGCTTCTGTCTGATCGCGATCGTGTACTGGCTCGGCGGCGCGGCGCTGCTGATCGACCCGACGGTGGCGAAGCTGTCGCCGATGGCGGCGGCGCACGTCTCGCTGCTGCTCTTGCCGGCGGGCTACCTCGTCTACGAGGGGCTGTGGCTGACGCCGCTCGCGAAGAGCCAGCGCGCGTTCGCGGCGGTGGGGCTCGTGTTGATCACGGCGCTCGCGTGGCAGCTCACGCAGCTGTTCTCGGGGCGCGGAGCGTTTCTGCAGGTCGGCGCGATGCTCGGCACGATCATGTCGGCGAACGTCTTCTTCCGCATCATCCCCTCGCAGAAGCACATGCTCGCCGCGACCGAGGCGGGCACGCCCGTCGACACGTCGTACGGCCTGCGCGCGAAGGGCCGGTCGATTCAGAACCACTACCTGACGCTGCCGGTGCTGTTCTGCATGCTGTCGAACCACTTCCCGTCGACGTACGGGCACCCGCAGGCGTGGGCGGTGCTGGGCCTGCTGGTCGTGGTCGGCGCGGGCCTGAAGTACGTGATGAACTTTCGCGGCGCGACGCACCCGTTCGTGTTCGTCGGCACGGCGATGGCGCTGGTCGTCGTGATCGGGCTCACGGTGCGCGGCAGCGGCGACGGGCTCAGCGGGCTGGCGGCGTACGAGGGCAAGCCGAAGGTGTCGTTCGCGACCGTCAACACGATCGTGCAGGCGCGGTGCGTGACGTGCCACGCGACGGCGCCGACGAGCCCGATGTTCCCCGCTCCGCCGAACGGCATCGTGCTCGAGACGCCCGAGCAGATCGCGCGCCAGGCCGACCGCATGTTCGTGCGCTCGGTGTCGACGAAGACGATGCCGCTGGGGAACATGACCGGCATGACCGACGAGGAGCGCGACCTTCTGGGCGCGTGGGTCGCGCAGGGTAAAGACGTGTCGGCGGCGGGCGCGTCGGCGATCGCGGCTCCGGCGGTGGTCGATGCGGGTGCGGCCGAAGAGCCGGTGCGCGACGTCTCGCCGGCGGCGCTCGCGAAGCACAAGTTCAAGAACGTCTGCGCGGTGTGCCACGGCGAGAACGGCGACGCGCAGACGCCCGCTGCTGCTGCGTTTTTGGTGAAGCCGCGCAACTTCAGAGACCCCGAGTGGCAGAAGGCCACCACCGACGAGGCCATTCGCACGATCATCTTGAAGGGTGGCGTCGCCGTCGGGAAGAGCGCGACGATGCCTCCGAACCAGGATCTCGAGGCGAAGCCCGAGGTCGTCGACGAGCTGGTGAAGATCATTCGGGGCTTCGGGCAGTAGCTCCTCCTGAGCGAAGCCCGAAGGGCGAAGTCGAACGGGCGCGACGCCGTTCGGCTCGATGCACGACTCGACGTCACGGCCCCGTCGTCATGGCTCGGCTCTGCGGCTCGACACTGCCGCTCGACGCGATAGCCGACTGCCGACTGCCGACTGCCGACTGCCGACAGGGACGGCTCGGCTTTCCTCCGCACGCGCCAGCATTCGGGCCCCGCGCTTTCGTCGCTCGCACGGCTGGGGTTCTCCGTCGCTCGTGCTCCGATGCTCTCCCCGTTCGATTCGATGCGTTCGTGCGCACCATCGGCCCGCCGCGTCTGCGCCGCTCACGTGACGTGGCAGGGTTTGCCGCTCACAGGGGGCCCAAAAACCCTGCCACGTGGCCTGTCTCACCCCGTGCGCGCTGCCGGCCCTCGCGCTCGGCATGCGCAGGAGAACCCCCTCCCGCCCCACGCCGGCCGGCGATCTGCGTCACGAGCTCGGCGGTCGTCGCGCCAGGTTCTCTTGCAGCGACTCGCCCGAAGCTCGAGTCTGCGTGCGATGCTCCTGCGCCCTGCCCGCCCCGATGAGGTGCACCTCGCCGTCGCCATCGACGACGACGCCAGCGAGCTCTACGCCGCCGCCGGCCTCGCCCTGCGCTTCCCCGAAGAGCACCCGTTCGTGCAGGCCGAGCGCGCCCGTTGGCTCCGCTGCGCGGAAAATGGCTCCCTCTGGTTCGCCGTCGAAGGCGACGTCGTCGCCGGCTTCGCCGCCATCGAGCACCTCGACGGCACCGCGCACCTCGAGCAGCTCTCGGTGCGCCGCGACTTCGCCCGCCGTGGCATCGGCGCGGCGCTGCTGCGCCACGCCATCGAAGAGGCCCGCGGCCCGCTCACCCTCACCACCTACGCCCACGTCCCGTGGAACGCGCCGTGGTACGCCCGCATGGGCTTCGTTCGCCTCGACGAGACGACCCTCGGCCCCGCCCTGCGAGACCGCATGACCGAAGAGCGCGCCGTGCTGCCGATGCCCGAGCAACGCGTCGCGATGCGGCGATCTGTCGTATAGGGTCCGCCCCATGATCTTCCGCGGCCAGCGCGTGCTGACCCCCGAGGGCCTGAAGCCCGCCTCGATTCACGTCACCGACGGCCGCATCGAGACGGTGAGCGGCTACGACGACGTGACTGCGGGCGCCCACATCATCGACGCCGGCAACGATCTGCTCACGCCCGGCATCGTCGACTCCCACGTTCACATCAACGAGCCCGGCCGCACCGAGTGGGAGGGCTTTCGCACCGCCACGCAGGCCGCCGCCGCCGGAGGCATCACGACCGTCGTCGACATGCCGCTCAACTGCATACCCGCCACGACCTCTCGCGCCGCCGCCGAAGAGAAGCTCGCGGCCTTGAAAGACCAGCTGCAGATCGACGTCGCCTTCTGGGGCGGCGTCGTGCCCGGCAACCTGAGCGAGCTCGAAGGCCTCGCCCGCTTTGGCGTGCCTGGCGCCAAGTGTTTCCTCTGCCCCTCGGGCGTCGACGAGTTTCCCCACGTCGGCCGCGCCGAGCTCGACGCCGCGCTGCCCGTCTTGCGCGACCTCGGCCTCACCCTGCTCGTGCACGCCGAAGCGCCGGGCCCGCTCGAGAAGGCAGAGGCCGCCGTCGCCGGCCAAGACCCGAACGCCTACGCCACCTACCTGCACAGCCGCCCGCGCGCCGCCGAAGACGAGGCCATCGCGATGATCATCGAGCTGTGCCGCAAGCACCGCGCGAAGGCCCACATCGTTCACCTCTCGTCGGCCTCGGCGATACCGCTGCTCGCCGCCGCGCAGTCAGACGGCGTGCAGATCACCGCCGAGACGTGCCTGCACTACCTCGCGTTCACGGCCGAAGAGATCACCGCGGGCGCCACCCACTTCAAGTGTTCACCGCCGATTCGCGAGGCGTCGAACCGCGAGCTGCTGTGGAAGGGGCTCGAGGCCGGCACGATCAGCATGGTCGTCAGCGACCACTCGCCCTGCACGCCGCAGCTCAAAGAAGGTCACTTCATGGGCGCGTGGGGCGGCATCGCCTCGCTGCAGCTGGGCCTGAGCGTGCTCTACACGCTCGCCACCGAGCGCGGCTTCTCGCTGCAGCAGATCTGGAAGTGGAACACCGAAGCCCCCGCCGCGCTCGCCGGCCTGAGCGGCCGCAAAGGCAGGCTCGCGCGCGGCCACGACGCCGACCTCGTCATCTGGGACGACAAAGCCACCGTCACCGTCGAGGCGCAGCACCTGCGCCACAAACACAAGGTGAGCCCGTACATCGGCCGCACCTTCAAGGGCCGCGTGAAGCAGACGTACGTGCGCGGCGCCCTGGCCTGGCCGTCGGTAGAGCCCGCCGGCACCTTCGTCAAAAAGTCATGAGCCAACGCCCGAACCCCCCCGAGCCGTTCAAAGATCTCGTCGACCTCGCCTCAGACGCGCTCGGCGCCTTCGCGCTGTTCGCGACCGACGACTACTTCGCCGAAAAAGAGAACCTGCTGAAGCCCACGGCCGCGGAGTGGATCGAGGGCAAGTACACCGACAAGGGCAAGTGGATGGACGGCTGGGAGTCTCAGCGCCGCCGCGTGCCCGGCCACGACTGGGCCGTCATTCGCCTCGGCGTGCCCGGCTTCGTGCACGGCATCGTCGCCGACACCACCCACTTCAAGGGCAACGCGCCCCAAGAGGTCGCCCTCGAGGGCATCGATGCGCCCGACACCGCCACCGCGGCCGAGCTCGAGGCCTCGACCGGCTGGGCCGAGCTCTTGCCCCGCACCGCGGTGAAGCCCGACTTTCAGAACGTGCTGCCGCTGAAGGCGCCGTCACCTCGGCGCGTGACGCACGTGCGCCTGCACATCTACCCCGATGGTGGCGTGGCGCGCCTGCGCGTGTACGGCGTCGTCGACCCGGCGCCGCGCACGTTCTGGAGGCAGGGCTCGGCCGACCTCGCCGCGGTCGAGAACGGCGGCACGGTGGTCGAGGTGAGCGATCAGTTCTTCGGGCCGCCGTCGAACCTGCTCTTGCCCGGCCGCGGCGTGAACATGGGCGACGGGTGGGAAACGAAGCGCCGCCGCACGCCGGGCTCCGACTGGGCGGTGATTCGCCTCGGGCGGCGCGGCGTGCTCGAGCGCATCGAGCTCGACACCCACTTCTTCAAGGGCAACGCGCCGCAGGCGGTGCTGATCGAGTGCCTCGACGAAGACGAGGTGGGCGCCGCTGAGCTGAAGGCGAGGCTGCGGGCTCCGAAGGGGTGGGACGTGCTGGTCGCGAAGTCGCCGCTCGTGCAGCACCGGCGCCACCAGCTCGAGCCCGCGCGGCCGAAGCCCGTGACGCACCTTCGGGTGCACATCTACCCCCACGGCGGCGTGAACCGCCTGCGCCTGTACGGCCACGCGCTCGACACGCCGGCCGAGCGCGAGCGCCTCGACGAGCTGAACGCGATGGACGATCGCGAGGTCGCGAAGCTGTTCACGTCGCTGAGCGGCTCGAAGCGCTGGGCGCAGCGCCTGTGGGAAAAGCGGCCGTTCTTGTCGGTGCGCGAGCTGTTCCGCCTCGTCGACGACGTGTGGTGGGGGCTCGAGCCGAAAGACTGGCTCGAGGCGTTCGCGGCGCACCCGCGCATCGGGGCGAAGAAGGCTCCGAAGCGTGAGTCGAAAGAGCAGTCGGGCATGGCGGCGGCCGACGCCGAGACCAAGAAGCGGCTCGCGGCGGTGAACGAGGCGTACTTCGAGAAGTTCGGGTTCATCTTCATCGTGTTCGCGAGCGGCAAGTCGGCGGCGCAGATGCTCGAGCTCGCCGAAGAGCGCGTGAAGAACGCGAAGAAGGTCGAGCTCGAGAACGCTGCCGCCGAGCAGGCGAAGATCACGAAGCTGCGCCTCGAGAAGTGGCTACTGAACAGGAGCTGAAACCATGGGCATCAGCACACACATTCTCGACACCACCCGCGGCCGGCCCGCGACCGGCGTCACCGTGGCGCTCGAGCAGCACTCACCCGACGGCTCGTGGCGCCGCGTCGGCGAGGGCGTCACGAACGAAGACGGCCGCGTGAAGCCGCTGCTCGAGACGATCCCCGGCACGGGCACCTACCGCATTCGCTTCGAGGTCGCGTCGTACTTCAAAGACCTCGGGCAAGAATCGTTCTACCCGGTCGTCTGCATCGACTTCACCGTGAAGAGCGTGAAGGAGCACTACCACGTGCCGCTCTTGCTCAACCCGTTCGGGTTCTCGACGTACAGGGGGTCGTGATGCGTTTCGTTCTGCTGTTCGTGTCGGCGGTAGCGCTGTGGGAGTGTGGCAAGCAGTGCACCCTGATTTTGTGCCGTGAGACGCTCACGCTCGAGGTGCGAACAACCGATGGAGGGGTGCCTGAGCGACTGCGCGGCCAGATCACCGTCGAGGGTGACGTGCTCTCGTTTGCATGCCCTCCCGAGGGTGTCGGTTCGGGGGATTACGACTGCAGCCCCGGCACCGTGGTGGTCGACCTCAACCTCGTCGGGGTTAGAGGCATGACGTACGTCGGTGACCCGCTGCCGGCATCGTTGCCGCTTACGATCGAGGTGCCGGATGCTGGCCTGTCGTGGAGCGGCACGTTGACTCCTGCGTACACGACGTTCGAGGCCAACGGGCCGGGCTGCGGTGAATGCAGCCGCGGCACTGAACGCGTGACGCTCGAAGCGCGCTGAGGCTCGTTCCGAGTGAGTTTTGTTTCGCACGGCGAACCGAAACTCACTCAGTTGACCCGTTTGCCCGCCTCACGCACGCGCCGACCCGAGACCTCGGGTTCACCTCGCGGCGCGAGCCGGGCGACGCATTCGACCCAGACGAACGTCTACCGCGCCTTTCGCTTCTTCCGCGGCGGCGGCACGCGCAGCGCCGCCATCTCGAGATCTTCGGCCAGCACGACGTTCGGCGGCTCGATCGCCCGGTCGGTCGTGTCTTCTTCGTCTCGCCTCGGGGGCACGAGCTCGAGATCGGTGTTCTCGAGCGGTGCGCCACCTCGACGTTCGCCTTGCCCTTGCCGAGCGCCTGAATCTTCGACGTCGTCGGCTCTTTCGACTCGACGCGCACGAGCTCGGTCGACTCGAGCTGCCCGAAGCTGCCGGCGACGCGCTTCGGCAGCCTCAGCGCCGAGCCCTTCTTCTGCTTCGACATCGCGACCTCGCCGCCGATGTCGGCCGCCGTCGGAGGCCGGTGCTCGTCGAGGAACTCGCGCAGCCGCTCCTCGAGCTCGCGGGCCGACGACAATCGCGCAGCCACGCGGCCGTCGATGAGCCCCATGACGATGAAGGCGTCGCCCTTGACCTCGCCCGAGTCGAGCACCTTCACGACGTTCGGGTGGTTGAGCCGGCTCGAGAGCCGCGCCTCGTCGAGGAACATGCGCAGCACGCGGTCGTCTTCAGACAAGTGCTGGTGCATGCGCTTCAGCACGACGAACGGGTTCTGGCGGTCGATGTAGAGCGGGTGGGCGACCCAGACCTCGGCCATGCCGTCGACGCCGAGCCTCGAGTCGAGCTGGTAGTCGCCGAAAGTGTCCCCAGGTCTCAGGCGGGCCGTCACGTCGGCCGGGCAGCCTACCCTTTTGCGCTTCCACCGGCGGCTCGCTAAGAGCCGCGGCATGCGAACGCTGCGCACCGAGCCGCTGACCGCCGAGGCCTTCGCGCCGTTCGGCCAGGTGCTGCAGACGCCCGGTCAGGGCGACACGAACATGAACCAAGGCACTGCGGTGCGGCTCGACCGGTGCGCCGCGCTGGTGAACACGCGCGGAGGCGGCTGTGCGCCGAACCTCGCGATGGTGCGCGCGCTGCCCCAGGCGATGCCGCTGAAGATGCGCCTGATGGAGCGGCACCCGTGCTCGTCGCAGGCCTTCATTCCCCTCCAGTGCTCGCGGTACCTCGTCATCGTTGCGCCGACGGCGGCGGGCGGCGGGCCCGAGTGGAGCGGCCTGCGCGCGTTCGTGGCGGGCCCGGGTCAGGGCATCAACTACGCGGCGGGCACGTGGCATCACCCGTTCACGGCGATCGATGCGCCGGCCGAGCTCGCGATGCTCGCGTGGGAAGACGGCAGCGCTTCAGACTGTGAAGAGACGGCGATGGCCGAGCCGATCGCGGTCGTCGAGTGAGCTGAGACGCGCTCAGCACCTCGGCGACGCTCCACGCCTGCGCCGGCGTGCCCCCCGGCCGGTGCGGCGCATCACCGTCGAACACCTCGGGCAACGTGCCGTTCTGCTCGAGCAGCTCGCGCAGCGGCCGCAGCACATCGGGCACTGAACCGAACGCGCGCCGGTGCGCCTTCACGTACGGCCCGATCAGCCACGGCCACACCGTGCCCTGGTGGTACGCGCCGTCGCGCTCGAGCGGGCTGCCGCCGTAGCGCCCCACGTACCCCCGCTCGCCGGGCGCCAGCGTGCGCAGCCCGAACGGCGTCAGCAGCTTCGCCTCGCATGCGCGAACCACCGCCTGCTGCTGCGGGGCCGCCAGCGGCGAGTGCGTCAGCGAGACCGCGAACAGCTGGTTCGGCCGGCACGCGCCATCGTCGGCGAGGTCCTTCAGCGCCGACCCCGACCAGAACGTGCGCACGAACGACCGCCGCACCCGCTCGGCCTTCGCGCCGTACCCGTCGCCCAGCCCCCACTGCTCCATCAGCTTCAGCGCGTTGAACCACAGCGCGTTGATCTCGACCGCCTTGCCCGCGCGCGGCGTGATGGCGCGGCCATCGACGACCGCGTCCATCCACGTCGTCTGTGGCCCGTTCACCACCAGGCCGTCGGTCGGGTCGACGTGAATTCCGAAGTGGGTGCCCCGCTCGTGCCACGCCACGATCTCGCGCGCGGCCTCGAAGAAGAACGACGGCTCGAGGCCGAGCCGGGCGACCGCCTCGAACGCCCACAGCGTCGCGTCGGCGGTGTTGTACTCGGGCCGCTCGCCGCGATCGGGGAACCGGTTGGGGATCAGCCCCTGATCGAGGTGTTTCACGAACGCCGCAATCACCGAGCGCGCCGCCTCGCCCTGCATCAGCCCCGGCAGCGAGATCATCGTGTCTCGCCCCCAGTCGGTGAACCACGGGTACCCCGCGATGATCGTCGGCTGCCCGTCGGCGCGCTTCACCTGAAACACCTCGGCCGGCGAGACCGCCACCGGCTCACCCGCAGCCGGCTCGCCCACCGAAAACGCGATCTCGGCAGCTCGCGCGAGCTCGAGAACCAGGGTGCCCAGGCACCAGAGGTCTTCCTTGAAGTCGAGCCCGCGCTGCCGCTCGACGTCGTACTCGTTGTTCCAGTACCAGCCGGCGCCCTCGGCCGTGAACTGCCCGCCGTGGGTCACGCGCA
>JAEUJP010000352.1 GCA_016793725.1 Myxococcaceae bacterium | reverse complement strand
GAGCCGCTCGAGGCCGAAGTTCGCCATGAGCCGGGCGATCGACCCGAGGTTTTCGGGGGAGCGGATCTGGTGGCAGACCACGACGAGCGTCGACATGGCGCTCGCCACTTTATTGGGTATATTGGCTGCCGTGCTGCGCCGCCTGATCAGCCTCGCTTCGTTCGTCGCTCTCGCCGCCTGCGGTGGCACGCTGACCACGCCCAGCCGCAGCGTCTCGGCCCAGCAGGCGCTGACGCAGACGGCCGAGTTCCTCGAGTTCGAGACGATCGCCACCCGCGCCGAGCTGTACCGCGACGTCGCGAAGGCCTCGATGGTTCAGGCGGGCCGCACCGGCTCGGTGATGTTCCCCGTGCTGCGCGACGGTGAGCTGGTGGCTGCGCCCGGCATCGAGCCGCGCACCGATCTGCTCGTCTCTGCCGACGCGGGCGCGCCGCTGCAGCTGTCGCTCGACAGCCCGGGCGATGCGTGGGCGACCGATCGCCGCGAGTCGTTCGGCGGCCTCTCTGAGCGTGAGGCGGCCGAGCTCGTCGCGCGTTCGCTGCTGAACCTGTGGGGCATCTCGTCGTCGGGCGCGATCGTCGTCGAGCGCGCGGCAGGCGCGCCGTGGGCGGCCGCGTACATCGACGGCATCCTCCGCGTGAACCCGTCGTTCGTGTATATGGCTGCGGCTCCTGCCGCTCCATGACCACGACCGAACGACTTCACGCTCAGCTGCCGCACACGCTCCGCTCGACCGACTTCCCCGCGCTGGGTGAGAAGTACCAGGGCAAGGTTCGCGACGTGTACCGCCACGGCGATCGCCTGGTGCTGATCACGACTGATCGGCTCTCGGCGTTCGATCACGTGCTGACGACGCTGCCGTTCAAGGGCGACCTCTTGAACCAGCTCGCGCACTTCTGGTTTCAGAAGACGGCGCACGTGGCGAAGAACCACGTCATCGACAAGCCCGACCCGTGCGTGACGGTGGCGAAGCGGGCCGAGCCGTACGCGATCGAGTTCGTGGTGCGGGCGTATCTGACGGGCTCGCTGTGGCGCGACTACGAGAAGGGGGCAGATCCGTACGCGCTGAAGCTGCCGCCGGGGCTGAAGAAAGACTCGAAGTTCGAGAAGCCGATTCTGACGCCGTCGACGAAGGCGCCGGTGGGCACGCACGACGAGCCGCTGTCGGTGGCCGACGTGGTGAAGCGCGGCACGATGACGCAGAAGCAGTGGGACGAGGCGTCTGCCGTCGCCCTCGCGCTGTTCGCCGAAGGCCAGAAGCAGGCGGCGGCGCGCGGGCTGATCTTCGTCGACACGAAGTACGAGCTCGGCAACGTGAAGGGCGAGCTGCACGTGATCGACGAGATGCACACGCCCGACTCGAGCCGCTACTGGGTGGCGAGCGAGTACGCCGCGCGGTTCGCGGCGGGCGAGCCGCAGAAGATGCTCGACAAAGAGAACCTGCGGCAGTGGCTGATCAACGAGCGCGGGTTCTCGGGGCACGGCGCGCTGCCGTCGATTCCCGACGACGTGCGCGTGGGGCTGACCGAGAAGTACCTCGCGGCGTACGAGCAGATCACGGGCACGTCGTTCGCGCTCGAGGTCGGTGACGTGCGCGGCAGGCTCGAGAAGAACCTGCGCGCCGCGAAGCTCCTCTAGCTGCGCGCGCCAGACGGCACCTCCCACTCGTTCAGAAGCAGAAGCCTCCGACGCCGGCGTCGCAGCCGCCGAGGCACGCCTGACAGGTGTTGCCGCCGGTGCCACACGCAAAGATGCCCGCGCCGAGCGGGTGGTCTGAGCCGTTGGCCAGGCAGCCGAAGAGCCCCAACGAGTCGCAGCAGCCGCTCGCGCACGTCATCATGTTGCACACCCCCGCATCTGGGAACGGGAAGCCGCTGTCGTCGCCTCCGGGCACACACACGCCCGTCTGCGTCTGACAGCTCGTCGACGGCGAGCAGGCCTGGCACGCGTTGCCGTTGAGCCCACACTGCCCGTCGTTGAGGTTTCGAATGCACATCGAACCCGAGCAGCACCCGTCGGCGCAGTTCGTGCCATTGCAGTTGGGGTTCACGTTCGAGCACGTGCCCTGCGTGCACGTCTGGTTCGCCCCACACGCCGCACACGCTTGACCGAACTGGCCGCACCTCGACCCGCTCTGCGCCGCGAACGGCACGCACGCACCCTCGTCGCAGCAGCCCGAGGTGCAGGTCAGAATGTCGCAGGTGCCCGAGCCGCCCCCCGTGCCGGCGCCGCCACCTGCCGTCGCTCCCGTGCCACCTGCCGTCGCTCCCGTGCCACCTGCCGTCGCTGAGCCACCTGCCGTCGCTGAGCCACCGCCAGTCGCTGCGCCGCCCGCAGTCGCTGTGCCGCCCGCGGTCGCAGCGCCGCCCGCGGTCGCTGACCCGCCCGCAGCCGCTCCGGTGCCGCCCGCCGCTGCTCCCGCCCCGCCTGCCGTCGCCGCCCCGCCTGCGGTCGCCGAGCCACCGCCCGTCGAGCCCGGCACGCGGCACACGCCCGACTCGCACGCCTGACCCGCAAGGCACGGAGCACACGCAGCCCCCACGTTCCCGCACGACGCGTTGGTGTCGCCGCGCTCACACTTGTTGGTGGCCAGGTTGCAGCAGCCATCACAGCTGCTCGGCGAGCACGTCGCGGGCAGCGGCTGGGTGCCACACGAGAGCACCACCGCCACCACGAACGCGCCCAGCCACCGGCTCGAAGTCTCCATGGGCCCGCACTTCCCAATTTTCCTCGGGCCTTTCAATGGCCTTGGGCGCCAGCGCGAGTGGCCGCGACGTCCCTGCGGGAGGGACAGCTGGGGGTGCAGGCCCCCACCATTCACCGGCCCAACCTTTCGAATTCCTCAACGATGACCAACGGTTACCTCAGGTACGGCGCTTGGAATGGGGCGACCCACCATGCTCCGCGCGATCCTCATCTTCCTGTGCTCCCTCCTGCTCGGATGTGAGGCGGCCATCACGGCGCCGAAGCCGTCGCCGTCGAACCCGACCGACCCGTCGCAGCCGATCGACCCCATCACGGGCGAGCCGCTGCCACAGCCGGTCGAGCCGAACCCGTGCGAGGGCGCGGTGCTGCAGGTGCCGGCGCCGGTCATGCGCCGCCTGAGCCCCGAGCAGCTCGCCAACACGTGGCGCGACGTTCTGAAAGACACCGCTGCCGCGCCGCTGCTCGACGCGCCCGCCGCCCTCGACATCACCGAGCTCGAGGTCGAGCGCCTCGCCGCTGCCGCGAACGAGCTCGTGAAGCGCAACAAGCACCACGCGCTCGTGCCGTGCAACATCAGCGGCGCCGGCACCGCGGCCTGCGCCGAGGGCTTCATCAAGGCGTTCGGGCGCGCCGCCTTCCGCCACGACCTCACCCCCGAAGAGGTCGCCTGGCTCACCGGCCGCTACAACACGACGAAGAACCTCTCGGTCACGCCCGCCGTCACCTTCAAAGAGGCGATCGACACCGTCGCCGAGGTGATGCTGCAGTCGCCGCAGCTCTACTACGTGGCCGAGCGTGGCCGCGGCACGGGCGTCACGCCGCTCACCGGCTACGAGCGCGCGACGCGCCTCTCGTACCAGCTGTGGAACACGACGCCCGACACCGCGCTGCTCGATGCGGCGCGCGACGGCGTGCTCGACAGCGCCGACGGCGTGAAGGTGCAGGCCGAACGCCTGCTCGCCGACCCGCGCGGCCGCACCTCGATTCGCCGCATCGCCTCGACGTACCTCGGCCTCGACAAGTCGCCGACCCACCCGTCGCTCGAGATGCTCACGAAAGACGCGGCGAAGTACCCGCTCGACTCCCCCGCCCTGCGCCTCGCGATGCGCGGCGAATCTGAGGCCCTCTTCGAGCGCGCGTTCTTCGACGAGCAGGGCTCGTTCAAGGCGCTCATGACCTCGAAGAAGGCGCGCGTGAACGCGACGCTCGCCCGCCTCTACGGCGTCGCCGGGCCCGCGAACGACACGGCGTTCGACTGGGTCGACCTGGGCTCAGACCGCGCGGGCCTGTTCACGCGCGCCGCGTTTCTCACCTCGACCGCGGCCGAGAAGCAGGCGTCGCCGACCCGCCGCGGCGTTCACATCTTTCGCCACGCGCTGTGCCGCACCCTCGGCTCGCCGCCGGCCGACGTCGACAACACGCCGCTGCAGCCGAAGCCGGGCGCGCTGTCGGTGCGCGAGCAGATCGACCAGCGCACGCAGGGCGCCGTCTGCCAGAGCTGCCACGACTTCATCAACCCCATCGGCCACACCCTCGGCCACTACGACGCCATCGGCGCGTACCAGGTGAACGAGACGGGCACGCAGGGCGGCATGCCGTACAGCGTGCCGGTCGACGCGAAGGCGACGCTGAAGGCCGGCGACATCAAGGGTGAAATTTCGGGTGGGCCCGCGCTCGCCGAGGCGCTCGCCGGCAGTCGCAACGCGAGCGACTGCATGGCCGACGCGTTCCTCGAGCGCACGCTCGAGCGCGAGGCCGGCACGGCCGAGGCGTGCCTGCAGCACAAGGCCCGCGTCGCGCTGCGCCAGACCGACGACATGCGACAGGTGCTGCTCACGCTCGTATCGAGCGACGAAGCGCTCCACATCAACGGAGGCCAGCAATGAACGACGAATCGAAGAAGCTCTCTCGCCGGCTGGTGCTGCGCGGCCTCTCGGGCGCGGCCATCGGGCTGCCCTTTCTCGAGTCGGTGATGACGAAGAAGGCGTTCGCGCAGGCGACGGCGCCGCAGGCGAAGCGGTTCTTCGTGTTCTTCGAGCACGGCGGCACCATCAGCGCGGCGAACCGCAACGGCCAGAAGTACAGCGGCAACGGCGCGAACAACGGCTTCGACGGCTGGGCGCCGATGAGCGCGAGCGAGACGCTGCAGGTCGGCCCGATTCACCAGCCGCTGGCGGCGCACACCGACCAGCTGCTCGTGCTGCGCGGCGTCGACAACCGGTCGGTCTGGGAACAGGCGCCGTACAACGGCGACCACGGCTGGGCGAACGCGGGCGCGCTGTCGCTGGCGAAGATCACCAAGCTCTCGACCGACAACGAGAGCGTCGTGTCTGAAGGCCCGAGCCTCGACGTCGTGCTGCAGCAGCGCCTGCAGATGCGCAGCCCGGCGCGGTTCGCGAGCATCGACCTCGAGGTGCCGGCGCACAACTACGGCACGCCGTTCTACACGGCAGCGCGCCAGCGCAAGGCGCGCGACTACAACCCGCGCACGGCGTTCAACCGCATCTTCGCGGGCGTGACGAGCGGCGGCCCCCCGGTGCCCGACCCGGCGGCGGTGCGCGAGCGCGCGCTGAAGAAGAGCGTGCTCGACGGCACGACCGAGGGCCTGAACGTCTACAAGACGCAGCTGTCGGTGCAAGACAAGCGCACCATCGACGAGCACCTCTCGCACATTCGTTCGATCGAAAACCGGCTCGACCAGATGCAGCTGCCGGTCGCGCCGAGCTGCAGCCTGCCGTCGGTGCCGAACATCACGGGCGACTGGTACGGCATGAACATTCAGCAGACCGGCCCGCTGATGGTCGACATTCTCGTCGCCGCGATGCGATGCGGGCTCACGAACGTCGGCACGCTCGAGATCGGCGACTTCTACGCGCTGTGGCTGAACCCCACCTTCCCGGCCGGGTACAACATCGGCCACTCGCTGCACCACTCGGCGAACGAGGTCGGCAAGACCGGGCCCGAGGGCGCGCGGTGGCAAGACTGGTACGACACCATCTTGAAGAATCGGCAGTGGCGCATGGGCCTGCTGGCGCGGTTGATGGACGGGCTCAAGGCGACGCCCGAGGGCAACGCGACCATGCTCGACAACTCGCTGACGTTGTGGACGAGCGAGT
>JAEUJP010000347.1 GCA_016793725.1 Myxococcaceae bacterium | reverse complement strand
ATCGCGTTCCATGACCCGGATGGCCGGAAGACGACGTGCAAGCTCAACGATAAGACCGGCGAAATGGATTGCACGACCGACGATGATCGGAAGAAGGATAAGCCGATGGCGCCGCAGACCGGAGACAAGTGTCAAGACTGTCTGGACCGGTGTAAGCGCGACCACAAGCGGCAGCGTGGAGGTTGTGGGGACGACAAGAAGAAGGCAGCAGCCGCCGACAGCGACCTGGGGCTCTGCGAGTCGGGCTGCAAGGTCGCCTACTGCAACAACGTCGGCTTTGAAAACTAGAGGTGTCTGATGAGTGCGCTTGCTCTTGTGATCAGCTGGGCGTTGTCGGCGGGGACCGTGCACTACAAGCAGACCCCGATCGAGCAGCTTCTCGTCGCCGGCTGGGGCTCGGCGCCCGAGGCCTCCCTTCGCAAATTCCCGAAACTCACTCGAGAAGACGCGGCCACCTTCTGTATGCGCGAGAAAGGCGCTACCACCTGCTTGCTGTACACAAGTGGGCGGCTGGCGCGGGTGGAGTACCGGTACACGGCAGAGATCAACATCCTGAAGTCGCTGCATGACCAGTTCGGCGCTGCGAACCGCGTCGAGACGAAGCCGCTACTCTCGATGTACTGCTGGAGACGCGAGCAATACGACATGACCGCGGTGCAGCAGCCCGACAAATCCGAACGGGAAGACGTCTACGGGGGCCGGACCGTGGTCTTGGAATACAGGCCGCCCTTCGAGTGCGGGGCGATCGATGCGGGAACTCCCTGATTGGCGCAACTCGCCTTCTTTGTGCTCGCCATCGCTGCAGGCAACGTGAACCAGTTCCGCGGCAAAGTGCGACTCAACCGACTTGACCGCGCCCTACGTCGACGGTGGCGCGCTAACAGTCCTGCACGGGCGAGGCGTTCGACTACCTGCTTCCTCCGCTCGGGCGGTAGAGCGTGCGCGGTCGCAGCCGCCGTTGAGATCACGCCGCTGCGCCACTTCCGCGCCGCGAGGAACGCGTCGATGGTGCGGGTGAGCGCGTCGGGGTCGCGGTTGGTAGCTGATCGAACGTAGCCGTCCTTGCATCAGTGGGTGAGCGTGGTCGTGGTCGCGTCAGGCGTGGGCGATGCACTGAGTGGCCTAGGCTGGTGGTCGAGAAGGAGCGCGCCGCGCGACAGAAGTTCGACGTCAGCACGACCGACCCGCGCCCAGTAGGGACGCGTGAAGACGCGACGCGAACGCTGAAGGTTGACGTAGTCACGTTCAGCCCAGCGCAGACGCCACCCACGTTCGCGACCGCCCGGTCGCGATCGTAGCAAGCCCGACCCTCACCCCCGCCGGCGCAGCCTCACGGGCGGCGACGCCAGGGCTCGGATAGCGCGGGTCACCTCACAGCGCCGGCCCGCCACCACCCCAGCCGGCCTCGACCAGCTCGATCGTCTGCCCCGTCGTCGCCTTGCCCGTCACCAGCCCGGTGATCGGCACCGCCGGGTGCAGCAGCCCGCGCACCTCGAGCCCCACCGGCGAGAACACGAACTGCCCCTTCGCCGGCTGGCACCCTTCCATCGTGGCCGTCGTCGTCGTCGCGACCTCACGCGGCCCCTCGATCTTCTCGGGCACCAGCGTGCCCCACAACGGCTCGAGCGCGTCGCGCATCTCGGTGTGCATGTCTTTGTGAAACCGGTACGTCATCTCGCGCTCTTCACCGCGTCGCCGAATGATCTGCGTCAGGTAATCGCGCGCCTCGGCCAGCGAGTGCGGCTGCCTCGTGAACGTCAGCCGCGCCGTCGTGCGCACCCTCGGGTTCACCGTCGTCAGCATCACGATCGCCGCTTCTTCGTCGGCGTCTTCGATGCGCACCGACGTCAGCGTCGTGTCGTCGCCTTCACGAATCGCCCACACCGCGAACTGACCTTTCGTCCACGGCAGCGGCACGCTCGCGTCGTCGGCCGGCGGCCCCTCTTGCGCCTTGAAGTTCTTTCGCATGCGCTCGAGCTCGGCCTCCGTACGCCGCACCAGCGCGTGGTCGACCGTGCAGGCAGCCAGAAGCGGAAACAGCAGCACGAAGAAGCGCACGGTCGAAGCTCTTACCTCACCGCGTCGTCAGCTTCACCGTTCGCTTGAACGTCTCACCCGGCTTCACCACCACGTCGATCTCGACCGACGCCGAACCGTCGGGCGTCGCGATCGACAGCTTGTGCCGCCCCGGGCTCAGCTGCTTCGAGAACGGCGTCACCCCCAGGTCGACCCCGCGCTCGCGCACCACCGCCGTCACGTTCGCGTCGATGTCGACGCGCCCCAGCCGCGGGTTCGCGGCCTCCGGCTTCTTCTTCGACGCCACCGCTGCAGCCGTGCGCGGGCCTCCGTCGACTGCCGGCGCCTCGGCCGCCGCCTCTTCGATCGGCGGCACCTCGTCAGACTGCGCCCCCCCGCTGCGCAAGAGCACCCCCACGAGCCCACCCAGCGCCACCAGCCCGATCGACGCCGACACCGCGATCACCACCACCCGCCGCGACGGAGGCGCGATCAGCGATGCGTTCGTCGGGTCTTCGTCGAGCGCCGTCATCGACGGCGAGCTCATCGCCATCGTGTCGTGCTCCATCAGCGGCGCCATGCCCGAGTCGGTCGCCTGGCTGTCGCCGTCGTCGTCGTCCATCAGCGGCGTGCCGTTGCCGATCGTCACCACGCTGATGCTCCCCGACGACGGCTCGTCGGGCACCGGAGGCCCCGGCCGCGTCTGCGGCTCGGCCTCGCTCTTCGTGCGCCGCGCCTCGACCTGGTCGGTGCGCCGCTCGCGAAAGCCCTCTGGTTCGGGCACCGGCCCCGGCCCCGGCGCCACGTACGACTGCTTCGGTATCGGCGGCGCCAGCACCGCCCGGCTCTTCTTCAGCGGCCGCGGGTCGGCGATCGTCGGCGACGACACCTCGTTGCCCTTCGCCTCGTCGAGCGTGCGCGGCAGCCGCTCGAACAGCCTGCTCATGCGCTCGCCCAGCTTCTCGCGCGCGTGCGGGCTCGACAGCGGCGCCAGCGCCTCGGCCAGCTCCTTCGCGCTCGACATGCGCTTGTCGAGATCGCGCTGCGTCGCCGCCAGCAGCACGCTCACCATGCCGCGCGAGAGCCCCTTCGCCACCTCGTCGGGGTGTGGCACCGGGTTGTAGAGCGCCTGCTGCACCACCTCGGCCTCCGACGTCCCGGGGTAGAGGTGAATGCCGCACGCGAGCTCCCACAGCACGGCGCCCAGCGCGAACACGTCGGTGCGCCGATCGAGCTTCTGGCTCTTCAGCTGCTCCGGCGGCATGTACCGGAGCTTCCCCTTGATCATCGCCGTCACCGTCTCGGACCTCGCCGTCGCCTTCGCGAGCCCGAAGTCGACGATCTTCGCGATGCCCTTCTCGGACAGCATGATGTTCTGCGGCGACACGTCGCGGTGCACGAGGCCCAGCGCCTCACCTTCGCGCCCCTTCACCTCGTGCGCGTAGTGCAGCCCCAGCGCCGCCTGCCGCACGATCTCGGCCGCCTCGTCTTGATCCAACCGCACACCCTGCGGCCGCAGCTTCTTCATCAGCGCCGACAGCGACACGCCGCGCACCAGCTCCATCGCGATCCACGGGCGGCCGTCTGACTCGCCGACGTCGTAGATCTCGACCACGTTCGGGTGCTTCAAGAGCGCCGTCGTGCGCGCCTCTCGCACGAACGCCTGCCGGCTGTCGTCTCGCAGCGTCAGGTGCTCGAGCATCACCTTCAGCGCGATCAGCTCTTCGTCGCGCGTCGCCGCCAGGTACACCTCGGCCTGCGCCCCAGCCCCGATGCGCTTCAACAGCTCGAACTCGCCCAGTCGGTCGATGGCGCGCGAAGTCTCACCGATGTGGGCGGGTGAGGCGATGTGCGCAGTTCGCCTTCATGTGCCTTTCGGGAAACGCCGAAGTCTCGAGCGGACACTTGTCGGTGATTGGCGCTGTCGGTAGGAGCACGCCTCATGCGTTCTTTTGCCCTCGCCGCCACGCTGCTCGCATCGGTCTCGGCCCGCGCCGAGGTCGACCTCCCCGGGTTCGACGCGTTCTTGAACGAGACGACCCAGCGCGCGATCGACGTCGACGCGCTGCCCGCCAGCGTGCGCGATCGCGTGAAGAGCGGCCGCGTCAGCGCCGTCGAGCCCCGCCTCGGCGTGCCCACCTTCTTCTGGGCCGAGCGCGACGCGCGCAGCCTGCGCGACACCGGCATCACCTCTGAAGAGGCCGCCCGCCGCCACCTCTTCGCCTACGCCGAGCTCTACCGCTTCGCCCCCGCAGTGCTCGCGAAGGCCCGCCTGTACCGCCTGCACGACGTCGGCTCAGGGCCCATCGTCGCCGCGTTCAAGGCCGACGTCTCGGGCACGCACGTCTTCAACGACGAGCTGAAGGTCGTCATGAACCGCGACTACGGCCTCATCGCCTTCTCGGGCTACCTGAGCCCCGCGCGCAAGGTGCTCGGCGACTTCGCCGTCGCGTCAGACACCGCCATCGGCCTGGGCTTCTTCGAGCTCACCGGCGAGAAGCTCGGCTCTGAGCTCGCCCGCCTGCCCACCGACGAGGCCGGCTTCGAGCGCGTGCAGCTCGAAGGGCAGGGCAGCCCCGTGCGGTTTCGCCGCGTCTACTACCCGACGACGAAGGGCCTCGAGCCCGCGTGGCACCTCGAGCTCGAGGTGAGCGCCGAAGAGAGCACCACGTCTGACCACTTCGCCTTCGTCTACTCGGCCCGCGACGGCCGCCTCTTGTACCGCAAGAACCTCACGGTCTCAGACTTCAGCTACCGCGTGTGGGCCGACGCGACGGGCCTGAAAGCCCCCTTCGACGGGCCGAACGGCAATGACCCGTCGCCGCACCCCACGGGCACCAACAACGGCTACAGCCCGCCCTTCGTCGCGCCGAACCTCGTCTCCGTCGACACCAGCCTCATCAGCACCAATGACCCGTGGCTCGCCGCGAACGCGACCACCACCGACGGCAACAACATCGTCGCGTACGCCGACTTCAACTCGCCGAACGGCTTCTCGAGCGGTGACCTGAAGGCCACCACGACCGCCGCCGGCGTCTTCGACCGCACCTACGACGTCGCGCTCGCGCCCAACGCCTCGGCGAACCAGCGCATGGCCGCCGTCACCCAGCTCTTCTACGACAACAACTTCTTTCACGACTGGTACTACGACGTCGGCTTCGACGAGGCCTCGGGCAACGCCCAGAAGACGAACTTCGGCCGCGGCGGCGCGGGCAATGATCCGCTGCTCGCCGAGGCCCAAGACTACTCGGGCACCAACAACGCCAACATGTCGACGCCGAGCGACGGCTACAGCCCGCGCATGCAGATGTACATCTTCACCACGGCCTCGCCGGCCACCTTCCAGATTCAGGGCAGCAACCCGATGAGCACCGGCCTCGCCGACTTCGGCCCGCAGTCGTTCACCGTCACCGGCCAGGTCGTGCTCGTGAACGACGGCGACACCACGGGCTCGGGCACCACCGCGGGCACCGTGACCGATGGCTGCCAGATGACGTGGTCGTCGAACGTGACGGGCAAGATCGCCGCGATCGACCGAGGTGTCTGCACGTTCGCCGAGAAGGTCGCGAACGCGCAGGCGAACGGCGCCATCGGCGTCGTCATCATGAACAACACCGGCAACAACAGCGTGCCTCCGATGCCGGGTGACGGCCCGTCGATCACGATTCCCGCGCTGTCGATCAGCCGCACCAACGGCAACACGCTGAAGTCGCGCATCGCCGCCGGCACCACCACCGCGACGATGACGCGGTCGGCCGCCATGGGCCGCGACGGCACCATCGAGAACGGCATCGTCGCGCACGAGTGGGGCCACTACATCTCGAACCGCCTCATCGGCGACGGCACGGGCATCGCGAACAACCAGGGCGTCGGCATGGGCGAGGGCTGGTCAGACTTTCACGCGCTCTTGATGAGCGTGAAGGGCGAAGACGCGCAGGTGCCGTCGAACGCGAGCTTCAACGGCACCTACGCCATGGCCGGCTACACCTCGATGTTGACCGGCCCGAACGGCTTCTACTGGGGCATTCGCCGCATGCCGTACTCGACGAACCTGATGAAGAACCCGCTCACGTTCAAACACATTCAGGCGAACGTGCCGCTGCCCACCGGCATCCCCATGGCGTTCGGGCAGAATGGTCGCAGCAACGCCGAGGTGCACGCGACCGGCGAGGTCTGGGCGGTGATGTTGTGGGAGTGCTACGCGTCGCTCTTGCGCGACTCGGCCCGCCTCACGTTCGAGCAGGCGCGCGACCGCATGCGCGCGTACCTGGTGGCGTCGTACAAGATCACCGCGCTCAACCCCACGTTCGTCGAGGCCCGCGACGCGATGCTCGCCGCCGCCGTCGCCGGCGACCCGACCGACTTCGCGCTGTTCTCAGCCGCGTTCGCGAAGCGCGGGCTCGGCATGCTCGCGGTCGCTCCGAGCAAGGGCTCGACCACGAACACGCCCGTCACCGAGAGCTTCATGAACGGCAACGCGTTCGAGATCGTGAGCGTCGCGCTCGACGACTCGGTGAACGGCTGCGATCGCGACGGCTACCTCGACACCGGCGAGACCGGCCGCCTCACCGTCACGGTGAAGAACGTCGGCATCGGGCTGCTCTCGGCCACCACGGGCACCGTGCGCACCACGGCGGCGGGCGTCACGCTCTCGAACGGCGGCGCGCTGAGCTTCGGCAACATTCCCCCGTTCGGTACCGCGACGGCGTCGGTCGAGGTCTCGCTCGGTGCGTCGCCGGGCAACGCCGCGGCGAGCTTCGAGGTCGAGCTGAACGACCCCACGCTGGTCACGCCGGGGCCGGTGCGCCTCACGGTGCCGATGCGGCTCAACTTCGACGCGAAGACGACGGGCTCGCTCAGCGACGACGTCGAGGCGCCGATGACGGTCTGGTCATACGGCAACAACCCGAACCTGGCGACGGGTATGGACTTTCGCGTCTACTCCGAGAGCGCCACCGAGCACTGGTTCTACGGGCCGAACCCGCAGACGCCGTCAGACACGTACCTCGTGTCGCCGTGGCTCGACGTCGGCGCCGGCCCGTTCAGCTTCTCGTTCTCGCACCGCTTCCAGTTCGAGGGTGAAGAGGGCGAGTGGTACGACGGCGGCGTCATCGAGATCTCCGACGGCGGCGCGTGGGTCGACCTCGGCGCGTTTCTCTCGCAGCCGTACAACGGCCAGCTCGCGAACGCCGGCTCGAACCCGCTGCGCGGTCGGGCGCTGTACAGCGGCCAGAGCGAAAATTACCCGGCGTTCAGCACCGTCACCGCCGAGCTCGGCACCGCCTACGCGAACCGCCGCGTGCGCATTCGGTTCCGCATCGGCGCCGACGACGCCCTCGGCCTCAAAGGGTGGGAAATCGACGACCTGCAGTTCATGGGCATCACGAACCGCCCCTTCCCCTCGGTCGTCACCGACCCGAACGTCTGCTCGAACGGCGTGCCGGTCGTGACCGCCCCCGCGCCGCGCTCGGTCATCGAGGGCACGCGCGTCACGCTCGCGGTCACCGCCGTCGACCCCGACAACGAGCCGCTCACCGTGACGTTCACGCAGGTCTCGGGCCCCGCCGTCGTCATGGAAGGCGCCGAGTTCACCGCGCCTCAAGTCGACGCCGACACGCTGATCGAGCTCGAGATCATCGCGAGCGACGGCCGCGCGCAGTCAGCGCCCGTGATGCAGCAGGTGCTCGTTCGCAACGTGAACAAGACCCCGGTCGTGACGTTGACGCCGGCCGAGCAGACCGTCGACGAGCTGACGGCCGTCACCATCACCGGCGCCGCGGTCGACGGCGACAACGAGCCCGTCGCCGGCTGGCGCTGGGTGCAGCGCTCGGGCCCCGCGGTCGGCCTCACCGGGCTCGACACCGCGACGCTCACGTTCACCGCCCCCGAGGTCGCCGCCGACACGGTGCTCACGTTCGAGCTCTACGCGCGCGACGCGCTCTCTGAAGGGGCGCCGGCGATCGCGACCGTGACGGTGCGCAACCTCGGCAGCCAGGCGCCGACGCCGCTCGGGCCGGTCGTCGAGCCGCCGAAGTGTGGCTGCAGCTCGGGCAACGAGGGGTTGACCACCTGGCTGGCCGCCGCCATCGCGCTGTTCGTCGTGCTGTCGCGCAAGCGCCAGTGGTAGACGCTTCACGCGATGCCGGGCCTGCTCGAGACCGCGAAGGCGCACTTCGACGCCGAACGTTGGGCTTACGACGCGGCGAAAGACGCGCCGGTGCTCAAGCTCGGCTTCGAGGGCAAAAACGGGCGCTGGCGCTGCTTCTTCGAGGCGAAAGAAGAGGTGCAGCAGGTCGTCTTCTTCTCGCTGCGCGAGGGCGCCGTGCCGGTCGAGCGCCGGGCCGCGGTCGCCGAGCTGTGCTCGCGCATCAACTGCCGGCTGAACGTCGGCAACTTCGAGCTGAACTTCAACGACGGCATGGCGCGCTTTCGCAGCGGCGTCGACGTCGAAGGGGTGGGGCTCACGCCCGCGCTGCTGAAGGGGCTGACGCTCTTGAACGTGGCGACGATGGACAAATACCTGCCCGCGCTGACCGCGGTGGTGCAGGGCGAGCTGCCGCTCAAGGCGCTCGGCCTCGTTGCGCAATAAAGG
>JAEUJP010000313.1 GCA_016793725.1 Myxococcaceae bacterium | reverse complement strand
GCCGGGCGTGAACCTCTCGGGCGCGGCGGTGGTGACGGTGCTCGACGGCGGCGTGCTCATCGGCCCGTCGGCCGGGCTGCGGCTCAGCGCGCAGCTCGCGTACGAGGCGGCACAAATCACAGGCACGTCGGCCGACGACTTCTGGGTGCTCGACGGCTACGACAAGGTGGTGCGCTACCTCGACGGCGGCGTGCTCGACCTCACGCCTTCGTTTGCCGAGTCGCGGTGGTCGATTCTGGTGCGGCCCGGCGACGACGTGTGGCTCGTCGGCTCGCGCATTCGCCGCTACGACGGCGCCGGCGGGTGGAGCGAGGTGGTCGTCACCCTGCCCGGCCCGGCCACCGACTTCAGGTGGCGGTCGGTGCGCGAGCTCGGCTCGAACCAGCTCGGCATCTCGGGGCTGCAGGTTCGGCCCGACGGCGGGCTGGCCCCGGTGTTCATGCGCCTGGCGATTCCGTAACCTCACCCGGGCGTGGTCGGCCCGCTCACACTGCTCGTTCTCGCCGGAGGCTTCGAGGTCGGCGACGAGGCGGCGAAGAAGCCGACCGGCTCGGTGAAGACCGACTCGGTGACGGGCGAGCCGGCGGCGGAGACTGCGGTGTGGAAGACGAGCGAGGTCGTCGAGAAGGGCGGCGACAAGACGTTCACCGCGACCGGCACGAAGAAGGGCGTGACGTACGTGTTCAAGGCGCGCGGGTTCTGCGTGAACCCGAGCCGCACGCCGTGGCTCGGCACGGTGCGGCGCGGGCGCCCCGACCGCATCTTCGGCATCGACTTTCGGGTGACGTTCGGCGGCGGCGAGCGCCAGCTGATGAACGTGGGCGAACGGAGGCCGCTCGACACCGCGCTCACGTTCACCGCCGACGCCGACGACGTCGCGATTCGCATCGAAGATTATTGGGAGCTGCCGAAGTCGGTGAGCTGCACCATCGATGGAATCGAGGTGGTTCTTTCACCATGAAATTTTAACGTCACGTTTTAAATTTTCATGGTATCAATCGCGGGCGTGTTTCGCCGTGAGCAGCACCTCTCAGACCTCGAGCGCGCGCTGAGGCGGCACTCGGTGGTCGCGCTGCTCGGCCCGAGGCAGGTCGGCAAGACGACGCTGGCGCGCCAGCTCACCGACCGGCGCGGCGGGCGGTTCACGTTCTTCGACCTCGAGAACCCGGTTCACGCCGCACGGCTCACCGACCCGATGCTCGCGCTGTCGTCGCTGCAGGGCCTCGTGGTGCTCGACGAGGTTCAGCTCAGGCCCGAGCTGTTCCCGGTGCTGAGGGTGCTGGCAGACCGGCCACGCCGGCCTGCGCAGTTTCTCGTGCTCGGCAGCGCGAGCCCGGCGCTCTTGAGGCAGAGCTCCGAGACGCTCGCGGGCCGCATTCACTTTCACGAGCTGGCGGGCATCGACCTCTCGGAGCGCGGCCGCGTGCCCGTCGAGAAGCTCTGGCTGCGCGGCGGCTTTCCCCGTGCGGTATCAGCGCGGTCGGACGCCGAGAGCGCCGAGTGGCGTGAAGACTTCGTGCGCACGTTTCTCGAGCGAGACCTGCCGCAGCTCGGCATCGAGATCGCGGCCCCCGACATGCGGCGGCTGTGGACGATGCTCGCGCACCTGCACGGGCAGATCGCGAACTTCTCGGAGCTCGCCCGGTCGCTCGCCATCAGCTCGCCCTCTGCGCGGCGCTGGGTCGAGCGGCTCGCCGATGCGTTCATGGTGCGCATTCTGCCGCCGTGGCACGCGAACCTGACGAAGCGGCAGGTGAAGTCACCGAAGGTGTACCTGCGCGACAGCGGGTTGCTCCACACGCTGCTGACGTTGCGTCACATGGAGGCGCTGCAGAGCCACCCCTCGCTCGGCGCTTCGTGGGAGGGCTTCGCGCTCGAGTGCCTCATTCGTCACCTGCGCGTCTCGGAGCGGCAGGTGTACTTCTGGGCGACGCACCAGGGCGCCGAGCTCGACCTGCTCGTCGAGCACGACGGCGCGCTGCACGGCTTCGAGCTGAAGCACACGTCGGCGCCGAAGCTGACCGAGTCGATGAAGATTGCGCTCGCCGACCTGAAGCTGAGCTCGCTGCACGTCGTGTATCCCGGCTCCGAGCGCTGGCAGATGGGGCCGAAGGTCTGGGCGATACCGCTCGCGCACATGACCGAGCTCATCGCGCCTTTTCGCTGACGCGCTGCGGCCTACAAACCACCGCGGGGGCTTGCCCTGCACGTCGCGCGGCCGGTAGAGGCTCTGATGGTGTTCGCCCTTGCCCTGCTCACCCTCGTCCACGTTGCTCCTGCTCCACTCACCGTGACCCGGCCCGACGGCCGGCTCGCGCTCACGCACGGGGTGCTCTCGGCGCCGGTGACGGGCGAGCTCACCGACGAAGCGTTGCGCTTCGCGCTCTCGCGCAAGGCCGAGCTGGGCCTGGGTGCGGGCAGCACGCTGGTGGTCGGCGACGCCTTCTCGACGAAGCTCGGCGCGACGGTGCACCTGAAGCAGCGCGTCGGCGACGTCACCGTGTGGGGCGCGACGGCCATCGTGACGTTCGACGCCGAGCGCCGCGTGGTGCGCGTGTCGTCGACGTTGAGCCCCGCGCCGGCGACCGGGCTGTTCTGGAGCCTGTCGGGCGGCGAGGCGCTGAAGGCGGCGTCGAACATCGTCGAGGGCGCGCTGCTGCAGAACGACGGCACGCCGTACGGTGGCTGGCAGCCGTACTACTTCGTGGTCGAGGGGCAGCTGCGCGCGGGGTACCTGACGTGGGTGCCGACGCTGAAGAACGACGAGAACTGGCACCTGGCGATCGACGCGGCCGACGGGCACGTCATCTTCCAGCAGAACCAGGTGCACCACGCGACGAACGCGAAGGTGTTCGCGTCGAGCCCGGGGGCGCCGGGCATCACCGGCACGCCGCTCATCGACGTCGAGCTCGCACACTTTCCCGCCGGGTGGTCGAGCGGGGTGCTCGAGGGCGAAAACATTCGTTCGTTCAACTGCTGCCCGACGGCGGGCTGCAGCAGCGCGGCGGGGGCGCCCGCGAAGCGGGCGACGGGGCTCATCGGCACGGGCGGCGGCGGCACGATGCCGTACGACGTGGCCATCTGCGACCGGGTGCACCGCGCGAGCAACGACCCGATGCTGAACCCGAACGGCAACTTCGTGTACGCGCCGGTCGACCCGCCGACGACGTCGTCACCGACGGCGGCGTCGCTGGCCGATTGGGACACGTTCGCCGAGGTGCACGCGTACCACCACGTGAACAAGGTGCACGACTACCTGAGCGCGCTGTCGGTTGGGCCGTTCGTCTCGGGCAAGGGCATTCAGCCGTTTCGCACGTTCGACTCGCGCACGGGCCGCGTGATGGCCATCTGGACGAACATCAGTGACCCCGACTTCCGCACGGCGACGCAGACGATGGCGGGCCTGGTGGGCAACAACCTGGTGCGCACCGACAACGCGATGTTCGTGCGCCGCGAGCAGATGATGGCGCTGTCGGTGCCCGACTACGCGTTCGACTCCGATGCGCTGCTGCTCTACCAGGGCAACCAGGCCGACTACGCGTACGACGGGCCGGTCGTGTGGCACGAGTTCGGCCACGGGGCAATTCGGTCGACCGCCGACTGGAACTACACGGTCACGGTCGACTCGCGCTCGGCGAACGGCGAGTCGCAGGCGCTGCACGAAGGCAACGCCGACATCATCGCGGCGATGACGGGCAACCTGTCGAACATCGGCGCGTACGTCGGGCCGCGCGGCGCGGGCGGTGGCACGGGCATTCGTGACGTGAACAACGGCGACAAGTGCCCCGACGTGCTGTGGGGCGAGTCGCACCAAGACAGCCTGCACTACACGGGCGCCATCTGGGAGGCGCGCTCGCGGCTGTTCCAGGGCAGCGACCAGGGCAAGACGTTCGACGCGGCGTTCTACGCGGCGCTGGTCTCGTTTCCGAAAGACGTCGGGTTCGAGATCGCGGCGAGCATCGTTTCGGCGACGGTGGGTCAGGCGTTCCCGGGCGTCGCCGACGCCGAAGGGCAGATGAAGGCCGTGTTCGATGCGCGCGGCGTGTCGAACTGCAGCAAGGTGCTCGACCTGACCGACAACCCGGGGCCTCGCACGTACTACGCGATTCCCGGCGCCGAGTCGGCGCAGCTCGCGATGGGCTCGGTGATTCCCGGGCCGTACCAGATGAAGTTTCGCGCGCCGCACGGCGTGAAGAGCGTGACGGTGAGCGGGCCGAGCTTCGGCGGTGGTGGCGGCGGAGGCATGGCACGCACGCGCTTTCTGGTGAAGGTGGGGCAGCCCATCACGTTCACGCGCAACGGCTCGGTACTGACGAACGACGCCGACCTGGTGGTCACGCCGACGCAGGCGAACGGCATGATGAACGGCAAGGCCGAGATATCGGTGCCGTGCGGCGGCGAGGTGTACTTCACGGTGGCGAACACGAGCACGCGCGACCGCACGCAAATCAACATGAGCTTCTCGATGGAGCAGGCCGACGTGTGCGACGCGCCGGTCGTGCCCGATGCCGGCACGCCGGTGATGCCCGAGATGCCGATGCCGGCGTCGCCGATCGTGCTCGAGGCTCCGATGAACGCGCTCGGTGATGTGGCGCCGGGCTGCAGCGCGGCGGGTGGTGCGCTGTCGCTGGGGCTGCTCGGCGTGGTGGCGCTGCTGCGGCGTCGTCGCAGCAGCTGAGCCACCCGTCACGGGGCTTCGATGCGGCCCCAGCTGATGCCGAGAATCGGGTGGCTCTGCACCGTGGCGCTGGTGGGGAGCTGTTCCCACGCGATGCCGTCTTGGCTTCGGTAGAAGCGCTGCGCCGCGTAGCCGTTGAAGTAGCCGGCGGTGACGCCGACGAAGGTGCCGGTGTCGGGGCTGAATGCGACGCCGCCGATTGAGACGCCGGTGGGCGTGAGGGCGCGCTCGTGCCAGCTGAGGCCGTCGTCGCTGAAGTGCACGCGCC
>JAEUJP010000288.1 GCA_016793725.1 Myxococcaceae bacterium | reverse complement strand
AGCCGCCGTGCGCTCAAGCAGGCTGCCGGTGAGCGCGAACAGCCCATGGCCCCTGTTCGTGAAGTAACCAGCGAGCACCGCCAATGTCATCGCGGCCAAAGCCACGCCTCGCGACCGAAGCCGCAAGGTGATCGCAGCCATGACCAGCAGCAGCCAGGTGGGCGTCGCGCCTCTCGAGCTGAGAAATACCCAGGCGGCAGCGCCCCCCAACGCCAAGAGAAGGACCACCAGCTCGGCCACGCGGGCTCGCGCAGGCGCTTCTCGAACGTCGACCAGCAACAGCACCAATGGGGTCGCAACGACCACGCCGAGCGCATCGGCCGCCCACCATGCCTCGACGAAAACACGGAAAGGCGCGCCGAAGGTGGCGCTGCCAACGACAGCCGCCACCACCGCCGCCAGCGGTACGCTCGTGACGACAGGGACCAAGAGCAACATCATCGTGGTCTTGAGCCCGCTCAGCTTCGGCGCCGGCCCGAGCAACCGCTCGAGGAGCGCCGCTCCCATCGCCGCCTCTGCTGCGTTCGCAACACAAAACGCAATCGACGCCGGCCAGGGCTGACCGTGCACCCAATTGGACAAAAGGTTCGCCGCAAGGCCCGCTGCGAGAAACAAAGGCCAACGGGCGCGCGGAGCACGCAAGAGCGCCGCGAGAAACAGCCCGCTGTTTGGCCAAAACGTCGCGAACCCAGCCCCACCCGAGACCCAGTGACCCAGTTCTGCGCCAGCGAGGTACGCGGCGCCGAACGCGACCAGAGGCAAGAGAGATCTCAGCGAGCCGTTCATCGTCTTCTTCGAGGTCGCCGTCGTCAGGACGCAGGCGATGAATATCGAGCGCGCGCGAGGATGCAAGCATTAGAGCAGAGACCACCGCGCGACCTGGCATCGGCGAAGTTCGCCAGACGTAATCAGCGCTGAGCACCTCGGGAAGGATCGACCACGAGTCGTTGCCGCCCCGCCTCAGGTGTACGAGGGCTGAGACAGGCAGCTGATCAGCAGCGCGATCGAGATGCCCTCCCCGCCGCCCGGCCCTCCGAGCGGCGGTTCGGGCGCTCGCGCCTGCATCGACCGCAAGTGCGGCAGCTGGCACGGCAACGTCTGCGGCGACACGACGACGGACCTCATCGACGAGTGCTTCTCGAAGTGCTGAGCCGCGCGCGCTGGCCCGGCGGGTAGAGTTCCGCCCGCGTTCGCGCCATGAAGGCTCTCAAGGCCCAGAGCTGCTACGACCGCGTCTGCGAGACCTCAGGGCTGCACACGGTAGACGGCGAGCGAGTGGCCACCCGCCTGAACGATGTCGACTCGGCCATCATGATTCAGGTCAGCGGCGACCGACGAGATGTAGTCGTTCGCTCCGGCGCCGATGTCAGGCGCGGCAATCGGAAACCACCCGCGGAACGTGCCATCGCCGTTTCCGACCGTGAGGCTGAGGTCCCTTGCGGCGCAGACGACGTCGGGCAGCGAGTCGCGGGTCCAGTCTGCGACGAGCAGGGGGCCCCGCCCACACGCGATGGTTCCTGGCATGGTCTGCCCGAGGGCTCGCGCGCCCAGGTTGAGCACCACCGAGAACCCGCCCGTGGGCGGCACCCTGATCGTCGACACGAGATCGCGTCTGCCGTCAGAGTTCACGTCGACGATCGAGACGAGGTACCCGCCGTACTCGGCGCCCAGCGTGTGCTGCACGGCCGGTGCAAAGGTGCCATCGCCGCGGCCGAACAGGAGCTGTGCGACTCCATCGGCGTTCGAGATGAGATCTTGCTTTCCGTCGCCATCGACATCGCCGGCGCTGAGCGCGGCGGAGTACCCGTTCAGCGGGCTCTTCGAGGTGAGCACCAGGCCAGCGGGCCCCCCTCGAAAGACGTAGACGCCGAGGTCCGAGGTCGCCATCGAGCCCATCGCGACGTCGAGAATCCCGTCGCCGTCGAAGTGCCCCACCGCCGAAGAGTACAGATAGGCACCGAGCTCGACGGCTTGCGGTTGAGAAAACGAGCCAGTGCTCGTCCCTCGGAACAAGACGTAGCTCGAGCCACCACCCGTCGCGACGATGTCGGGCCGCCCGTCACCGGTCAGGTCGCCGACCGCGATCGACTTGAGGTTGTCGCGGGGCGTGGTCAGCGTGCGCGCGAGCATGAAGCTGCCGTCTCCGGCCCCGAAGAAGACGTACACGAAACCGTTCAGCGTCCCCACGGCGAGGTCCGGGTGAGAGTCTGAGTTGAAGTCCGCGACTCCGAGCCCCTGCGGGTAGGCGACGCGCGCCGCAGTCGGAAAGTTCGCGGTATGCGACGTGACGAAGGTCGGAGCGGGCGAGACGCAAGCCGCCGCCGCGCAGCCAAAGCCCAGACAGTCGTGGAGCCGCCCCAGCGACTCCCCACACCCGTCGACCCGGTGAACGTCGCCCGCGCGACAGCCGAGGGTCTCGCCGGCGCACGCCGCGCTCCCCCCGTCAAGGCTCGAGCCGCCACCGCCTCCCGCCGCACCGCCTCCCGCCGCACCGCCTCCCGCCGCACCGCCTCCCGCCGCGCCGCCTCCCGCCGCACCGCCTGCCGTGGCGCTGCCCCCGTCTGGACCGATGACGCAGCCAGTGCCACACCCGACGTCGACGCCCTCAGTCGAGAGACAGCCCGTCAAGACGACCAGCGAAGCCACAATCGAAAGAGCCAGCGCCTGCGCAGTTGCCATGGAGTGAGGACGGCAGTCGGTCGTCGTTGTCGCATCTTCGCTGCCGTGTCGTGTGTCGTGGTGCCGCGCAAGAGGGTGAGCCCGCAGGGGGCTCCGAATGGCCGTCGATGGGTTGCGCTTCCGGTCGGGCAGCATGTCGTTCGCACACGGACGGGGCGGCCCGCCATTTGTAGCGTCGCGCCGAGGATCTCGCGCGTGAGGCGTGGTGACCGTTGACCTGCGCGGAGTGGGTCGTAACGGCTTGACGACGTGCGCGGCTCATGGAGGCGTCGGCTCGGCCCGGCACCGACCGTCGGGTCGCGCCGACACTCCGCTCGGGTAGACGGCCGGCATGACAGCGGCGAGCTGGCCGGCCGGCGCCTTGCAGCCGTCACCCGCTCATGAACCTCATCGAAAAGCCCGGTTTTACGCTCGCGGCGGCCCTGGCCCTGGGGCTGATGGCGTGCGCTCCGGAGCACCAAGACGTCGCAGAGCCCCTGGTGCAAGCCGACCTGCGGCTGACCGGCCAGGGCGACGCCGGTGCGGTCGACGCCGGGAGCTTCGCCGAGGGCGCCGAGCTCGTCATCGCTCCGGTGGAGGTGCCGGTCGACCTCACCCCAGCGCCGAAGTGCAGGCTGGGTCGCACCGAAGGCTGCCTGTGGGCGCCGCCGCTCGGCAGCCAGGTCTCGGAGGTCGTGTTCGCCGACGACGTCAGCTACGTCGACGTGCTGGGCCGTATGCGGGTCGTGCCCATCGCGGTGTACCGCGCGGCCGGCGCTCCCCAGCCCGCCCCGCTGGTGTTGATGTCGCACGGAGGCGCCGACGGGCTGAGCGACGTCACGCTGGCGCTGCCCGAGTGGGCGAGCATCGTCGCCGCCGCCGGCTACGTCGTCATCTCGATCGCGCACCCCGGCTACAGCCGCGACCCGAACGCCGCAGGCTCGAGCGACTACGACGACCTCTGCGCGGCGGTGGGTGTGCCCGTCGCGGTGGGCGCGCCGTGCGCGCTCAAGACCAACTGGGCGCGGCCCCTCGACGTCGCCGCGGTGCTCACCTGGGTGACGAACCGCGTGGCCACGAACCCCGAGTGGGCGGCGGCGATCGACCTCGGCCGCATCGGGCACATGGGGCACTCAGCGGGCGCTGGCGCGGCGATGATGGTGGGCGGCGTCACCCGCAACTTCTTGTGCGGCCAACCGTTCGGCAAGAAGCAGGGCGCCATCGTGCCCTGCTCGACCGCCGACCTGGTGAGCCGTAGGGCTCCCGAGGTTCGCGCGATCGTCGCCTTCTCGCCGCAGGGGCCCGGCAGCGACGGCTTCATGAGCGAGTCGTTCGCGCGGCTGGCCGTGCCGACGCTCATGGCCACCGGCCTGAACGACGGTGACCCGGGCGAGCCCGCCAGCCGCGAGGCAGTGTTCCCGCTGCTGCCCGAAGGCCCCCGCTGGAAGGTGTACCTGAACGACCCGGGCGCGAAGCACGGGCTGTTCGGCGGCGACCTCGGCCCGTGCCTGGCTCAGGCGACCGCCGAGCGCTGCGCCGAGCTGCGCGCCGCGCTGACGTCGGCCGCGCTCGCCTTCTTTGACGTGCACCTGCGTGGGGGGGTCGACGGCAAGGTCTGGCTGGGCTCGGGCGACCTCGCGGCAGTCACCGCCGGCCGCTGCACGATTACCCGCCGCTGAAATGGAGCCCGGGTGCCCCGAGCGGGTCACGTCGAGGCGTCAGGGGCAGGCGGCGAGCTCGGCGAGCACCTGGGCGCTCTCGTTGACGACGCGCTGAGAGATCATCGGCTGCGCCATGAACCAGCCGAACGCGCGCAGGGAGCGCAGCGACGAAACGGACTCGCCCCCATCGGTCGACAGGCTGTAGCCCGACGTGTAGCCCGCCGGCAGCTCGGGCCGCACCCCGCGCAGCGGCGTCGTCACGTGGCACGTCACGCACTGCAGCGTGTCGGTGTTGCGCCGGGTCGGGTCTTCGACCTCGGCGAGCGCTGCGAGACCACGCTCTTTCGTCGGCGCCGAGGCCGCCGACCAGCGCTGCGACGAGACGACGGCGCTGAAGCCCGCCGGCACGTCGGCCAACGGCTGCGACTCGTAGCCGTCGAGCCCGAGGAAGGTGTGCTGGAGCTTCGCGCCCGCCAGCCCGGGAATTTCGATGTCGACCATGCCGCCGTCGGCCGCTTCGACGCCGCGAAACACCCAGCGCACCTGCGCGAAGAAGTCGGGCTGCGTGAAGAACGTGAGGCGAATCAGCGAGG
>JAEUJP010000255.1 GCA_016793725.1 Myxococcaceae bacterium | reverse complement strand
CTTCACCCGGCCCAACATCGCCTTCGTCACCTCGGCCACCACCACCGGCGCGATGGGCGGCCTGGTGGGCGCCGACGGCATCTGTCAGAGCGCCGCCGCTGCCGCGAGCCTGCCGGGCACCTACCGCGCGTGGCTCTCGACGACGACCGGCAAGGCGAGCATGCGTCTGGGTGCGGGAGGGTGGGTGCGCACCGACGGGCTGCCGTTCACCAACTCCGTCGCGGAGCTCACCTCCGGCACCATCTACTACCCGCTGCGGCTCGATGAGTTCGGCAACGACGTCTTCACCACCACGGTCTTCACCAGCACCACCACCATCGGCACGCGTCAGCTCGACGCCGACACCTGCGGCGATTGGACGAGCAACGCCGGCCAGACTCCCGCGGGGCTCGGCACGACGGGCACCGCGACCTCGGCGTGGACCACGGGCGCGTACGGCAGCTGTGGCAGCAGTCGACGGCTGTACTGCTTCGGCGTGAGCGAGACCGGTGCGGCCATCATCTCTCCGCCTCCTCCCGCAGCGCGAATCGCCTTCGTCACCTCCAGCACGTGGACGCCGGGCGGCGGGTTGCCCTCGGCCGACGCGCTGTGTACTTCGGAGGCCGCCAGCGCCGGGCTGCCGGGCACCTTCCTCGCGCTCCTCACGCCGCTCAACACCACCGCGTCTTCGCGGTTCTCGACGGCGGGTGCGCCCTGGTTCCGCGTCGACGGCGTGCAGCTCACCGCCACGCCCGCGCAGGCCTTCGCCGACGCGTACTGGTCGGCGCCGCTCAACGTCACCGCCGCGGGCGCGTACGTGCACGACGTCGTGTGGTCGGGAGCGCCGGCGCTCACCATGCAGGGCGCTCCCGGGAACACGTGCCTGGGCTGGAACAGCGCTTCGCCGCAGAGCTTCGGTGGCATCGGCGCCGCGACCGACAGTCAGGTGGCCAACGCCTTCGGCGGAAACTCCGAGCTCTGCGCGGCCGCCCATCGGCTCTACTGCCTGCAGCAGTGACGCGGAGGTTGCATGGCTGCGAAGCGGATCGACTGGAAGAAGGTCGAGCTCGTCTACGAAGACGACGGCTCGAAGGTGCCTTCGAAGCTGAAGGCTCTCTTGGGGCCGAAGGCGCCGGCGCGCGGTGCGCTGTCGTTCTTCCTCACCGAGTTGGTGCACCAGGACGCGCTCGCGCCCGGAGCGAAGACCATCGCGCCGCTGCTGGTGCCCATCGCCAACGATGAGCGCTGCCCGATTCAGGGCGAGCTCTTCGGCCTGCTGGGGCTCCTCGCGTGCGGCGGCAGCGCCAACGCGCTCCTCTTCGCGAAGAAGGACCTCCCCGTCGACGCCGCCCTGGTGCGCGCCGCCGAGGGCGTCAGGGCAGAAGCCATTTCCCGCATCGGCGAGTCGAACGTCGCCGCTCGCCTCGGCGCCGCGTTTCTCTTCGCGACGCTGCGCAGCGGCCGGGACGACCTGTTGGTGATTCTGCGCGCGTCGCTGAAGCGCGAGACCGACGCCACGGTGCGCGCCACCGCGCTCTTCAGCCTCGCCATCGTCGGGAAGGGCAAGGTGGAGGCCGACCAGACGTCGTTCACCGCGGCGCTCGCGGCGAAGGCGCCCATCGAGCGGCTGGCGGGCGTTTTTGGCCTGGCGCGGCTGGGCAAGCTGACGGTCGACGCTCGCGGCGAGCTCACCCGGCTCCTCACCTCGAAGGACGTCGCTCGCGGCTTCCCGTGGGAAATGGGGAACGTGGCGGCGGTCGCGCGGCGCGTGGCGCAGGGCGCAGGAGAAGCCGCCGCGTGGCTCCCGCTGCTCGAGTCCGACGTGGCGCACGTGGCGGTGGGCGAGGTCGCGCCGCTGCTGTTCCCCGGGCGCGTCGCCGACGCCGCGAAGCTGAGCGACGCGCAGCGCCGCTTCCTCGAGCGCGTGACGCAGGACGCAGCGCTCTTTGCCCGCGTCGAGGGCGTGCTGAAGAAGGCAGGGTTCCCCACGCTGACGATCGACGTGCGCCGGTTCGCCGGCCTCGAGGTGCGGGAGCCGCTCGACGAGGCGTTCTCGTTCGACGGCAGTACGCGCACCTTGCGCGAACTCGTCACCCTCGCGAGCAGAGAACCCGCCCGCCGAGAGGCCATCTCCGCCGTCGTCACGCGCGGGAAGTCGGGCGCGGAGGTCATGGCGGCGTGTGTGCAATGCGAGCGTGTCGAAGACGCCGCGCGCGATGCCGACGGCACTCCGGCCCGCCTGCGGGTGCAGGCCGCGCTCCTTCACGCGTGTCGAGACGATGCCGGCCTCCTGAAGGAACTGCGCACCTTCGACTTCTACGACTCGGTGCAGCTCGCCGACGGCAGAACGGTGCTCATCGAGTCACTGCGAGTGCCCATCGCGCTCGAGCTGGCGAGGCGCTCGAAGTCGGGCGACGAGAAGCGCTTCAAGGCGCTGAGCGCGAGCGCCTTCGACAAGCAGTGGTCGGCGCCCATGTGGTGCGAGGTGCTGTTGGCGCTCGACGGCAAGCGGCGCGAAGCGCTCCTCGAGGCGGCGCTCTTCGACGGGTTCACCGGCTTCTTCCGGCTCGAGGGCGCGTACCTGCCGGTGCTGTTCGCCACGCCGTCTCAGAAGCTGGCGAAGGAAGTCATCAGCAACATCGGCAAGTGGCAGCAGCTGTACCGCTCGCGTCATCACGCCTGGGAAGTCGACGGCGTCGACGGCAGTCGCCTGAGGAAGCTCGCCGCGAAGGACCACCCGCGCGTGAAGTGGCTCGACGAGCAGACCCGCCAGTACGTGCGTGTGCTGCGCGAGGCGAAGCTCGAGCAGGCAGCAGTCAGCGTCGAGAAGGCGCTCGCGAAGTTCGTCGCGACGACGTGACGGTCAGGCGACTGCCCTGTCGAGGCACGGGCGTGGCCCGGGACGTCGAAGAGGCGCTGTGGAAGGTGCGTGCCGGTGTCGCCGCGAAGTCGCACTTCGCAGGAGCAGTTCAGCGACCGAGCTTCTGGGCGAGGGCCTCGACGCGTTTGCGTATCCTCGGCGTGTTCTCGGGCCGCAGGCTTTCGCGCGCGACGTCGACCAGCCGACGCGCCTCGTCGGCCTTGCCCTGCGCCAGCGCGAGTTCTCCACGCACCACGGACATCGTGGCGACCGTTGCGGGGTCGGCGTCGAGCTTCGCTTCGCGGTAGGCCTCGTCGGCTGCCGCGAGCTCGCGCTCGGCCCGCGCAAGGTCACCTTCCTGCACCGACAAGTCGGCGGCGATGCGGAGCCCGCGGGCGCGCATTTCCGGCGTCAGGTCTGGCAACGCGAGGGCTTCGTCGGCGTAGGTGCGTGCCTCTTTCAGCCGATGCAGGTCGACCAGCGCCGCGACGATGCCGTTGAGCACGATGTTGCGCCGGCGGTGCGGCTTGCCGTTCACCGGGGTCAGCTTCGCGAGCACCTCGAGGTTTCCGGTGAGTGATTCTTCGGGGTGGCCGGTGTCGAGGTTGAGCGAGGCGAGGTTGGCGATGGTGGGGAGCAGCGATGGGTTGTCGGGGCCGAGTCGAGCGCGCTTCACGGTCAGCGCCTTTTCGTAGAGCACCCGCGCTTCGTCGTAGCGGCCGCGGTTGGAAAGTGCGCCCGCGTAGTTGTTGCGCGAGGTGGCCAGCAGCAGCGAGTTGGGCTCGAGCTTGCCTTCGAGGACCTCATTGGCACGCCGGTTCGCTTCGAGCGCTTCGTCGAAGCGTTTGAGCGAGGCGAGCATGCTCGCGCGCGTCATCGCGAGCTCGGCTTCGAGGCGCCAGGACGAGAGGCGTGTCTCCAGCGCCTCGCCGACGTCGACCCAGCGCACGCCTTCCTCTGCGTCGCCCGCTGCCTGCCGCTGCCTCGCCATGGCGATGGCCGCGAACACGGCGTTCGAGTAGTCGCTTGCCGCGAGCGAGGCGTGCAACGCGGCGAGCCCGGTGCTGGCCATCTCGGGCAGGTCGAAGCGGGTGTCGATGGACGACACGAGCGTGGCCGCAGAGGCATGGAGACTTTCCAGCCCGGGCTCTCTGGTCTCGTTCATCGCCTCGACCGCCTGAGCGCGCAGCGCGAGGGCTTGCTCGCGCGACGAGAACTGGGCGCGCATCCACATGCGGTCGAGCTCTCGGCGGCGGGCAACCAGCGTGCGCGCGACCGACTCGTTCGACGAGAGCACGAGGTACGACTCGGGGCTGACCTGCTCGCAGGCGGCCGGGCTCGAGAACTCGTCGAACACCAGCGAGGCCTGGTCGAGCACTTCGCGGCTGCCGTGCGTCCACTCCTCGGTGGCGACGTCGAGGTTGATCAGCGCGCGCTCGTAGCAGTGCATGCGCGCCTCCTCGAGAGACGCACCACCCACCGGCGCACTTCTCGCAGCGCGGCACGCGGCCACCCACCCGTCGCGCCACTGCACGGTGCGCTCGCGGGCCATGTCGACCAGCTTCGCGGAGATGTCGGTCGCGTTCGGCAGCCCGCTCTTCTCGAACGCCGCCCTGATGGCCGCGAGGCGCGCGTCGTCGAGCAGCGGTGCGGCGAGCCGCTCACCGTCACTGCACGCCAGCCGCTCGCGCTGCATCGCCCAGCCGCCGCCGAGCAGGAGCGCGCCGGCTGCCACCGCCAGTGCGATGCGCCGCGCGCGACGACGAGGCCAGTCACGCGCGCTGAGCAGCGCGCTGAGCAGCGCGTGCATCGACTCGAAGCGCTCGGCTGGCTGCTCGTGCATCGCGCGCTGGAGCACCGCCGCTTCCCTCGCGGTGAGAGGCCCGGCGCTCGCGCCCTCGGCGCTGGGCTTCTTCCCGGTGATCAGTTCCCACGCCGTGACGGCGAAGGCGAACTGGTCGACGCGCGCGTCGAGGGCGCCTCCGCGCGAGGCCTCGGGCGCGAGGTAGCCCTGCGTGCCGCCCGCGGCTGGAGAGCCATCGGCGCGGGACGTGCGCGCGAGCCCGAAGTCGGCGACCTGCGCGCGGCCGGTGCCGCTCACCAGCACGTTGTCCGGCTTGAAGTCGCGGTGCAGCACACCCTGCTCGTGCGCGGCGGCGAGACCGCGACCGGCGTCGAAGAGGGCGCTCCAGCGCTCGGCGGGGTCGGCGTGCTCGGCGGCCCAGGCGCGCAGGGTGGTGCCCTCGACGAATTCCATGGCGATGACCAGCTGGCCCTCGGCCTCGAAGACGTCGTGCACGGTGACGACGTTGGGGTGCGCGAGCTGCGCCATGGCGCGCGCCTCGTTCATGAGCGCCGCGCGCTGGTGCTCGAGCCGCGCCATCACCTCGTGCTTCACCACCTTCAAGGCCACGCGCCGCTCGAGGCGCGAGTCCCACGCGGCGTACACGCGCCCCATGCCGCCGGAGCCGAGCTCGCGCAGCACGACGAAGCGCTCGAGGCGCATGCCGGTGGGCAGCGCGGCGCGCTCCGTGGCGACCGGCTGAGGGGTCGCGCCGGTCGACGCGGTCGGGGCGACCACGGCAGCCACGACGGCGCGGCAGGTTTCACAGCCGGTGAGGTGCTCGCGCACGGTGGCTTCGGCCGGGCCGCTCAGCTCGCCGCGCGCGTGACGCACCAGCTCTTCGCGGGCAGGGCAGGGGTCTCTCATGTCAGCGTTCCTCGCACGTCGAGACTGCGGGTCTGTCTCTGCGTCGCCCCAACGCTCCTCGTGAAGGGCCGGAGGTGCTCTGAAAGGACGCGTTCACGGGTCTTCGGGCTCGCGGAAGGCGTCAGGGTCGAGCGAGGCGCGCTCGAGCCAGCGGTACACCTGCTTGCGGTCTTTCTGGAACCACGCGGCGAGCTCGGCGACGTTGCCCGCGAAGTGCTGGAGCGCGAGCCGCAACATCGCCTCGTCGGGGGTCGCGTCGCGCGGCACCATGAGCTCGAACGCCCGCCGCGCGACCCCTGTGCGCTCGGAGTCGCTGGTGCGCCCCTGCAAACGCGCCGCGAAGGCGACCGGCAGGTGCTCGCGCCGCACCGGCTTCCCCCCGGCCTGGACCGCGCACACCCGCACCATCTGCTCGAGCTCGCGCACGTTCCACGGCCAGTCGTGCAGCAAGAGCGCCTCGGCCACGTCAGCGGTGAAGCTCTCGACGCCCGCGCTCTGGAAGAAGTGGCGGCCGATGGCCAACACGTCGACCTTCCGCTCGCGCAGCGGCGGTACGCGCACCGTCCACGCCTGGAGCCGCGCGTAGAGGTCTTCGCGGAAGGTGCGCTCGCTCACGGCGGTGGTGAGGTCGCGCAGCGTGGCGGCGACGAAGCGCACGTCGACCTTCTGTGCGCGCGGGCTGCCGACGGGGCGCACTTCTCCATCGGCCAACGCGCGCAGCAGGCGCGGCTGCAGCTCGAGCGGGAGCTCGCCCAGCTCGTCGAGGAAGAGCGTGCCGCCAGTCGCGGCGACGAACATGCCGTCGTGGGCCTTCTGCGCGCCGGTGAAGGCGCCAGCCACGTGGCCAAAGAGCTCGCTCTCGGCGAGCTGCGCGGTGAGCGACGCGCAGTTGAGCGCGACGAAGGCGCCGGAGCGGCCGGAGAGGCGGTGCAGCTCTTCGGCCACGCGCTCCTTGCCGACGCCCGTGTCGCCGAGCACCAGCACCGGCAGCCCGCTGGGCGCGACGGTGGCGAGCTCTCCACGCAGCCGCTGCAGCGCGAGGCTGTCGCCCAGGAGCTTCACGCCCGGCGCGAGGGGGACGAGGCGGGTGTTGGGCGGCAGCTCGACGTCTTCGAAGACGAACACCGTGCTGCCGGCGCGCACCACCGAGCCGTCGCGCAGCGGGAGTCGAGTGGTGGCGCGCGCCCCGTCGAGCCAGGTGCCGTTGCGCGAACCCAGGTCTTCCACGTGCACTGCGCCCTGCGCGTCGACGAGGAGCGCGAAGTGTTGACGGCTGGTCGCTGCGTCGTCGAGCAACACGGCGTCTGGCCCCTCGGGCGCGCGACCGAAGACCACGCGGCGCGCGGTGTCGGCGAAGACGATGCGCCCCTGATCGGCGCCGTGTACACAGACCAGTCGCTTCACGCGCACCGCCGCGGTGAGGCGGTCGCTGGAGTCACTCCCCGTCGCGAGGTCGACCGTGCTGCTCGGCTGCTCGGGCATGCGCGGCTCATACTCCGAAAACTCGCGGGGGCCGCAGAGGCACTCGAGCTGCCGCAACGACGGCGTCGGGAAGGTCGTGCTCTCATGCCGCAAATCCTGCGTGCCTCTCGTCATCCTTCCAGCAGCGTCCGCAGGCGGCCGGCGAGTGACGGCTCGGTCGTTCGGGCCAGCAACTGGACCAGCACCTCACGCACTCCGGGTTCGGCGAGGTGGGGCGCGAGCAGGTTCACCCAGGCAGCGTCGGCACGCCCGTCAGGCGACGCGGCGATGGCCGCGGCCGCCACCGGGAGCGAGAACGGCCCCTGCGCGAGCGCGTGAATCGCCGCCTCGCGCACGCGTGGGTCGAGGTCGAGGCACAGCCGCGAGAGGGTGGTCTGTGTGGAGCCATCTTCGAGCGAGCCCAGAGCCCACGCCGCCGTGGTGCGCACGCGCGGGTCGGCGTCGTTGGCGGCCACCTCGAGCTGCGGGAGCACGCGTGGCGAGCGCGTGTTGCCCAGCGCCAGCGTCCACGCGGCGCGCGCGCTGGCGTCGGCTTGCCCGAAGCCCTGCTGCAGTCGTTCTTCGAACTGGCGGGCGAGGGTGGGCTCGGAGCGCGCGAGGCCATGCGACAAGGCTCCCACCACGGCGGACGACGCCCCCACCGCGTCGCGGCTCGTGGCACGTTCGAGCTCGGCGAGCCCGAACGCGGCGGTCTCTTTCGTCGGCCGCTGGAGAAGAGACAGACGCTGCAGCCACAGGGGCCAGCTGCGCTCGGAGCGCGTGCGCGCGTCGTCGAGCAGCCGACGCAGCGAGG
>JAEUJP010000415.1 GCA_016793725.1 Myxococcaceae bacterium | reverse complement strand
TCATGGAACAGGCCGACGTGCTCGACCAGCTCGCGTCGATGACGAACGACGACACGCTGCGGCTGCAGTACCTGCTGCGGCGCGCCCAGCTGCTCGAAAAAGAGGGGCAGCACGTCGAGGCGCTGCGCGCGTTCGGCACGGTGCTCGAGGTCTCGCCGCTCGAGGCGAACGCCGTCGCCGGCCTCGAGCGCCTGATGGCGATCGAGCAGGTGCGGCCCGACGCCGCCCGGCTGCTCGAGCCCTGCTACCGCCGCTTGAAAGACATGAAGAAGCTGGTCGAGGTGCTCGAGGTTCGCGTCGGCATCGCGAACAACGAGCTTCGACTGCCGCTCATCACCGAGATCGCGGTGCTGCGCGAGGGCCTCGGCCAGAAGCCGCTCGCGTTCGCGGCGCGCCTGCGGGCGTTCACCGAGGCGCCGCAAGACGAGTCGACGCGCGAAGAGCTCGAGCGGCTCGCGGCCGACCTCGGCTCTTTCGAAGAGCTCGCGGCGGCGTACGAAGACACGCTCGAGCGGGGCGCCGACGAGGCGCTGTCTGACGATCTGTGGCGCCGCCTGGCGGCGATCTACGGCGACCGCCTGCAGCGGCTCGACCTCGCGGCCCGCGCGTGGAACGAGGTGTTGACGCGCGACCCGCGCAACCTCTTCGTGCTCGATGCGCTGGCGCGCATCTTCCGCAAGACGAGCGACTTCAAGAACCTGTCGCTCGTGATGCGCCGGCAGCTCGCGCTCGAGGCGAACGTCACGGCGCAGGTGAACCTGCTGTTCGAGCTCGCGAACCTCGCCGAAGAGACCCTGAGCGACAAGGCGCTCGCGGCGCAGTGCTATCAAGAGATTCTCGAGCGCCGGCCCGAAGACCCGAACGCCATCAAGTTCCTCGCGCGCGTGCTGAGCGAGACCGAGCGGTACCCCGAGCTGGCGGTGCTCATCGGCCGCGAGATTCAGCTGGCCGAGCAGAAGGGGCAGACCGAGCAGGCGCTCGAGCTGATGGTGCGCCTGGGTCGCTTGAAGCTCTCGCGCCTCAATGACCCCCGCGGGGCCTTGAGCCAGTTTCAAGAGGTGCTGAAGCGCAAGGCGGCGCACGCCAGCGCGGTCGGCGCGCTCGAAGAGATGGCGCGGTCTGACTCGCCGCTGAAGGGCGAGGCGGCGAGCACGCTCGAGCCGGTGTTCGCGGGCGAGGGTGAGCACCTCAAGCTGGTGCAGATGCTCGAGTCGCGGGTGTCGACCGAGCCCGACCCGCGCGAGCGCGTGACGCTGCTGAAGAAGATCGCCGAGGTCTACACGACGCAGATGGACAACGGCGAGATGGCCTTCGTGACGGCGGCGCGCAGCCTGCGCGAGCTGCCCGACGACGAGGGCTCGCTCGAGCTGTGCCTGCGGCTGTACCAGCGGGCCGACGCCATCGACGAGACGGTGGCGCTGCTGACCGAGGTGGCTCCGAAGGCGGCCGACGACGTACGCCGGGCCGACCTGTACCGGGCGCTCGCGCGCATCGCGGCGCTGAACGACGAGACCGAAGAGTCGATCGACGCGTGGAAGCGGGTGCTCGAGCTCGAGCCGACCGACAACGAGGCGCTCGAGACGGTCGGCAAGCTGCTCGCGAAGGGCGGGCGCGTTCAAGAGCTCATCGACGTGCTCAAGCGGCAGCTGGCGATGGCCGATGACCCGCAGCGACGCGCGGGCCTGCTGTTCCAGATGGGCTCGCTCCAGCAGGACTATCTGAAAGACCAGGCGGGGGCGCTCGCCACCTTTCGCCGGCTGCTCGAGATCGCGCCCGAAGAGCCGAACGCGCTGGAGCGGATGGACCGGCTCTGCGAAGCACAGGAGCGCTGGCCCGAGCTGGCCGACGTTCTCGGCCGGCGGCTCAAGGTCGCGCAGGGTGATGCGCTGTTCGCGGCGAAGTACCGCCTGGGGCTCGTTCGCGAGACCAAGCTGCTCGACAAGGCCGGCGCGATCGAGCTGTACACCGAGCTGCTCGCGGCCGACCCGCGCAACGCCGGCGCGCTGACGCGAATGGAAGCGATCGTCGCGAAAGAGCCGCAGAACGGCATCGCGGTCGACGTGCTGATGAAGGCGTACCGGGCCACGGGCGATCTCGTGAAGCTCGCGCAGGTGATCGAGGCGCGCGTGGCGGTGTCGCCCGACGCGTACGAGCGCAAGGTGCTGCTCATCGAGCTCGCCAGCGTTCGTGACGCGCAAGACGAGCCCGAACTGGCATTTCTGGCGCTGTGGCGCGCGTTCAAGGAAGACCCGAACGACGCCGAGCTGCGCAAGCGGCTCGAGACGACGGCCGAGGCGGCGAAGAGCTACGAAGAGCTGGTCTCGGCGTACGAAGACGAGCTGCCGCGCATCGCCGAGGCGCAAGACGCCGCGATCATCTGCCTGAAGGTCGGGCAGGTGCTCGACACGAAGCTGCGCGAGTCTGACCGCGCGGTCGGCTTCTACGAGAAGGCCCGAGAGGTGTACCCCGAGGTCGGCAACCGCGCGCTGCCGGCGCTCGACCGCATCTACGGCAACCTCGGCAACTACGAGCAGCAGGCGGGCGTGCTCGACGCGCTCGCGTCGCTGGCGCCCGAGGCGCAAGAGCGGGTGGCCCTGCTGTTCCGGCTGGGGCAGCTGGCGATGGACAAGCTCGACAGCCCCGACCGTGCGGCGGCGGCGTTCGAGAAGATTCTCACTCTCGATGCGCGGCACCTGCCGAGCTTGCGCGCCCTCGAGCAGCTGTACGAGACGGCGCAGTTTCACGACAAGCTGTACCGGGTTCTCGACGCGCAGAAAGAGGGCGCCCAGGGCGCCGAGCGCGAGCGCATTCTGCAGCGCATCGCGTCGGTCGCGGCCGAAGGCCTCGGCAACGTCGAAGAGTCGATCGCGGTGTACCGCGAGCTGCTCTCGAAGAACCCGCGCAACGAGAACGCGTTCGCGCAGCTCGAGAAGCTGCTCGACAAGGCCGGGCAGCACGCCGAGCTGTTCGAGCTCTTGAAGAGCAAGCTGGCGGTGACGGTCGACCCGCGCGAGCTGGTGCGGCTGAACGAGAAGGTCGGCCGGGTGCTCTTCCAGCAGCTGGGGCGCGGCGAAGAGGCGATCGCATACTTCAAGGCGGCGCTCGAGCGCGACGCGCGGCACCGCGGGGCGCTCGAGGCGCTGCGCGACATCTTCGAGCAGCTCGAGCGCAAAGACGATCTCGTCATCGTGCTGCGGCGGCTGATTCCCCTGCAGGAAGACGCGACGGGCGTCAAAGGCCTGCGCATTCGCCTCGGCGAGGTGCTGGCGCTGGGCAACCGGCGTGAAGAGGCGCTCGACGCGGCCCGACGTGCGCTCGAGGTCGAGCCGCACGCGGTGCCCGAGCTCGAGCGGGTGATCGCGATCTTTCTGGCGCTGAAGGCGTACCCCGACGCGGTGCGCGCGCTGGAGCTCAAGTGCACGGTGTACGAAGGGCTCGAAGACCGTGAGGCGGCGGTCGCGACGATGTTCCAGGTCGCAGACCTCTGGGTCGACACGGCGCACAAGCCCGAGGCGTCGGGCCCGGCGCTCGAGAAGGTGCTCGAGTTGGACCCGTCGAACCGCATCGCGTACGAGCGGGCGCTGAAGCTGTACAGCTCGGTCAACGACTGGCGCTCGTACACGACGGCGATGGACAGGTTCCTCGCGAACCTGGTCACCGAAGAAGAGAAGGTCGCGAGCCTCAAAGAGCTGGCGCAGGTTCAGGAGCAGCGCCTCGGTCAGAAAGACGTCGCGTTCTTGAAGCTCTTGCGCGCGGTCGAGCTGGCCCCGGCCGATCACGAGCTGCGCGAGCAGGTCGAGCGGCTGGCCGAAGAGACCGAAGGGTACGAAGAGCTGGCGACGGCGTACGAGCACGTGGCCGACAACGTGCCGCGTGGCCCGCTGGCCGAGCGGCTGTACCTGGTGCTCGCGAAGGTGCAGAGCGAGAAGCTGAACGACGTCTCGGCGGCAGAGTCGTCGCTGCGCAAGATTCTCGAGTTCGACCCGACGAACGAGATCGCGCTCGACTCGCTGGCGCAGCTGTTCAGCGGCCGCGGCAAAGACAAAGAGTACGTCGTCGCGCTCGAGCAGAAGCTCGAAGCGGCGGGCTCGATCGAGCGCCGCAAAGAGATCTTGCGCGAGATCGCGCGCGTCTTCGCCGAGCGCATGAACAACCCGCGAGAGGCGCAGAGCGCGCTCGAGCGGGCGCTCGAGCTCGAGCCCGACGCGACGACGCTGCAGAGCCTCATCGCGCTGCAGCGGGCGGGCAACGACTTTCAGGCGGTGGCGAGCTCGCTGTTGCGCATGCGCGACATCGCGGCGACGCCCGAAGAGCGCTCGGCGATTCAGGTCGAGGTGGCGCAGCTGTACGAGCGCGACCTGACCGACGACGAGTCGGCGGTGGCGGCATACATGCAGGCGCTCGAGTTCGACCCGGCGAACCAGGCGGCGCTGAACGCGTTGGAGCAGCTGTACACGCGGCTCAACCGGCCGGCCGAGCTGCTGAGCGTCTACGAGCGGCAGATCGAGCTCTCGGAGGACTACCGCGAGAAGGTGAAGGTGCTCTTCAAGAGCGCCCAGATCTGGGAGGACACGTACCAGAACCTCGGCAACGCCGACCAGTGCATCGAAGGCGTGCTGTCGATCGACTCGCAGAACCTGCAGGCGATCAAGACGCTCGAGCGGCTGCGCAAGGCGCAGGGCCGGTGGGACGAGCTCATCGGCGTGGTCGACCGCCACATTCAGCTGCTGACGCACCCGTCTGAGAAGGCCGAGCTGTGCGTCGAGATGGGCGACATCTTTCACCAGCAGCTGAAGCAGGTCGACCGCGCGGTGACGGCGTACCACCAGGCGCTCGAGCTCGACCCGCGGTGCCGGCCGGCGATGCACGCGCTCGGCATGCTGTACGAGCGCAGCGGCAACTGGCCGTTCGCGCTCGACATGCTCGAGAAAGAGGCGATCGCGGCGGGCAACACGGCCGACGCGGTCGAGCTCTTCCACCGCATGGGCAAGATCAACGAAGACATGTTGATCGACCCGGGGTCGGCGAAGCGCTGCTACCTCGAGGCGTTGAAGATCGACCCCAGCTACCTGCCGTGCATCAGGGCGCTGAAGGGCATCTACGAGATCGAGAAGGACTGGGACTCGTTCGAGAAGGCCCTCGTTCAGGAGGCCGAGCAGACCGAAGACCAGTACGAGAAGTCGAAGGCGATGATCGAGGTCGCCAGGTACTACCTCGAGC
>JAEUJP010000202.1 GCA_016793725.1 Myxococcaceae bacterium | reverse complement strand
GCCGCTGTGTGCCGCCCCACCCGGGACTCCCGCCGAGCGTCACCTCGGGCAGCCCGAGCTTCGCCTTCCCGCTCGCGAAGATGAAGTCGCACGCCAGCGCGAGCTCGCAGCCACCGCCGAGCGCGAACCCGTTCACCGCGGCGATCACCGGCACCTTGCACTGGTCGATCGCCTGCATCACCTGGTGCCCGGTCTCGGCCTTCAGCTTGCCCTCGAGCAGCTCGCCGATGTCGGCGCCCGCCACGAACGACTTCTCGCCCGCGCCGGTGATGATGATGGCGCGCGCCCTCGCCTCGACCGTGCGCACGGTCTCGAGCAGCTCGCCGAGCACCTGCTGGTTCAGCGCGTTCAACGCCTTCGGCCGGTCGAGGGTGATCGTCGCGATGCCGTCGGTCACTTCGCTCTTCACGAATTCCATGTCGGTGCCCTCAGTACTTGTAGAAGCCGCGGCCGCTCTTCTTGCCCAGCCAGCCGGCGTCGACCGTCTGGCGCAGCAGCGGGCTCGGCCGGTACTTGTCGTCGCCCAACCCCTTGTGCAGCACCTCGGCGATGTAGAGCACCGTGTCGAGGCCGATGAAGTCGGCCAGCTGCAGCGGGCCCATCGGCTGGTTCGTGCCGAGCTTCATCGCCGTGTCGATGTCTTCGGCCGTGCCGAGGCCCTCTTGCAGCGCGAAGCACGCCTCGTTCAGCATGGGGATCAAGATGCGGTTCACGATGAAGCCCGGCATGTCTTTCGACACGACGGTCGTCTTGCCCATCTGTTCGGCGAGCTGCTTCGTGAGCGTGTAGGTGGCGTCGCTGGTGGCCGCACCGCGAATGATCTCGACCAGCTGCATCAGCGGCACGGGGTTCATGAAGTGCATGCCGATGACGGCCTCGGGGCGCTTGGTGGCCGCGCCGATGCGGGTGATCGGAATCGACGAGGTGTTCGACGCCAGCACGCCACCCGGCGCGATGACGGCGTCGAGCTCGCGAAAGATCTTCTTCTTCAGCTCTTCGTTTTCGGTGACCGCCTCGATGCCGGCGTCGGCGCCCTTCACGTCACCGATGTTGCCCGCCGTCACGAGCCGCGACAGCGCGTCTTTCTTCTTGGCCTCGTCGAGCTTGCCCTTCTCGACGAGCTTCGAGAGCCCACCCTCGATGCGCGAGCGGCCCTTCTCGAGCGCCGCCGGCATGGCGTCGACCAGCGTGACCCTGAGCCCCGAGGTGAGCGCGACCTGCGCGATGCCCGCGCCCATCTGACCTGCGCCGACGACTGCGATGTGTTCGATGGCCATGGGCGCGGCGTATAGCCGCTCACCGGTTGCGCTGCACGCCTTCCAGACACAGCCGGTCTTCGCTCGGCGCGTAGTCGAGGCACGACTCGTAGGCGCTCGCGGCCTCGGCGCGAAGGCCCAGCTGCTCGCGCGCCGCGCCCAGGCTCCGCCACGCGTCGACCCAGGTCGGCGTCATCAGCACGGCCTGCTCGAGCCACCGCACGGCCTCGGCGGGCCGGTTGCGCTCGAGCTCGAGCGCGCCGAGCGAGCCGTACGGCTGCGCCAGCTGCGCGTTCGCGACCAGCATGTGGCGAAAGTCGCGCTCGGCCTCGTCGAGCTTGCCGAGCCGCCAGTGGGCGAGCCCGAGGTTGTGGCGCGCTTCGTTGTAGTCGGGGTTCACCTTCAGGGCGCGCTCGAAGCGCTGCACCGCCTTGCCCGGCTCGCGGTCTTCGAGGTCGAGCACGCCGAGGTTGTTGTAGGCCTGGGCCATTTCCTGGTTCAGGCGAATGGCCTTGATGTAGCGCTCGCGCGCCTTGACCTTGTCGCCGCGGCCCTGCGCGATGATGCCGAGGTTCACCTGAATGCCCGGGCACTGCGGGCAGAACTCCTCGGCGTGCAGGCAGGTGATCTCGTCGAGCGTCGCCGCGCAGGGGCTGCCATAGACGTCGTTGTCGGGCACGCGGGGCAGGCACGCGACGAACACGGCGCCGATCACCATGAGCGCGCGCATCAGAAGTACACCGAGGCCGAGAGGGTGCCGCCGTACGACGGCCGAAACAGCGAGCGGCTGTTGATGCCGAAGTACATCGCGAAGAACGTGCGCGCGCCGAGCGAGACGTCGTCGGTGACGAAGTACTCGACGCCGACCGACGCGCCGGGGCCCGCGAAGATCTGCGCGTTGGTGCTGAGGTCGGGGTTCTCGCGGAACAGGTACAGCACGTCGAGCTCGAGGCCAGCCCACGGGCGCAGCGACTCCTGCATGAACAGGTAGCGGAAGTAGGCCTGGCCGCCGGTGCCGAGCAGCTGGCGGCTCGCGACGCTGGTGAGGAACATGGCGAGCGGCACGCGCAGGCCAATCTCGAAGCCGTTGTCGAGGTAGTAGGCGCCGTCGAGCACGGCCATCAGGCCCGTGGTGACGTCGGCGTCGGTGAAGCGCATCGGCGAAACTTCGATGCCGAGGTGCCGGTTCTGAAACTGGGCGTGCGCGGTGCCCGAGGCGAGCAGCGCTACGACGAGAAGGGGTCGCATCGTGGTGGTGTCTCCGTGTGCCCCCGAACGTGGGAGGCCTGACGGACACGCACCAGCTGCGGCTGCACCTGGGGAAGCAACTCTTCGAACGCCCGGTCGATGGCCTCGGCGGCCTTCGAGATGATGCGGCTCAGGGTGCGAAGCGAGAACACATGAGAATTCTCGGGGCCTGAGAGGCCCGAGTTGCTTCGCGCAGCGACCAGGAGCTCGCTCACGGCACGGTCACGGTGCCCGAGGTGTCGTCGACGTGCACCACGTGCTCGTGCACCTCGGCGGCGCCGGCGTCGGCGCGCCAGATCATGACGAGGCCGCGGTAGTCGCCCTCCTTGAGCTGCAGCTTCGAGGTGGGCTCGAAGCCCGCGCCCGTCGGCGTCGAGAGCTGCTCACGCTTGAGCAGCTGGTCACCGTCGTAGAGCTGCACTTCGATCTGGCGAATGGTCGCGAAGTCGCCCCACAGGTGCCAGGTGATCTCGCGCTCGACGGGAAAGAGGCCGAGGCCGCCGCGCCACAGGAAGAGCCCGGCGAGGGCCGCGAGAATCATGGGGAGCCGCTTCTTCAAGACGTCGCGCTTCTCGCAGACCTGCCGCCGCGCGGCCAGGGGCTCCGAGGTGCGCCACGCACCGGACCACTACTGCGGCCAGAGAGGCTGGCGCGAAAACCGCGCAAGGGCGCAGCCCGACTCCAGCAAAAGGCCGCGTCGGTCGTGCGCCCCCTCAGGCCCACAGCCACAGCACGTCGTACGAATTCGTGCGCGCCACGCCATGGTTGTACCTGCCCGGCACCACCTTCGCGTAGGCGCCGGCCGGCGCCTCCTGGCCGACTCCACGAACACCACCGTGGGTACCCGCGACGTCGAGACCTGCATAGCAGCGCGCGGGAAGACCCGCGTCGGCCGCCACGAGTATCTCGCCCAGCGCAATCTTCCCTGCAGGCTTCGTCTTGCCGGGCCCGTTATTCTCGAGCGCCGCGACGACGTCGGCCATCTTCCCATCGGCGCTCGCGAGCTTCGCCACGGCCACCGCGCCCGACCGAACGACCAGCACGCTCTGACCGCCGCCCTCGATCGCGAAGAACAGCGCGCTCGCCTTCGCCTTCTTGTCGACGACCACCGAGGCCACGTCGCCCTTCAGCTTTTTCAGGACGCCGCTCAGCGCCGTCGTGAACGTGCGGTCGATGCCGAACACACGATCGTTCTTCGTGTAGTCGCCGAGGTACCAGGTCGCATAGTCGGGGTACGGAGGCGGCCGCGCCGCGCCGGGGTGCAGCTTCAGCAGCGCAGCGAGCAGCTCAGCCTCGAGCTGGGCACCCGCTTCGGCGTTTGGCAGCTTCGCCTCGAGCCTCTGCCCGCGCCCCTTCTTCAGTTTCGCCTTGAGCTTCGCGGGCAGCTTTTCGATACCCCGCGCCCAGACCTCGACGACGACCCCACTGCCGTCGTCATCAGAGCCGCGCCAGCGCGCGACCGAGCCGCGGTCGCCCACGATCAGCGGCGCGCCTTCGGTCGCGAACGCGACGTTCACTCGAAGGTCACCGTCGCATCGCCGCCGGGCACACACCGCACCACGCTCGAGGCGCCGAGCTTCACGAGCGCGGCCTCGACGGCGGCCTCATGCTTCGCGTCGGTGAGCACGACCGGGTTGGGGCCCGCGTCGAGCGTGAAGTATGCGGGCACGCCGTCGCGCCTCAGGCCCTGCAGCGCGGCGATCACCTCGAGCGTCTGCGGCTTCAGGTAGCAGAGCGGCGGGTCGGCCGCGAGCGACGTGGCGTGCATGCGCCAGGCGTTCTTCTCGGCGATCTCGCCGATCGCCTTCAGGTCTTTCGCGTACAGCGCGGCCAGGGCGCGAGGCACCTCTTCTTCGGCATCGCGCGTCCACGCCTCGTAGTACGGCGAGGTCTCGACGGCCGACCGCATGCCGTCGCGCGACTTCACCTCTTTCTCTTCGCGGCTCACCATCGCAACCAGCAGCCGCAGCTCGGGCCAGTGGTCGGCCTTCAGCTCCTGCGTGGCGTACGAATCGACGCCGTCGGTCGCCGTGCCCCGATGCCAGATGCACACCCCGCCCTGAATCGACCGGCACGCGCTGCCGCTGCCCTGGCGCGCCAGCGTCGACTCGGCCCGCACGTCTCGAGGCAGCCCCGCCGCCGCGCGCGCCGCGACCGCCAGCGCCGCGAACCCGGCCGCCGACGACGCCAGCCCCGCCGCCTTCGGGAAGTTGCCGTGCGACACCACCCGCGCCGGCTGCGACCGAACCAGCCGCAGCATCGCGACCACCCGGTCGAGCTCAGACCCGCGGGCCGGCTCGCCGTTGATCGACACCTCGTCGCGCCCGATGCCCCACTCGACCGTCGTCGTCACCGACAGCGGAGCGAGCGTCACCGACAGCGACGACTGGTGCGGCAGAATCAGCGCTTCATCGCGCTTCCCCCAGTACTTCACGAGGGCGATGTTCGGGTGGGCGGTGGCGGTGGCCTTCACAGGGGGCTCTCGAAGCACTGCACCCCGTCGGCCGTCAACCGCTCAATCGCATCGGTCGGGTCATCGAACAGCCCGATCACCGACCCGCCGTCGCCGCCCGCACCCGTGAGCTTCGCCCCGTGGGCGCCGAGCGCGCGCAGGCGCCGCACCACAGCGTCGATGCGCTCGCTCGACAGCTGCATCGCCCAGAGCAGGCCGTGGTTCACGTTCATCAGATCGCCGAGCTCGGCGAGGTCGCCGCGCGTCACCGCCTTCGCGCCCTCCGACGCCAGCGTGCCGATCTCGTGAAACAGCCGCTTGTACCGCTTCGGCCACCGCGTGCGCCGCTCGCGCAGGCCCGCAACCGTCGTCTTCGTCGCCGTGCGCACGCCCGCTTGCGCCACCACCACGCGCAGCGGCTTCTTCGCCTTCACCGCCTTCGTGGGCCCACCCTTGCGATACAGAATCAGCTCGCCGCGCGCCGAGGTCGTGTGATCGACGCCCGACGGAGTGCCGTGAAATTCGCCCTCCATCACGGCGGCCAGCTTCAGCACGTCGGGCACGCCGAACTTCTTGCCGCGCGCCTGCAGCAAGAGCCGCGCGACCGCGACCGACAGCGCCGCCGACGAGCCCAGGCCGACGCCGATGGGCAGATCGCTCGTCACGCGCACGCGCAGCGGGGCACCCTTCGACGCCGCCGCATAGGCCCGCTGCAGGGCCTCGAACTGCGCAGGCTCGAGGTTCGCCGACAGCTCGATGCCGGGCGCACCGGGCACGGCGCGGGCGGTGACGCCGTGCGCGATCGCTCCGGCGAGCACGGGCTCGCCGTAGACGGCGGCGTGCTCGCCGATGACGATGATCTTGCCGGGGCCGAAGGCGCTGAGGCCCCCAACAGGCTCGCTCATCAGCCGGTGGTGCCGGTCGCCGCGGCGAACTCTTCAGGCCGCAGCGACGCCAGAATCTCGCGCGCCTTCTCGACCTTCACGTGGCCGTGGAGCACGAGCAGGTTCGCGACCTTCTCGACCCAGTCGCCGCGAGCGCCGGCGGTGACCGCGACGCAGCGCGCGTGCAGCGCCATGTGACCCTTCTGAATGCCAACGCTGCCGAGCGCGCGCAGGGCCGCGAGGTTCTGGGCGAGGCCGACCGACGCCATCACCATCGACAGCTCGCGGGCCGACTGAACGCGCAAGATCTTGAGCGCCGCCTGTACGCCGGGGTGAATCTTCACGGGGCCACCGACGGTGCCGAGCGCGAGCGGCAGCTCGATGCGGCCGACGAGGCAGCCTTCTTCGATCGTCCACCGCGACAGCGGCGTGTAGCGCCCGTCGCGGCACGCGTACGCGTGCGCACCGGCTTCGATCGCGCGCCAGTCTTGCCCGGTCGCGATCGCCATCGAGTCGATGCCGTTCATCACGCCCTTGTTGTGCGTGGCGGCGCGGTACGGGTCGGCCGTCGCGAAGCGCGAGGCCTGCGCGATGCCTTCAGAGATCTGCTCACCGGGCAGGTCGAAGTCGGCCATCAGCTCGACGGGAATGCGGCACATCGACCGCGCCAGCCGGCGGTCGGCGAGGTTCGACAGAATGCGCAGGTACACCTTGCCGCCCGTGATCTCTTCGACCATCGGGGCCACACCCTCGGCCATGGTGTTGATGAGGTTGGCGCCCATCGCCTCTTGCGTATCGATGATGAGGTGCAGAATCAGCAGCGGCTCGCCGGTCGGGCCCTCGGGCGCAGGCAGCACGCGCACCTCGATGTCCCGGGCGCCGCCGCCGCGCTTCAGCATCGCGGGGTGAAAGCTGTTCGCCAGCGCGAGCAGCTGCTCTTTGTGCGCCAAGAGCTTCGCCTTCGCGACCTCGGGGTCGCCGAAGCGCGTGACCTGAACCTGCCCGATCATCAGCGAGTCGTCGGCGTCGGAGGTGAAGCCACCCGCCTCGCGCACGATCTTCGCCGCGAACGACACGGCTGCGACGACCGACGGCTCTTCGACCGCCATCGGCACGATGTAGTCGCGGTTGTTGACGGTCATGTTGAGCCCGAGGCCCAACGGCAGGTGAAAGACGCCGACCGCGTTCTCGATCATCTGGTTCGCGGTCTCGATCGGCAGCCCGGCCGTGCCGTCGAGCTGCAACGACTCTTCGGGGCTGAGCCGCAGCATGCGCGAGACCTTCGCCAGCCGTTCAGCGACCGGGAGCTTGTGAAACCCAGCCAGTCGCGACGTCATCAAGTCCTGCATCATCTGCCGCCCTCCGTGACCCTTATCGAGAAGCTCTTAGACCGCACTCAGCCACTCCTTCAACTCGCCGACCAACACCTTCGGCTTCTTCTTCAGCTCGGCTGCGTTCGGTGAACCCGTGAGGAGCATCGTCTGCTGGATGCCGCGAACGACGACTCCGATCGCTTTTTTGACCCCTTCGACACCGCCCGTCTGCTGCGCGCGGAACATCGGCAGCGCCATGCCGCCCAAGTCGGCGCCCAGCGCGATGCTCTTCGCGACGTCGAGGCCGGTGCGCACGCCGCCCGAGGCGATCAGCGTGACGCCCGGGCCGACCGCGCGGCGAACCATCGCGACGGCAGCGGCGGTGGGTATGCCCCAGCTCGAGAACTGTGCGCCCAGCTCGGCCAGCTCGCCGCTCGCCCGCAGCTGCTCGACGCGCACCCAGCTGGTGCCGCCGAGGCCGCTGACGTCGAGGGTGCGGACGCCGAGATCGACGAGGCGCCGCGCGACGTCGGGGCCGATGCCGCAGCCGGTCTCTTTCACCATCAGCCGGTCGCCGAAC
>JAEUJP010000199.1 GCA_016793725.1 Myxococcaceae bacterium | reverse complement strand
CAAGCTGCCCGGCCTCGCCGGCGGCACCGCACCCACCGGCGGCAGCACCGCCACCAACGGCTTCAGTGGCCGGCTCATGTGGGAAACCGGCGGCCGCGTGGCGTTCTACTTCTACGGCGTGACGGGCGGCACCGGCGCGATCGGCACCGGCGGCTACGGCACGCACTGGTACTGGGCGGCCGACGCGGTCTTGAAGCGTGGCCAGTGGAACACCATCGAGGTGCTCTACGACGTCGACACCGGCGAGACCGTCGGCTACCTGAACGGCGTCGAGAAGGCGCGCCAGACGCTGCACTACGCGTGGAAGAACATCGACGTGGTGCAGTTCTCGACGTTCTTCGGCGGGCAGGGCAGCTACTACATGCCGAAGAAGACCGAGACGATGTCGTTTCGGAACATGACGGTGAAAAAAGAGCGCTGAGTACCGCCTCGCTCACCCTGAGCGGAGCGGTCGCGAAGCGAACGCGCAGTCGAAGGGCGTCGCGCGCCACCTGCACGCGCCCGGTTCGACTCCGGCTTTCGGCCTCCGCTCAGCGTGACCGATTCAACGAGCTGTCGGTCAAACCAGGTTCTGGTCGCTGCGCTCCCGTTTCCGCGACGGGGGCGCGGGCTCAGCTCGGCTTTCGCCACACCGCGACGACGTTCAGCGTGAGCAGGTCGTCGTCGCTGTACGCGGCGAGCTCACCCTGCGCGCGCAGCTCGTTCAGGTGCCCGCGCAGGCCCTCCTGCTTGTCGAGCAGCATCGTCACGCCGGGCATCTCGCGCTCGAACAGCTCCTGCCACTGCGCGAGCGACCAGCGGTTCACGTACGCGTTCGGCCGAACCGTGTGCGCGTGCGCGGGCCTCAGGTGCGGCCACAGCGGCGGCTCGATCTCGTCACGGGTGAGAATTCGCGGGTCGTGCTGGCCCGAGTGGCTCGTGTACTGGTGCACGCTGAGGTACACGGCGCCGCCGGGCTTGAGCACGCGCACGACCTCTTTCACCGCCGCCGCCGGGTCGTCGATGTGCTCGAACACCGAGTGCGAATAGACGAAGTCGAACGTGGAGTCGGGGAAGGTCATCGCCGTCGCGCTCATGCGCTCGATCTTCGCGCGCGGCAGCTCGGGCACACCCAGCGCGTCGGCGAGCGTTCGCTCGACCTTCGCGTCGACGCCGAGCATTCGGCGGCCGAACGTCTTCAGCGTTCGCATCAGGCCGTGGCTCTTCAGCGCGTGCGCGTACTCGGCCAGCGTGCCCTGCTGCACGATGTAGTCGGTGTCGATCGCCACCATGTCGTTCGACGCCGAGAAGCAGCGCAGGCAGCCGCGCTGCTGGCCCGGGCCGATGTCGAGCCCCTTCTTGCCCTCGAGCCGCACCCCGGTGTGCTCGAAGATGCGCTGCGTCGTCATCTTCCAGACCTCGATGATCCACCCGGCGTTCGACGTCGGGTGCCTGCGCGCCGACCGCACGAGGTGCCCCAGCTCGAGCAGCCGGCTCACGATGCCGTCGCTCTGCGAAGAGTACGACCCACCAAGCGCTGCTTCGACGTTCGCCTTCATGATGACCTCTCTGCGACGGGTGAGGCACGAAGTGCCCAGGTTGACTCCGGCGCCGGCGGCCCGCTCAGCCGCTTGCGCAGCGCCGCGCACGGCTTCTCGACCGCGAAATAGAGCGTGACCGACAGCGCCAGCGAGATGGCCAGCGCCACCACCGCCTGCACCGGCGCCGGCAGGCCGGGCAGGTGACGGCCCACGCCGAACAGCACGACGTGGTGCACGAGGTAGAGCGAATACGACACCAGCCCGAGCGCCGCGATCGGCTTCAGGTTGAGCAGGCGAAACGGCAGCCAGTGCGGAAAACGAATCGCCGCGCTGAACAGGGGGATCAGCGCGAGCCCCTGCACCGTATACCGCGCGGTCTCGCGAAAGACCTCGTTGCGCCAGACGAAGCTGACGCCGAGCGCGGCGACGGCGAGCGGCACGAGCAGCAAGCTCCAGCGCGGGTGGGGCTGGGCGTCGCGGGCCGAAGCCGGGTTCGTGTGCACCGCGAGCGCGGCGCCGAAGAGAATCGAGTCGAAGCGCGTGTCGCTCGCGAGGTAGGTGCGGTCGGGCGCCGCGCCGGCGCCGAGCACGAGCCAGCAGCGCCACCCCAGCGCCACGGCGCACAGCGCGTAGAGCACGAGCGCCTGCTGGCGCCCGCTCGCCGTGAGGCGCTGCAGCACGACGAAGAGAAGGGGGAACGCGAGGTAGAAGTGCTCTTCGACCGCGAGCGACCAGTAGACGCCGGTGCCGAGCGCCTGCCCCGTGTAGCCGTGGCTCACCGCCCGGTAGTTCGCGAAGTGGGCGAACTGCGCGGCGACCGCGCCGGGCTGCAGCTCACCGCCGAGCACCCCCGCCGCGCAGAGCGCCGTGGCGGCCGCGAGCACGAGGTAGAACGGCGGCAGAATTCTCAAGGCGCGTCGCAGGTAGAACGCCTTGAAGTCGATGGTGCCCGCCTTCTCGTGCTCTTCGCGCATCAGGGTCGTGATGAGGAACCCCGACAGAAAGAAGAACACCGTCACGCCGAAGCCGCCGGGCACCCACCGCTCGAGCCCCGCGTGCGCGACGAAGACGATGCCGAAGCTGAGCGCCCGAATGCCGTCGAGGCTGGGAATTTTGCTCGTGTGTGACCTCTGACCCATTCCCGACGCCGCCCTCCCACCTGACCCGTCTTGTCTAAGCGGCGTCTTTCCCGACCGCCGCACGAACGACGGGCGTTACCCGCCGCTACTGCAGCGACCTGATCCAGTCGCCGATCACCTGCACGCCGACCGGGTCGACGCGGTAGCGCCCCACCGGAGGCATCATCAGGTCTTTGTCGGCCGACTTGATGCGGTGGAACAGAATCGAGCCCTCGGGGTCGCCGGGCTTCACGAGCGGCGCCGAGATGAGCCCGAACACGCCGGCCATCGGGTAGTTGTGATGTTCGGCGTTGATGAGGCCGCGGTCTTGCGGCGCGACGCCGGGCGACGCGTTCCACGACACGCCTCCCAGGTAGGCCGCACCTTCGTGATGGCAGCCGCTGCAGTTCGCCGCGAGGTACGCCGACGCGCGCGCCTCGATGCTCGCCGTCGTGTCGCTCGGGTCGGCCAGCGGGGGCAGCGCGTTCTGCAGCGTCGCCATGTCGAACATGCCGCCCGTCGCGAGCGCCGTCAGCTGGTTCGTGCCGTCACCGAGCGCGAAGTTCAGCTGGCCGCCGTTGAACCCGAGCACACGGTTCTCGGCGCGATGGCACGACCAGCACTCACCCGAGCTCGGGTAGTGCCACTCGCGCGTCTCGGCAGGGTTCACGTCGTCGATGCGCTCGTTGGCCGGGTCGAAGACGAGGTCGGCGTCGCTGCCGTCGTGCTTCCACCGGTACGAGACGCCGTATACGTCGTCGGTGCCGACCACGAGCACGCGGGTCTCGATGCGCTTCGTGCGGCCGTTCGTGGGCTGCGCGTCGGCGGGCAGGTCGAACTGCTTCACCAGCATCGAGCCCGGCGGCAGCTCGAGCCCACCGTCGGGCTGCATCGCCGCACGGCTGCCGCTCGGCACGTACGCCCAGCGCTGCTTCGCGGCGCCGTCGGACCACAGCGGCGAACGAATCGTGTACGCCTTCAGCGCCGACGACGGCACGAGCGTCGTGAGGTCTTTGAAGAAGCGCGTCTCGGACAGCTTCATCGGCAGGCCGTGTGGCATCGGCGCGCGCTCGATGCGCCGAATCGTGTTCCACGCGATGACGTAGATTTCACCCGCCGCGTCTTGGCCGAAGCCGACGGGCGAGGTGAGGGGCGAGTTCCACTCGAACAGCGACTGCCGCGTCGCGGTCGCCGGGTCGAGCGCCCAGATGCGGCCCGCAGGCCAGTCAGAGAAGATGACCTTGCCCGTGAGCTCGGGCAGCGCCGAGCCCCGGTAGACGAAGCCCATCATCGTGGCCGAGATGTCGGCGACCTCGTGGTGCGGGTAGTCGTACAGCGGCATCTTCAGCGTGCCGAGCGTGGGCATCCCGGGGTTGAACCGCTTGTTGCCCTCGAAGAACGGCCAGCCGTAGTTGCCGCCCTTCTCGACGACGTTGATCTCTTCGCGCCACGTCTCGCCGACGTCGCCCATGTACATCGTGCCGGTGGTGCGATCGAACGTGAAGGCGTACGGGTTGCGGAAGCCGAGCGCGTAGTACTCTTCGTTCGCGTTCGGCACGCCCACGAACGGGTTGTCGTTGGGTATGAAGTAGCCCTGCGTGACCGCGTCGAGCGGCTGCCGCGGCGGCGCGTGGCTGACGGTGCCGCCCACCATGTCGACGTCGATGCGAAAGATGCCGCTGAACAGCGCGCCGTCGATCTTCTGCGTGGTCTCGTCGCGGCGAACGTCGTCGCCGTTGCCGAAGTAGAGGAACCCGTCGGGCCCGAACCGAATGCGCGCGCCGTTGTGCTGCCGCGTGCCCTCGGCCTGCTGAATCATCACGAGCTCCGAGTCGCACTTGCCGGTGTCGGGGTGGTACGTCCACCGCGAGAGGCGCAGCGCCATCGTCGGCTCGTAGCTGTACCAGGTGTAGATGTACGGCTGCGGCGACGTCGCATCGTTGAACTTCGGGTGCAGCGCCATGCCCAGGCCACCCCCTTCGGCCTCTTGCGCGCACTGCGCCTCGAAGTCGACGCACACCTCGCGGCGCCCGCCGTCACGCAGGCGAATGATCGAGCCACCGC
>JAEUJP010000175.1 GCA_016793725.1 Myxococcaceae bacterium | reverse complement strand
GACACGGCACACGACCAGCCGCGTGCGCGGGGCCTGCGCCGGCTCGGGCAGGCCGAGCTGCTTGCGCACGTCGACGACCGGCACGATGGCGCCGCGCAGGTTCACGACGCCCTCGATCGCCTTCGGGGCCTTCGGCACGCGCGTGATCGGCAGCGGGTGAATGATCTCTTGCACGCGCATGATGTCGACCACGAGCTCTTCGTCGCCCGCGCGAAACGCACACAGCTGCAGCGAGGCGCTCATTCCAGCACCTTCTCGACGTCGAGCAAGATGTAGAGCCGCTCGCCGCGCCGCGAGAGCCCCGCCAGAAACGGCTTCTCGGTGCCACCCGGCGGCGGAGGCTCGGTCAGAGACGGCAACAGCCGCACCACCCCCTCGACCCCGTCGGTGATGATGCCAGCGTCGCCCGACTCGCTCTTCACCAGCACGATGCGCGCCTGCGCCGGCACGTCACCCGGCCCGGTGATCGGCTGCACGCCCCCCGCGAGCAACAGGCGCGCGCGCACGTCGTAGACGGGCAGCACCTCGCCGCGCAGGTTCATCACGCCGAGCAGCTCTTTCGGAGCGCGCGGCACCTCGGTGATGACCGGCACCTTCACGATCTCGCGCACCGTCGCGATCGGCACCGCGTAGGTCTCGTCGGTCAGGCTGAACGCCAGAAATTCCTGCGGGGCCTCGACGCCGGTCGACTCGGGCCGGGGCGCATCGGCGAGCCACTGCAGGCTGGGCAGGCCCGGCTCGTCGGGCCGGTAGAGAAACTGGTCGATGAGCTGCTCGAAGGTGCTCACGGCGAGGCCTGCGGCCGAACGATCTCGCTGACCAGCGCCGGCACGTCGAGCACCAGCACGGCGCGGCGATCGCCGAGGTCGGTCGCGCCGGCGAGGCCCGGCACGTCGCGCAGCCGCGCCGACAGCGGCTTCGTCACCACGTCTTGCTGCCCGAGCAGGTGATCGACCGCGATGCCGAGCCGGTGCTGCGCGAGACCCACCAGCACCACGTAGTGCAGGTCGACGGGCGTCTCGGGCAGCTTGAACAGCTGCGAGAGCCGCACGAACGGCACCGTCTGGCCGCGCACGCTCAACATCTGGCGGTGCTCGACGGTGCGCAGCTCAGAGGGCCTGACGGCGACGATCTCGAGCACCGAGCTCATCGGCACAGCATACGTGCGGCCCGCCGACTGCACGACGAGCGCACGAATGATGGCGAGGGTCAGCGGCAGCGTCAGCACGAAGGTCGTGCCCTGCCCCCGCTCGCTCACGATGTCGATGAGGCCCGACAGCCGGCCGAGGTTCGTCTTCACGACGTCGAGGCCGACGCCGCGCCCCGACAGCTCGCTCACCTGCCGCCGCGTCGAGAACCCGGGCAGGAACACGAGGTTCAGCAGATCGGTGCGCTGCAGGTCGGCGGCCTTCTTCGTCGTGAGCAGCCCGCGCGACACCGCCTCGTCGCGAATGCGGTCGTCGTCCATGCCTGCTCCGTCGTCGCCGACCTCGATGACGACGTGGTTGCCCGAGTTCGCCGCGCGCAGCCGAATGCGCCCGCGCCTGGGCTTGCCCTTCGACGCGCGCTTGTCGGGTGCTTCGATGCCGTGGTCGATCGCGTTGCGCAAGAGGTGCATCAGCGGGTCCGACAGCTCTTCGACGATGAGCTTGTCGAGCTCGACGTCGCCGCCCGAGATCTCGAAGTCGATCTCTTTGCCGCTCTCGCGCAAGAGCCTCCGCACCAGCCGCGCCAGCCGGTCGAAGACCTGCCCGAGCGGCACCATGCGCACCTCGAGAATGCCCTTCTGCAGATCATCGAGCTTGCGCTCGAGCGCGCGCGCCTCGCGCGACAGCTCTTGCGCCCACATCGGGTGCAGCCCGCCGCCCGCCGCCCTCGCACCCTCGGCGAAGCGCTTGATGTTGGTGCGCGTGAGCAAGAGGTCGCCGACCGCCGCCATCAGCCGGTCGAGCCGCGCGATGTCGACACGCACCGTCTGTGACAGCGACTTCAGCGAGACCTCGGCCGTGGGCCCCGCGGTCACCGGCACCGGCACCGGCGCCGACGGCCGCGGCGCGACCGACGCCGAGAGCAGCGCATGCGTCGCGCCGAACGGGCGAATCACCGCCTCGAGGTCGGCCGCCGGCTGACGGCACGCGACGAGCAGATCGAACGCGATGCGCGCCTCGTCAGACGCCTGCGCCGACGGCAGGGTGCTCACCACCTCGGCGAGCGGCTTCAAGGCCGCGTTCAGAGCGGTCAGCTTCTGGTCGAAGTCTTCGAGCGAGAACACTGCGCGCACCATGTAGAGCGCGACGCCCTTCTTCACGTTCTCGCGCAGCCGGTGCTCTTCGTACTCGGTGAGCACGTTGAGCACGGCCTTGTCGACACCCAGCTCGTGCAGCGCGGGCGGCTTCTCGGGCGCAGGCGCGACGAGCGTCTCGATGTGCTGCGCGAGCGCGAGCGCCCGCTCGGCAGCCGGCCCGTCGGTCTCGCCGCGCGAGGCCATCGCGAGCAGGCCCGACAGCACGTCGACGCCGTCGATGAACGCGTCGATCAGCGCGTCGTCGGCCGCCACCTTGCCGAGCCGCAGCGCGTCGAGCGCGTCTTCGAGCACGTGGGCGAGCCGCGCGATGCGGTCATGCCCGAACAGCGACGCCAGCCCCTTGAGCGAATGCGCCGCGCGGAAGATGGCGTTCAGCCGCTCGGGGTCGGGCTCTTCGCCGCGCCGCTCGTCGAGGCCGAGCAGCTCGCGCGACAGGCCCTCCACGATCTCGGTGGCCTCGGCGACGAACTCTGCGACGGGGCGTCTTTCGGTCAAAGCTTGAGGTGCTTCTTCACCAGCTCGACCAGGGCCGGGGGCTCGAACGGCTTGATGACGTACTCGCTCGCGCCGAGCTGCAGCCCACGCTCGCGGTCTTGGGTGCGCCCCTCGGTCGTCACCACGAAGAGCGGCGTGTCTTTGTAGTGGGGGTTCTTCTTCACGAAGTTGATCAGCTCGAGCCCGTTGATGTCGGGCATGTTGATGTCGGTGATGATCAGCGCGAAGCGGTGCCGCGGCAGCACCTTCAGCGCCTCGAAGCCGCTCACCACCGTCACCACCTCGAGGCCCGCGAGCGCCTGGAGCGCCGACGCGAGCAGCTCTCGTGTGGCCTTCGAGTCTTCGACGACCAGAACTTTGAGCGTCTCGGGCACGCGGGGCGCACGGTATCACGGCGACCTACAGCAGTGCGCGGAGCGCCTTCTCGGCGAACAGCGCCGTCGTACCCGGCGAAAACGACGGCACGAACCGCTTCTTCACCGCCTCGGCCTTCGCGGCGTCGTCGAGCCCACACTTCGGCAGCGACACCGCGACCGACTGCACCCCCGCGCGCTTGAGCATCAGCGCCGAGCTCTCGAGCAGCAGGCCCAGGGTCGACGCGTCGAGCGACTTCGACGGGCCGGCGCCGACCGCGAACAGCTTCACCGCGGGCACGCCGCCGCTGGTGGGCATGAGCAGCTGCTCGCCGCGGTCACCCTTGAAGAAGCCCTGCAGCAGCACCCGCGAGAGCGAGCCGCACATGCGCCAGTCGAGGTAGCCCGCCGCGCCGGTGAGCGGCCGGTCGTCGTCGGCGACGAACACGCACAGCGCGTCGATGTCTTTCAGCGTGTCGACCGCGTCGAGTGACGGTTCGAACGAGTTCATGGCGACGCTCGGGTCAAGGCTTGTCGATGCCCTGCGCGAGCTTGTCGAGCAGGCCGTTGATGAACGACGACGACTCTTCGGTGCCGAACTTCTTGCCCAGCTCGACGGCCTCGTTGAGCGCGACCTTCTTCGGCACATCGGGCCGGTGGGCGAGCTCGTAGGCGCCGAGGCGCAGCACGTTGCGGTCGATGCGCGACATGCGGTCGATGCGCCAGTTCGTCGAGTGTTTCTCGATCTGCGCGTCGAGCTCGGCGAGCTTCTGGCGCACGCCCTCGACGAGCTCGAGCGCGAACTGCTTCATGTCGGGCGCGATGGCACCGGTCGCGGCCTCGGCGCCCTCGGTCTCCGAGCCCCACGCCGCCTCGAGCGCATCGCGCACGCTGGGGCCTTCGCCCTGCAGGTCGAGCTGGTAGAGGGCCTGCAGCGCACGCTCGCGCGCGATACGCCGGGCGCCCACTCAGCCCTTCTTGCCCTTCTTCGGCGAGCCCGGGGAAGACAGCTGCGCGTGCAGGTTCACCATCTCGATGCAAGCGACCGCGGCCTCGGCGCCCTTGTTGCCGGCCTTCACGCCCGCCCGGTCGATCGCCTGCTCGACGTTGTCGCAGGTGAGCACGCCGAACGTGACCGCCGCGCTCGCGCTCGCCGCGATCTGCCCGATGCCCTTCGAGACCTCGCCCGCCACGTAGTCGAAGTGGGGCGTGCCGCCACGAATGACGCAGCCGAGCGTGATGACGCCGGCATACCCGCCGCCGTCGACGACCTTGCGCACGAGGCCGGTGAGCTCGAACGTGCCGGGCACGCGGTAGACGTCGACGGCACCGTCGTCGACGCCGTGGCGCTTCAGCGCGTCGAGCGCGCCGGCGAGCAGCGCGTCGGTGATGAACGCGTTGAACCGGGCCACGCAGATGGCGAAGCGGCCGGCGGGCGAGACGAGGTTGCCTTCGAAGTAGCGGGGCATCGTGGAGTGCTCGGCACCTTACCGTTTTTTACCGGGCTTCACCTGTTCGACGACGGTGAGCCCGTAGCTCTCGAGGCCGACGATGCGCTTCGGAGCCGACGTGATCAGCTTCAGCTTCGAGAGCCCCAGATCTTTGAGGATCTGCGCGCCCACGCCCAGCTCGCGCAACGTGCCTGTAGCGGGGCGTTGCGCCAGCGCCTCGGCCGCCGTCGCGTGCTTGTGCAGGTAGACGAGCACGCCGGCGCCGGCCCTCACGATCGCCTCGAGCGCGCCTTGCGTGCTGCCCGGCTCGAGCAGATCGCCCAGCACCGACGCGCGGTGCATGCGCACCAGCACCGGAGCGCCGTTCGACACGTCGCCCTTCACGAGCGCGAGGTGCACCTCGGGGTCGACGTCGCTCTTGTACGCGTGCGCGGTGAGGTCGCCCCAGGTCTCGTGCGTGAGCTGCTGCGTCGCGACCCGGCGCACCAGCCGCTCGTGCGCGAGCCGGTACGTGATGATGTCGGCCACCGAGAGCAGCTCGAGCTTGTGCTTCTTCGCGAACTTCGCGAGCTCGGTGCGGCGCGCCATCGTGCCGTCGTCGTTCATCACCTCGCAGATGACGCCGGCCGGGTACAGCCCCGCCATGCGCGCGAGGTCGACGCTGCCCTCGGTCTGCCCGGTGCGAACGAGCACCCCACCCTCGCGGGCCCGCAGGGGGAAGATGTGGCCCGGGCGCACCAGGTCGGCCGGCTTCGCGTCTTTCGCGACACAGACCTTGATGGTGTGCGAACGATCGGCGGCCGAGATGCCGGTGGTGACGCCGTGCGCCGCCTCGACGCTGACCGTGAACGCCGTGCCGAACGACGACGAGTTGTCTTGCACCATCAGCGGCAGCTGCAGCTGCTTCAGGCGCTCTTCGGTGAGCGACAGGCAGATGAGGCCGCGGCCGTGCACCGCCATGAAGTTGATGGCAGAGGGGGTGACCTTCTCGGCGGCCATCACGAGGTCGCCTTCGTTCTCGCGGTCTTCGTCGTCGGTGAGAATGACCATCTTGCCCTTGCGAATCTCACGCAGGGCGCGAGTCACGCGGGCGATGGCTTCACGGTCTTGAGCGGGCTTCTGCATCGTGCAGGGGCCCTCTTGTCACAGCCGTTCTACGACGCAAGCGCAGCAAGAGGGCGAGCGCGACCCCCCCGGGAATTGGCAGCGCCGAGCAGCCGCAGCCGGCCCCCTTGGTACGGCTGCCCGCGATGACCGCGAAGCCGCGCTCGAGGTCGGCGCGCGTGCCGTCGAGGTTGATGACCTCGACGTCGTAGAGCCCCGGCGCGACCCCGACGGGCACCTCGGCGTTGATGACCGCCGCCGAGCGCACCGTCACGGTGTCGAGCACCGTCGAGCCGATCAGCACCTGCGCGCCGTCGCGAAAGCCGTCGCCCGTGAGCACGATCTTCGTCGCCTCTTCGCTGTAGCCCTCGCTCGGCGTGACATCGTCGAGGCGCAGCGCCGCGGTCGAGCCGCCGGCCGAGCCACCCGCGGTCGCCCCTGCGGTGCCGCCGGCAGAGCCTCCTGCCAGGCCCCCCGCAGCGCCGCCGGCAGTGCCGCCCGAGCCGCCGCCGGCGCCACCCGGGCCGGTCACCGTGAACGCGTTCTGCAGCACGCCGACGGCGGTCGGCGAGTTCTGCACGCTCACCGGGTAGGCGCCGGGCGTCAGGCCGGCCGGCACGGTCGCCACCAAGAGCCCCGAGCCCGAGCGGTTGGTGATGGTGAGCTCGTTCGAGCCGACGAACGCGCGCGAGGTGAGCGCGAAGTCGCTGCCGGTGATGCCGACGCTCGTCGTCGTCGTGTTGGGGCCGTTGTTCGGCATGACCGAGGTGACGGTCGGCGTGACGTCGGGCACCTCGACGACGGCCCGCACGACCCAGTTGTGGTTGATGCCGTTGAAGAAGCCGCCGTCGGGCAGGTCGAGCCGGTCGAACGTGCCGACCAGGCTGCGGTACCAGTTCGCGCCGGGCTTCAGCGGCGCCGAGTCGATCGCGATGGTCGCGTTGGTGATCGAGGTCTGCAGCATCTCGCCGATGCTCACGAACAGCCGCCCCTGGGTCAGCACGATCGGGTTCGTGAACGTCACGCGGCGAAACGCGGTCGTCGACGTCGTGAACTGCACGAAGAGCCGCTCTTTCTGCGTGTAGCGGCCCCCGTCGGCGAGCCGCGGCGGGTCGACCAGGCCGCCGCTCTCGTCCCACACGTCGACCTGGTAGCCCGCGACCTCACCCGACGCGCCGCCGCCGTACGTCACCGACAGCACGTCGACGCCGAGCACCGTGATGGGGTACCCGCCGTCGGGGGTGAACAGCACCGCGGCGCCTTCGTACTCGCCGAAGCTCACCGCGCTGTTCACCGCGCCGGAGCCGCTGAAGTTGTCGTTCTGCAGCCACGCCGTGCCGGCGAGGGCCACACACAGCCACGAGGTCAACATGCGGGCGAGAGGTTACCAGCCCGCGGCTTCGAGGCGCTCCTGCGACAATGCCGTACCCTTCAGACCCTGCTGCCGGGCGACGTACTTGCCCACCAGGTCGGCCTCGAGGTTCACGCGGGCGCCGGGCCCCTTCGCGCCGAGCGTCGTGCGCGAGACGGTCTCGGGTATGAGCGCGACCGAAAACGACTGCGCGTCGAGCGCGTTCACGGTCAGGCTGATGCCGTCGATGGTCACGCTGCCCTTCTCGATGAAGAACGGCGCCAGCGGAGGCGGCAGCTCGAAGCCCATCACGCGAGAGCCGCCCTCTTCGCGCACCACCAGCACACGAGCGATGGAGTCGACGTGGCCCTGCACCCAGTGCCCGCCCATGCGATCGCCCACCTTGAGCGCGCGCTCGAGGTTCAGCCTCGTGCCTGCCCGCCACTCGCCGACCGTCGTGCGCCGCAGCGTCTCGGGGCTGGCCTGCACCTTGAACGTGCCGCCCGTGGCCTCGACGACGGTGAGGCAGCAGCCGTCGCACGCGATCGACTCGCCGAGCTGCAGCGCGTCGAAGGTGCTGCGAACCCACAGGTCGGTCATCGAAGCCTGAACGACTCGTTCGAGGGTGCCGATCTCTTGAACGAGCCCGGTGAACATCTACTTCCTGGCCTTCTTCTTCGCCTTCGCCTTGGGCGCGGCGCCCCCCTCGGTGCCCCCACCCGCGATGAACTCGACGATGCGCCCGTCGGCCTTGCGCAGCCGCCGCGACAGCATGCGGCAGATGTTCTGCAAGATGATGACGTAGGCGTAATTGTCCTGCTGGTAGAGGTGGTACAGGTCCATGTTCGTCAGCGAGTAGGTGATGCACCGCGTCTTCGCGACCACCGTGGCCGAGCGCGGCTGCAGCTCGACCAGCGTCATCTCGCCGAACGTCTCGCCCGAGCCCAAATCGACGATGACCGTGTTCTTGCCGTTCTTGCTCTTGCGAGAGACCTCGACCTCACCCTCGCGCAGCACGTACATCGTGCGGCCCAGCTCACCCTCGTTGAAGATCGCTTCGCCGGGCTTGAACGAGCGCTCTTCGAGCAGGTCGATGAGGTTCTCGAGCGAGTGCCCCTCGAGGCCTCCGAGCACCGGCACGCTGCGCAAGAACGTGATGAGGGAGTTGGGGCGCTTGTCGAGCATGGTCGTGAGTTTGTGCCGACTTTCACTGCCCGCCAAGAACTTACAGGCGGTACCCCGCCCCGACGCTGAGCCGGTACTCTGAGAACGAGTTGTCGAGGCGCGCGTGCAGCCCCAGCGGCTCGACCCAGATGAAGAGCCCCTTCAGCGACGGCGGGTGCACCTCGACCAGCGCGGCCACCCTCATCGCGAAGTAGGTCTGCGTGTTGCTCGAGGTGCCGCCGAAGACGGTGCCCTTCACGTTGTAGATGCTCGGCCCCGCGCCGAGCTCGAGCACGGCGTGCGCCCAGTCGATGAACGTGTACGTCGCGCGCGCCCCCGGCAAGACGTCGACGACCGTGTAGTCGACCGCCGCGAACGCGATGGCCTGCCGGTAGAACCCGAAGCTCACCGGCAGCACCGCGCCGATGGTGAGCTTGTTCATGACGCCGACGTCGACGAACCCCTTCAGGCTGACGACCGGGCCGCTGTTCGCGAGGCGAAACGGCACGCCGACGCCGATGCCGACGGCGCCGCCCAAGTGAACGTCAGCTCCGAGCAGGGTCGCGATGAGCAGGGCGGTCATGTCGGCCGGCGACAGCGGTGACGCGCCAGCGTCACAGCGGGGCGAAGTAACCGGAACTGTCGACGGTCGACGGGCAATAGAGTGCGAGCGCATTCTGCCCGAGCAGGGCGGCGAGTCGATCTTCGCGGAGCTTCAGGCCGAGCAGCTGCTTCACCTCGCGATCCCACGCGTAGGGCAGGTTGGGGAAGTCGGTGCCGTAGATGATGCGCTCGGGGCGCACGTCGAAGAGGCGCCGCGGCACGGCGAGGGGGAAAAACGCGGCCCCCATCATCGTGGTGTCGAGCCAGAGGTTGTCGTGGCGCTCGAGCAGGTCGGCGTAGGCCTCGAACTCGTCGGCGCCGAAGTGCGGCACACACAGCTTCAGCTTCGGGTGCGCCTTCAGCACGCGGTCGACCCGCTCGGCCGCGCAGATGGAATAGACGTCGACAGGGTACGCCGGGCTCTTCGGCTCGCGGCCCGAGTGCATGATGAGCGGCCGGCCCGCGTCGGCGCACGCCGCGTAGACCTCGTGCAGCTTCGGGTCGTCGGGCGCGAACGCCTGCACGTGGCAGTGCAGCTTGATGCCGTGCAGCCCCATCGCGAACGCCTCGCGCACGATGTCGGCCGCACCCGGCTCACCGGGGTAGACGGTGCCGAGCCCGATGATGCGCGGCTCGTTCGCCGCGAGGCCCGCCATGAACGTGTTGAGCTCGCGCGCCATGCCCGGCTTGTGCGAGTACAAGAGCGCCACCAGCTTCGCGACGCCGCGGTCGAGCTGGTGCTTCACGACGGCCTCGGCGGTCAGCTTGTAACGAATCGGCCCGCCGTACCTGTCGAACCAGCGCCAGATCGCCTCGAACAGCTTGTCGGGGAACAGGTGCACGTGGGCGTCGACGACCGGCGGCAGCGATGCGGGCAGCCGCGGGCCCTCTTCGTCGTCGAGCGCGGGCAGCGGCATCAGCGGCCGCGCCCCCTCGGGCAGACAGCAGGGAATGTCGTCGGGCGTGGGCGGCCGGGGCTCGAGGTTCACGAGAGCCTGTCTTCGAGCCACGTCACGACCGGCGCGACGTGCTTCGACTGCTCGATGATCCACCCCGCGAGCTTCGGGCTGTAGCGCACCGCCTTCGGCACCTCGGGGAACACGAAGCCCAGGCCCTTCTGCTTCAGCAGCGCCGCGCGCGGGTGGTCGGCGTCGAACCCCGGCGGCACACGCTTCGTCGCCTCCATCGCCTCGGCCTTGAAGCCCTTCTCGAGCAGCACGTCGACCTTCTTCTGCAGCACCGGCCCCGTCTTCGCGTCGGCGACGAGCCCGCGGTAGCGCTTCAGCTTGTCGGGCGGCAGCGCCCAGTGGCCCGCCGCCACCAGGTTTTCGCTGCCGAAGCTCACGTAGACCGCCGCCGGCGCGCCCACCTCTTCGCCGCCGGGGAAGCCGATCATCGACGCGACGTAGGTCTTGAACGGGCTCTTGTCGTTCGAGAACCGCACGTCGCGGTAGATGCGAAACACCTTCGGCGGCTTCAGCGCCACGCCGCGGTACTGCTTGCCGATGGGCCCCTTCAGCTCTTCCAGGAGCGCCTTCATCGGCTCTTCCCAGTGCGCCTTGAACTCGTCTCGGTGCGCCTTGAACCAGTCGCGATCTTGCCGCCCCGCCAGCTGGGCGAAGAACGCGTCGCCCTGCTTCGTGAAACCCTCGAAGGCCATGCGCGTGCCTCTTACTCGATCGAGACCGTCACGTCGGCAGCGTCGACCACGACCGTCTTCGTGCGCTCTGATCTCTCGCCGAGCAGCAGCCGGTGCGTGCCCGGCGGCACCGCCGAAAACGTCACCGCGCCGCCTTCGTATCGCCCCTCGCGCGGCGCGCTCTCACCGCGCACCTCGAGCCGCAGCTCCCACGACGGCGCCCCACCTGCCTTCACCCGCACCGTCACGCCGCCGGTCGAGCCCTTGAGCGCCACCGCCTGCCCGTCGCGCTCGACCTGGAGCTTCACCTTCGGCACGTAGCTGTGCGACGGGCCGCCCACGTCGAACGGCCGCAGCTCGAGCTCACCGGCTGCGAGCCCCGAGAGCTCGAAGCGCCCCTCGGCGTCGGTCGTCACGAAGCCGCCGCGGCCCTCGTTGCCGCTCCACGTGTACCGCACGTTCGGCATCGCGCTGCCGCGCTGATCGACCAGCTGCACGGCGAGTCGCCACCCGCGGCCGACCACCAGCTCGACCTCGCGTGCACCGCGCCGCACCGTCTGCTTCACCCCCAGGTAGCCCTCGGGGCGCGCCGTCAGCGTCACGTCTTCATCGGGCAGCGCGTCGAGAAAGAACCGGCCCGTGGTGTCGGTCTGCGCCGTGCCCACCGACCTCCCGCCGCCGACCGTGGCCTGCACGTTCACCGGGTACACGGGGCGCTGGTTCGTGTCGACCACCCGACCGCTCAGGCTGACCCCGCGCGAGAGCACGACGTCACCCACGTCGAGAGTCTTCGCGGCGGTCGAAGTCACCGTGCGCCGGTGGGGCGCATAACCATCGGCCTGCACCACGAGCTCGAGCGCGCTGCCCTCACCACGGTCGACCCGAAAGCGCCCGTCGGCGCTCTCATGGGGTTCGCCGTTCACGGTGAATCGGTTGAGCGCGCCCCGCTCACCGAGCACGCGCCCGGTCACCGCGCCGCGCTCTTTCAAGACCACCCGCACCGGCGCTCCGTTCGGCGAGACGTTCTCGAGCGTGCCCGGCTCGTACCCCGAGAGCATCGCGACGAGCGTGGCAGGCGCGTCGGCCGAGAGCTCGTCGAGGCGGAACCGGCCGTCGGGCCCGGTGCGGCCCGCTTCGGTCATACCCGGCATGCCGAACATCGAGGGTCTCACCATCGAGCGCACGAGCTTCGCGCCCTCGCCGTCGGCAGAGACCACGGCGCCGGCCAGTGGCCGCCCCAGCTCGTCGACGACGACGCCCGAGATCGAGGCCCCGTCGGGCAGCACGAGGTCGGCGCTCGCCTGCCCCGCACCCTGCACCTCGACGGTGACCGGTGTCGCCTTGCGCGCGCCGGCGGTGGCGCTCACCTCGTAGCGCGCCGCGGGCATGCCGGTGATCTCGTACCGCCCCTTCGCGGCCATCGCCGACCACGAGCTGTTGCCGGCCTTGCCGCCCTCTTCGATGCGCCGGGCGGTCACGTTCGCTTTGTCGACGCTCGCGCCCGACTTCGTCTTCACCGCGCCCGAGATGCACGCGCTCTTCGTCAGCACCAGCTCGACGTTCGTCGCCGGAGCCTTCACCGGCATGAAGCGCTCTTCCCACCCGTGTGCCGTCGCCACCAACGTCACGTCGCCCGCTTCGAGCCCCTGCACCACGAACGCACCGCCCTCTTTCACCGTCACCGGCGGGCGGGTCACGTGCGGCGCCGAGAACCGGTCGGTCACCACGCCGTCGTACACGCGCAGCCACACGCCCGGCACCGGGTCACCCTTCACGTCGACGGCCCGGCCGCTGACCGTCGCGCCCGCCGACAGCACGAAGTCGACCTGCGCTCGCGGCCGCTTCAGCTCGACCTTCCGCTCCTCGCGGCGCGCCGTGGCGCTCTCGACCGAGATGACCCACTCGCCCTCGGGCAGCGGGCTGAACGTGTACGTGCCATCGTCTTTCGTGCCCGCCGTGCCCTGCGGGAACTTCGAGGTCGCGCTGCGCGCCGTCAGCGTCGCCCGCAGCGGCGCGCCGTCTTCGCCCGTCACGGTGCCCTCGATCACGACGAGCTCTTCGAGCTCGAGCACGATCGGCTGCCGCGACGAGCTGAAGGCACGCTTTGCGGTCAGCGCCCCCTTGCGCGCCTCGAAGCTGTACCGCTGCTCGCGCATGCTGCGCATCACGAAGTTGCCGCGGCCGTCGGTCGACACCTTCGCCGCACACGGCGACGTCGTCTGGGTCACCTCGACCCCCTCGACGCCCTGGCCCTGGTACAGCACCTGCCCGGTGAGCTGAATCGGCTGCGCCAGCGTCAGCTCGAGCGCCACGTCCGACGCAAATGCCCGGCTCGACCGCATCGCCCGGCGACCCGCGCCGAAGTCGAAGCGCGTGCCCGCCGCCTTCAGGTCGGGCAAGAGCCCTTCTTTGTGCGCGATGACCCGAGCGGGCCCCTCGCCCCTCGAGACCTCGAAGTGCCCCTGCTCGTCGGTGACCCGCTCGGTCACGACGTCGTCGATCACCCACACCCGCGCGCCCGCGACGCGGCGGCCCTCGTCGTCGACCACCCGCCCCTCGAAGAGGGTCGGCGCGCTCAAGACGAGCCGCGCCTCCGACATGCCGCCACCCACCACCAGGGTGCCTTTGCGCGCGTACACGCCGCCGAGCTGCGAGCGAGGCACACCGTCGAAGCTCCACTTCCCCTCGGCGTCGGTCTCGGTCGACGCGAGCACCGGCGGGTCACCCTTCGGCGGCAGCACCTTCTGCAGCGCCTCGACCCCGTCGGAGCAGCCACAGCTCACGAAGTCGATGCCCGGCATCATCGGCATCCACGCGCGCGCCGCGCACTCGAGCCCGGGAAACAGCACCGTCAGCCCGCCGACCACGACGACCTTCGCACCGGGCACGGGCGCGCCGGCCTCGTCGACCACGACGCCCGAGAGCGTGATGACCGTGTCGGGGTCGGCAGGGCTCGCACGCTCGGTAGGCGGCTCGGCCGCGGTGGCGCGCGGCGCGGCGGCGGCGCGGGCGGGCTCGGCCGGTGGGGCCGCTGGCGGTGGCTCGACGTCGTCGGTCGACCACAGCCAGAGCGCCCCGAGCCCGACGAGGCCCATCGTCACGCCGATCGCCCACCCCGCGCGCGAAGACATGGGCTCATTGGAGCAGAAATCCCGCTAAGGTACGAAGCGCTCCCCATGGCCTCAGGCAAGACCGCGAAAGCCGGCTTCAAGAACCCGGTGCCGACCGTCGACTGCATCGTCGAGCTGCCGCGCGACCGCATCGTGCTGATTCGCCGCAAGAACCCGCCCGAGGGCTGGGCGCTGCCGGGCGGCTTCGTCGACGAGGGCGAGACGCTGCACGCGGCGTGCGTGCGCGAGGTGAAAGAAGAGACCGGCCTCGAGGTCGATCTCTCGGAGCAGTTCTTCACGTACTCCGACCCGGCGCGAGACCCGCGCAAGCACACGCTGTCGACGGTCTACATCGGGTGGGCCGAGGGCGAGCCGCGAGGGTCGGACGACGCCGAAGAGGCGCGGGCCTTTTCGCTCGACGCGCTGCCCTCGCCGCTCTGCTTCGATCACGGGACCATCTTGAGTGACTACGTCGCCTACAAACGCACCGGGAAACGCCGCAAGATCTGAAGCGCTCGCCGCGCTCGCCGATCGCCAGTTCGACCTCGCCATCGTCGGAGGTGGCATCACCGGCGCCGGCATCGCCCGCGACGCGAGCCTGCGCGGCCTGAAGGTCGCGCTCGTCGAGAAGCTCGACTTCGCGGCCGGCACCTCGTCGAAGTCGTCGAAGATGGTGCACGGCGGCCTGCGCTACCTCGAGAACGGCGAGCTCGGCCTGGTCTTCGAGAGCGTCAACGAACGCAACTTCTTGATGACGCGCGCGCGGCACCTGGTGCGCCCGCTGCCGTTCATGGTGGCGAGCTACCGGGGCGATCGGCGGTGGCTTTCGACCATCGACCTGGGAGTGTGGATCTACGAGGCCCTGTGCCTCTTTCGCACCCCGACCGGCAGGCTGCACGAGACCATCGGCCCGCGCCGCGCCGCCGAGCTCGAGCCGGGGCTCAAGCGCGACGGCCTGAAGGGCTGCGTCGTGTACGCCGACGCCCAGACCGACGACGCCCGCCTCACGCTCGAGAACGTGCTCGACGCGAAGGCGAACGGCGCCGTCGTGCTGAACCACGCCCGCGCCGGCGCGCTCTTGCGTGAAGGCGACCGCGTCACGGGCGTCACCGTGCACGACAGCCTGGGCGGCGGCTCGGTCGACGTGCGCGCGAAGCTGGTCGTCAACGCCACCGGCCCGTGGAGCGACGAGGTGCGTGCGCTCGCCGGCTCACCGGGCATGCTCAAGCCGGCGCGCGGCTCGCACGTCGTCGTCGATGCGCAGCGGCTGCCCGTCACCCACGCGCTGATGATGTTCGCGCCCCGCGATCAGCGCGTCGTCTTCACGATTCCCTGGGGCCCGGGGCGCACCGTCATCGGCACCACCGACACGTTCTACGAGGGCTCGCTCGACGACGTGCACGCCGACACCGACGACGTGCAGTACCTGCTCGACACCGCGAACAAGTACTTCCCCGACTCGAAGCTGGTGCTGGCCGACGTGCTCGCGACGTGGTCGGGCCTGCGGCCGCTGGTGAAGCCCGACAAAGACGTGAACGCGTCGAAGGTCTCGCGAGAGCACCTCGTCGAGTCGAAGCCCGGCTTCATGAGCATCTCGGGCGGCAAGCTGACGACCTACCGCCGCATGGCCGAAGAGCTCGTCGACCAGGCGCTGACCGAGCACCTGGGCGGCATGCGGCCTCACTCGACGGCGAAGCGGCCGCTGCCGGGCGGCGTGGGCCTGAACAGCGAAGACGACGTCGAGGCGCGGCACGCGGCGCTCGAGGGCTTCGGCCGAGACGTCGCCCAGAACCTGGTGTCGATGTACGGCTCGCGCGCGGCGATGGTGACCGAGCGCATCGCGCGAGATGCCAGCGCGGGCGAGAAGCTCGACGCCGAGCTGGGGCTGTTGTGGGCGCAGGTCGACGAGGCCGTCGACGTCGAGCTCGCCGCCACGCTCGACGACGTGCTGTCGCGGCGGGTGCCGCTGCTGTTGCGCGGGCGCGACCAGGGCCTGTCGGTGGCCGAGGCGGTGGCGGCGCGCATGGCTACGAAGCTCGGGTGGAGCGAGGCGAGACGGGCGACCGAGCTCGCCGGTTACCGCGCGGTCGTCGAGCGCAGCCGCCGCTTCAGGGTGTGACGCTGGCGGGTGGTGCTGCGCGACCCGGTGGGCGACCACCGCGGATCTGGGGCGAGCGCGCACATCGACGCGAGGCCCGCGAACCTCGATAATCGTCGACGCAGCCGATCAGCAATAGGGGAGGTCGGAGTGAGCCGTTGGTGCGCCGCAACGCTCGCAGCGATGGTGTTCGCATGCCCTGCGAGCGCCGACCCACTCACCGATGGCTACGCGTGGTTGCGCTCTCGGCAAGACGTACGCGGCGCATTCGGCGCGACGACGGGCGAAGACGAGACCGTCGCCACGCACGAAGCGCTCGAGGCGTTCGCAGCCGCCTCGCAGTCGCTGTCGGCCGAAGCAGAGAACGCGCGCTTCTTTCTCGCGCTCACTCGCACGTCCGCCGCCACCGAGCTGAAGCAGCGCCGCGGGCTCGCGCTCGTGGGTACGGCCTTCGCGTTCACGCCGTCGCTCGATGAAGCCCACGCGCC
>JAEUJP010000147.1 GCA_016793725.1 Myxococcaceae bacterium | reverse complement strand
CGAAGCGCAGCAGCCTCTGCACGGAGTCGGGGGCAGCTCCGCCCGTCTCGAGCTCGAGCACGCCCTTCGAGAGCCCCTCGACGAGCTCGCGCGCCTCGATGCGGAAGTAGCGGTACGGGTCCTTCGCCATCGCTTCAGGCTCCGGCGTGCACGATCTGCTGCAGGCCCTTCGCGAGGCCGGTCAGCTGCGACGACGTCTGCAGCGTCTGGTTCGAGCTCACCTCGGTCTCTTTCGCCGCCTGGGCGACGTTCGCGACTGCCACGTTCACCTGCTCGACCGCGGTGGCCTGCTGCTTGGTGCTGAGCTCGATCTCTCTGGCGGCCTCGGTCGTGGTGATGACCAGCCCGCCGATCTGCTTGAACTGCGCCGTCACCTCGCCGAACTGCCGAGCGCCGGCCTCGACGGCCTTCGAGCCGCCCTCGGTCGCCATCACCGTCGTGTTCACCGCGGCGCGCACGTCTTCGACCAGCGAACGAATCTCTTTGGTCGAGCCACCGACGCGGTCGGCCAGCTTGCGAATTTCGTCGGCGACCACCCCGAACCGCTGCCCGGCCTCGCCGGCGCCGGCCGCCTCGATGGTCGCGTTGATGGCGAGAATGTTCGTCTGTTCGGCGAGCTCACCCACGATGTCGAGCACCGAGCCGATCTGCTGCGACTTCTTGCCCAGCTCGAGCATGTGCGCGACGATCTGATCGACTTGGCGCCGAATGGCGGTGACCGACTCTTGCGTCTTCGCCAGCGTCGTATCGCCGACCCGTGCGGCCGTCGACATCTCGACGGCGACCTCGCTCACGCGCTGCGAGCTGTCGGCGATCTGCCGCGAGGTCGCGAGCAGCTCGCTGATGGTGGTGGTGATCTCGGCCATCGACTGCGCCTGCTCGCGCGCGCCGCTGACCTGCTGGTTCGCGGCGGCCTGAAGCTCGGCCGAGCTGCTCGTCACCTGCTGCACCGCCGAGCCGACCTGCGACGTCAGCGAGCGGGTGATGGCGTAGCCCGTGATGCAGGCGACCAGCAGGCAGAGCAGCGTGCCGAACAGAATCGTCGAGTGCACGCCGGTGGCGGTGCTCTCTGATTCGGCGGCGCGCTGGGCGAGCAGTCGTCGCTCTTCCTGTTCCATCGCGATGAGCCGGGCGCGAATGTCGTCCATCGAACGTTTGCCGTCGCCCGACGAGATGATCTTCGTTGCCGCGTCGACACCCTGCGCCTTGCGCACATCGACGGCGGTCTTCATCAAGGCGAGCCGCGCCGCGACCAGCCGCTCGACGTCGTCGAAGCTCTGCGTCTGGCGCACGTTGTCTGAGACGAGCGTGCGCAGCGCCTTCGCGTTGGCGGGAATCGAGCCGAGCGCCTCGTTGTACTCGGCGAGGTACCCCTCGTCGCCGCTGATGATGTAGCCCCGCTGGCCGCTCTCGGCCTCGCGCATGAGCGCGCCGGCGCGCGCGAGGTGCTCGAGCACCTCGTGGGTGTGGCTCACCCAGCGGCTCGTCGAGATCAACGACTCGACGCCCCGGTACGAGACCAGACCCACGAACGCGAGCAGCGCCACCGCGAGGCCGTAGCCCAAACCTATCTTTCGTCCGAACGTCCACATGCTCATGGCTCCTTGGCTTTGAGGGTCGAGATGAGGTCGGCGATGCGAATCACCGGGCGTCTGAGGTCGCCGTCGCTCACGACCTCGTGCAGAAAGGGCTGCCGGCTGCCCGTGGCCGCCGAGATGGCCGACGTCGCGACCTTGAGGTGTGCGTCGAGCGCGTCGACCGCGAGCGCGACGGTGTCGGGCCCGGCTGCGAACATGAACCAGCGCGGCGCGACCTCGCTGAGCGGGTACCCGAGCAGCGCACCCAGCGAATACACGGGCACGACCGCGGCGCGGTGACCGATGACGCCGAGCAGCTCGCGGCGCGGGCTCGGCAGGGGCACGAGCCGCTTGTCGACGACGATGCCCGAGAGCTCGGTCACCTTCACGGCGTAAGGGTCGGGGCCGACGCGCAGCGCGAGCAGCGGCACCTCGCGCTCGGCCGCGGCGCGCGGGGCCTCGGCGAAGATGCGGTCGAACTCGCGCGCGAGCTGCTCGGTCGGGGTCAGGCCGAGCCTCCGCAGGCCTTCAGCTCGGCGCGGCACAGGTCGACGAGCTGCTGTCGCGCGAAGCCACCTCCGAACAGCACGAGGCGCGCGGGCTCTTCGTGCGGCAGCAAGACGAGCGCCTGCTCGAGCTCGCGGCGGGCGTCGCCGAGGCGGCCGGCGCGGCGGGCGAGCAGGCCGAGGTGCAGGCGGGGCATCGCGAACGAGGCGTCGAGGTAGGCGGCGGTCTGATCGTGGCTCTCGGCGGCGCGCAGGTCGCCGGCCGCTTCGTCGCAGACCGCCGAGAGATAGTGCGCGCCGGCGTTCAGCCCGTCGAGGTCGAGCAGGGCGCGGCAGCGCTCGCGGGCGGCGTCGACGTCGCCCTGGTGGGTGAGCTCGACGGCCTCGAGCAGCAGCGCCTCGGGGTCGACCCGGGGCGAAGGCGCGGCGAGCTCGGGGGCCCGCGCGTGCGTGAGCGAGCGCACGCGCTCGGAGGCACGGCCGATGGCGTCGACCCAGGTCTCTTCGGTCGCGAGCGGCGGCGCGGCCGGGGTGGCCACGGCGGGGCGGGGCTGCGCCGTGACCGGGTGCGCGAGAGCGCCCCGGCGCTGGTAGTAGAACGTGCCGTGCGTGTGCAGCAGGTCGAAGTCGTTCGTCAGGCCGCGCAGCGTCTCGGCGTGCCCGAGAAAGAGGTAGCCGCCGGGCACGAGGCTCTTCGCGAATCGGCGCACGAGGTCGGAGGCGCGGTCGCGGGTCAGGTACATGAGCATGTTGCGGCAGAAGACGATCTCGAAGCGTTCGGGCGTGAGCAGCCGATCGTCGGGGTCGACGAGGTTGTGCTCTTCGAAGGTGACGCGCGCGCGAAGGTCGGGTCGCACGCGAAAGGTGTCGCCGGCGCGCTCGAAGCAGAGGTCTCGCAGCTCGGCGGGCGTGTCGCGCAGTGACCACACGGAATAAGACGCGAGCCGCGCCTTCTGGAGCGCCTGCAGGTTCAGGTCGGCGCCGAGCACGTGCGCACCCCACGCCGCGCTGGCGGGGGGCAACATCGCCGCGAGCGAATATGTCTCTTCACCCGAAGCGCAGGCGGCCGAAAGCACGCGCAGCCGCGAGCGCTCGGCGCCGAGCGCCGTCGCGAGGTCGGCGAACGCGGTGAACTGTTCGCGGTGGCGAAAGAAGTAGGTCTCGGTGACGGTGAGCGCGTGGGCGAGCGCGCGCAGCTCCGACACAGGCGCACCGCCCTCGAGGCGCTCGACGTAGGTGAGCGGGTCGGTGCGCGCCGCCGCGGCGTGCGACTCGAGCACCGCGGTCAGGTTGGTCGTGCCGGTCTCGAACGAGAAGCCGAACGTCTCGGTCGACCATCGCTTGAAGCGCCGCACCACCGATTCGTTGGCCCTCACGTGGAGCTCCTCGCAGGGGGCATCACCTGCCAGACGCTCTCGGGCAGCAGCTTCGTCGCCTGCAGCACCACGAGCAGCTCGGCGTCGGCGGTGCCGAGGTGCTCGGTGACCGACGCCTCGAGCTCACCGGCAATCGCCGGCACGCCCTCGAGCGTGGTCGGGTCGACGCCTCGAACGCCGGCGACGTGGGTGACGGCGAGCGCGAGCTGGCGACCCGACAAGCGCAGCGCGACGAACCGGGTCGGAGCCGCGGCGCCCTCGGAGCCGAACAGCCGCGCGAGATCGACGACGGGGGCGGGGCGGCCCCGCAGCCGCGTGAGGCCCAGCACGTATGCCGGAGCGTCAGCGACGGGCTCGACAGGCAGCGGGCGCAGGGTCTCGGCGACGTGCTCGAGCGGCAGGCCGCACAGCCGAAGACCGGCGCGGCACAACAGCAGCTGCTTCAGCGTTGGCCCCCCAGTGAGCACTTTGTGAGTGGACCTCCGGCACGACCGAAATCTGGAATCTGCGGGCTTTTCCCATGACACCAGCGCGCACGAAAGGGGATCTTTGCGGCTGCATGAAGACGCTCACCGACTACGTGTGGTTCGAGACGAAGCAGAAGCGCGAGCTGGTGCGCATCACCGACGCCGTCGCCGAGCGGGTGACGAAGAGCGGCGTGCAAGAGGGCATGGCGCTCGTCTCGGCGATGCACATCACGGCCGGCGTGTTCGTGAACGACGACGAGCCGGGGCTGTGGGCCGACATCTGGGAGTGGCTCCAGCACCTGTGCCCTGAAGGGCCCGACTACCGGCATCACCGCACGGGGGAAGACAACGGCGACGCGCACCTCAAGTCGCTGCTGATTCACCACCAGATCCTGGTGCCGATCACGAAGGGAAAGCTCGACCTGGGGCCATGGCAGGCCATTTTCTACGCCGAGTTCGACGGTCAGCGCCGCAAGCGCATGATCATCAAGGTGATGGGCGAGTAGGGCGGGGTCACACCCTGTCGCACCCAAGTCAGCGAATTTACAGTGCGGGCAATACACCGGCGCGACGGGCGGCAGATACCCTCGTCATGTTCATTCGCCGCGACGCCTCGACCCGCCTCACCCCGAAGTCGAACCCCACCGACACCACGGCTGCACGTGTGACCGGCACGACGGGCCGTCGGCTCGACGCGTTTCGAACGGCGGTGCAGCCGGCGAAGAAGCTGGAGCTGCAGCCGCTGCGCGACCTGCTGCCGCAGAAGCTCGGCGAGGCGCGCGAGCGGGCGGCGGCGATCAGCGAGGCGAACGAGCTGCTGCTCGGGGCGAAGCTGAACCGGGCCGAGACCGACCTCACCATCACGCGTGACGCGCCGAACGTGAACGACAAGATGGACACCGACGAGACGAGCGAGCGCCACATCGCGGCCGACGCGCAGGTGCAGGCGAACGCCGAGCTCGAGACGAAGCTGCTCGAAGACCTGACGCCAGCAGAGCGCGAGCAGTACCTGAGCGTGAAAGACGCGTGCCTCGACGCGAACGACCCGGTGGCGGCGCTGGCGCTGCAGAAGATGTTGTTCGAGGGCAAGCTGCCGGGCGCCGAAGATCTCGCGGGCGAAGGCACGACGCTCGATCACCTGGCGACACTGGCCGACCCGAACACGCCGCTGGCCGAGGGCGTCGACCGCGCCGAGCTGGTCACCGATCTCGTGCAGGAGCTCGCCACGCCGAGCGCCGTCAACCAGATGGGCAAGGGCACGTGCGCGCCGACGGCGGTCGCGATTCAGCTCGCGAGCCAGCACCCGGCCGAGTACGCACGAATCGTGGCGGGGCTGGCGAGCCCCGAGGGCACCGTGGTGCTGGCGGGCGGGCAGACGATGAAGCGCGAGCCAGGCACGGCGCGCGACGACGGCACGGGCCGCAGCCAGGTTCAGCAGCTGATGGCGCCGGCCTTCATGGAGATGGCCAACGGCGATGGGAGCTACACGAACTCGACCGACGCGGGCGCGGGTGCGTGGGCGAACACGCTCGACGAGCTCTACGAGCAGGTGATGGGGCGGCCGATGAGCGAGCACACGTACGGCTCCGACGCGACGCCCGAAGAGCAGGCCGAGGCGATGGAGATCATGGACGACGTCTTGCGCGCCGGAGGCATGGTGCCGATGGCGATCGAGTACGGCGGCGGCCTGCACAAGATTCTCGTCACCGGCACGACGACGATCGACGGGCAGGAATACGTGACGTACACCAACCCGTGGGGCCGCGAAGAGCGCATGTTGCGCTCGGAGTTCGAGGGCCGCGTGGTCGACATCAGCTACGACCCGACGAAAGAGGTGATCGGCGACCTGAAAGAGATCTTCGGCGGCCTGGGCGGCAAGAAAGGTCTCGAGCGAGACGCCGAGCGGGGTCGCGGCCGCGCGATCGCGGTGTGAGCCTCGCGACGCCGGCGCGAAAACGGGAGCGAAGCGACCAGAAGTTCAGCTCGTCGTTCACAGCCTGCCGCGGCGAATGAGGCGCAGGGCCTCGAACTCCATCTCGACGGCGCGGCGAGCGATCGCGATGAGCTCGAGATCTTTCTCTTCGCCCGACAGATAACGCTCGCCCTGGTACGCCGAGCCGACGGCCCAGCGCAGGTTGCCGCAGATTTCCCACCACAGCACCTGGGCCTCGTCGACCTTGGGGCGGCCGGCCGACTGGTACGCGGTGTAGAAGTTGTCGCGCTTCGCGAAGCCGCCGATCGGCTTGTCGAGCCGGCCGAAGCGCCAGTCGCGCACGCTGAGCCACGCGAGGTCTTCGTACGGCGAGCCCCAGTGTGCGAACTCCCAGTCGAGAATGGCGGCGAGGCCGTTCGGGGTGACGAGAAAGTTGCCGGTGCGGAAGTCGCCGTGCACCAGCACGACCTCTTCCTTCGCCGGAGCCCGCTCTTCGAGCCAGCGCACCGCGTACTCGACCGCGGGGAAGGGCACCGGCAGCCGATCGAGCATCGTCTTCAGATCGGCGAGCGCCTGCAGCGCCGGGCTCTGCGGCGGCGCACCGAGCGGCACCGATGCGGCGTCGGCGGCCTTCACCTGGTGCAGCCGCGCGAGCGACTGGGCGAGCTCTTGCGGCAGGCGCGACCGCGCGGTCTCGAGCTCTTTTTCGCGAACGACGCGGCGGCCGATGGCCTCACCGGGGGCCCAGTCGAGAAAGTACGCGTCGGCGCCGTCGCGCAAGAGGCCGGGTGAGAGCCACCGCGCAGCAGGGGTGCGCACGCCCGCCTTCACGGCGCGCTCGATGACGGCGAACTCGTCTTTGCGCTTGAGCGAGCCGGGCAGCGAGCGGGCGGCGTCGCTGCGCAGGGCGAGCTTGAGCTCTTTGCCTTCATGCCTCAGCTCGACTTTGTAGTTCTCTTGGCAGGCGCCGCCGTAGAGCGGGGTCACGCTGACGAGGTCGGCGCCGAGCGCCTTCAGCGCGGCGCGAATCTTTTCGGTGCGCTCTTCCATCGCTTCATTCTGTTATGCCACGTCCGCCATGGTTCGAACCGAGAAGTCGGGCCCCGTCACCACGATCATCCTCTCGCGCCCCGAGCGAAAGAACGCCGTCGACCGCGCCACCGCGCAGGCCCTCGCCGACGCCTTTCGCGCCTACGACGCCGACGCCTCGGCCCACTGCGCCGTGCTGTGGGGCGAGGGCGGCACGTTCTGTTCGGGCGCAGACCTGAAGGCCGCCGCCGAGGGCAACTACAACCGCCTCGCCCCCGAGGGCGACGCGCCCATGGGCCCCACCCGCATGCTGCTCGGCAAGCCCGTCATCGCCGCCATCTCGGGCCACGCCGTCGCCGGCGGGCTCGAGCTCGCGCTGTGGGCCGACCTGCGCGTCGCCGAAGAAGACGCCGTGTTCGGCGTGTTCTGCCGCCGCTGGGGCGTGCCGCTGCTCGACGGCGGCACCGTGCGGCTGCCCCGGCGCATCGGCCTCTCTCGCGCGCTCGACCTCATTCTCACCGGCCGCCCGGTGAAGGCCGACGAAGCGCTGCAGATGGGGCTCGTGAACCGCGTCGTGCCGACGGGCCGCGCGCGCGAGGCCGCCGAAGAGCTCGCGCGCCTCGTCTCGAGCTTCCCCCAAGAATGTCTGCGCGCCGATCGCACATCGGCCTACCGGCAGTACGACTTCGAGCTGCCGCGCGCGCTGCGCAACGAGTTCGTGAAGGGCCTGAAGGCGCTCGACCTCGAGGGGGGCACCGGCGCGAAGCGCTTCGCCGAGGGCGCGGGCCGCCACGGCAACTTCGACGACTTCATGGAAGTGGGAGCCAAGAAGTGAGCGGAGCGACCGAAGGGAGTGGCGCGGCAAGCCGGGTGAATGATCGCGTCGACAAGAAGTGGCAAGAGAAGGGCCTCGAGAGCTACAGCGTCGCGGCGATTCTCGGCACGCTGCAGCACTACGGCGTCGTGCTCGACGAGGCGTCGTTCAGAGAGCTCGCGAAGTCGAAGTACCCGATGATGATGGCGGCCGAGTGGGCCCCGAAGTGGAAGGGCACCGGCCAGTTCGCGAAGTTCTTGCCGATCGCCATCGGCGCGCTGTGGTCGAAGTGGCTGCCGGCCGAGCTCACGCCCGAGGCCGTCGGGGTGCCGCTGCTCGGCGCGCTGCGCGGGCTGGTCGAGGGCGACGAGGGCGTGACGAACAAGGCGTTCGACCTGCTCGACCAGGAGCTGCCCCGCGTGCCCGAAGGTGAGCGGCGCACCGTCTTCTTGCGCGAGCTCGAGCCGTGGCTCGATGCGTCGCGCATCTCGCTCGAGGGGCTGATCGACGATCTCGCGCAGAAGGGCAAGGTGCCGCAGGCGCAGCGCCTCGCGGGCGTGTCAGACCGCCTGTTCCCCGACCGCAAAGACGTCGTGAAGGCGGTCATCGATGCGCGCACGGCCGACAAGGCGGCCGCGACGGCGACGCTGACGGCGATCGCGCGCGACGCCGGCCGGCCCGACATGGTGCGCCTCGCGGCCATCGACGCGCTCGTGCCGCTCGACGCGGTGGGCGACATGTTCGACGTCGTCGCGCAGATTCAAGAGAAGGCCGTGAAAGAGGGCTCGACCGCGGTGCTCTACGCGCTGCACGCGACGACCCACCTGCTCGGGCCGCACCTCAAAGGGCCGTCGCTGCAGGCGGCGCAGTCGCTCGTGCACCAGCAGCACGCCGAGCTCGAGCGGCTCACGGGTCGCGCTGCGCACTGAGCAAAAAAGGGGACAGGCTACTTTTCTGCGCAACCTCGTGAAGCGTCTCGCCGAGCATCGCGTGATGCCGCTGCGTCGTGGCAGTTGCGCAATAAAGTAGCCTGTCCCCTTTTTTTTGCGCGGCTACGGCTTCGGCGCCGGCGCGGGCTCGGTCGAGCCCTCGTCGGCGGCGAGCTTGCGGTAGATGGTGCGCGACGCGATGCCGAGCATGCGGGCGGCGAGGTTCTTGTCGCCCTTCGTGTGCCGAAGCGTCTCGTGAATCACGCGGCGCTCGATCTCATCCATCGGGGTGCCGATGGGAATGACGACCTGGTTCGCCGCGCCGATCGGCCCTTTGCGCACACCGTCGGGCAGGTCACCCAGGTCGATCATCTCGCCGCGCGTCAGCACCACCGCGCGCTCGACCGCGTGCTCGAGCTCGCGCACGTTGCCCGGCCACGCATAGTCGGTGAGCGTCGCGCGCGCGGCGTCGGTGAAGCCGCGCACGTTCTTCGCGTTCTTGCTCGCGTACCGCTTCAAGAAGTGCTCGGCGAGCAGCGGCACGTCTTCGCGCCGCGACGCCAGCGAAGGCACCCGCACCTCGACCACGTTCAGCCGAAAGAACAGGTCTTCACGAAAGCGGCCCTCGGCGACCTCGCGCTGCAGATCTTTGTTCGTCGCCGCCACCAGCCGCACGTCGACCTTGATGGTCTGCGTGCCGCCGAGCCGCTCGATCTCGCCCTCTTGCAGCACCCGCAAGAGCTTCACCTGCGCGCCCGGTGACATCTCGCCGACCTCGTCGAGAAACAGCGTGCCACCGTCGGCGCGCTCGAACCGGCCCTCTTTGCGCGCGACCGCGCCGGTGAACGCGCCCTTCTCGACGCCGAACAGCTCGGCCTCGAGAATGCTCTCGGGCAGGGCCGCGCAGTTCACCGCGATGAAGGCGTTTCGCGCGCGGTTCGACGAGTCGTGAATGAAGCGCGCCGCGAGCTCTTTGCCCGTGCCCGACTCACCCATCAAGAGCACGGTCGCCGTCGACGGCGCCGCCTGCCGCAGCAGATCGAGAAACGCACGAAACGAAGGCGACTGGCCCACCAGCGAGCGCGGCCCGAGCGCGGCGAGCTGCGCCTTCAGGTCGCGGTTCTCGGCGACGAGGGCCTGCTTTTCCATCGCCTTCGACACCGCCTTCACCAGCGAGTGGCGCTTCAGCGGCTTGGTGATGAAGTCGTAGGCGCCGTCGCGCATCGCCGCGACCGCGGTCTCGACCGTCGCGTACGCCGTCATCAAGACGACCTCGACGTCGGGGCGCATGGCGCGCGCGGCCTTCAAGAGCTCCTGGCCATCGACGCCCGGCATCATCAGGTCGGTCACCATCACGCCGACGTCGGGCTTGCGCAGCAGCTCGAGCGCTGCCGCCCCGTTCGGAGCCGCCAGCGTCTGCAGCCCCTCACGCTGGAAGATGCGGCACACCGAGTCGAGGTTCGCCTGATCGTCGTCGACGACGAGCACCGTCACGCCGGCTCTGGGAGCGGTCTCAGTCACATGCACGTGTTGGTGGCTACGCTGCAGAAGTTGCTGCAGCAATCACTATCGGTGCCGCACGGCGTGCCCGGGAAGTTGCACATGCACAAGAGCCCCATCTGCGCGCCGTACGTGTCGGGCTTGCAGATGTAGTCGACGGGCGTGGTGCGGCACAGCCCACCGGCAGAGCTGCACGACTGGTGGCAGACGCCGACGATGTCGCCCTCGGCCGCGTTCCACTGGCAGTAGCCCTGGGGGCCGCAGTTGTTCGAGTCGCCGCGGCAGTCGCCAGCGCAGTAGCCGCCCGCGAAGTTCGGCGCCGGCAGGCAGAACTTCGACTGGCAGTCTGTGTGGGCGTTGCAGGGCGCGCCATAACCACCGCCTGGCGAGACCTTCTGCTCGCAGCGTTTGCTCATCGGGTTGCAGCCGTAACCGGCACCCGTGCCGGCACATTCCGCGTCGGAGCTGCAGAGCGGCCAGCACAGGTTCGGCGTCGAGCTCGAGTAGTC
>JAEUJP010000113.1 GCA_016793725.1 Myxococcaceae bacterium | reverse complement strand
TTGGGCTGGAGGAACACGTCAGCGCCTCACCGGAAGAAGCTCCACCACGGGGTGTCGACGGCGGCGGCGAGGGCGAGGGGCATCGCGAGGGCCGAGCCGATGAGGCCGACGGTGAACGTCGCCGACCTCTTCTTCTGTTTTTCGCAGGTGTCGTCGGCGTGCTGCAGGGCGCGCAAGACGGCGCGCCAGCCGAGGGCGGCGAGCACGAGCACCATGGCGGCGAGCGAGGCGAGGCGCGCGGCGGGGCCGTTGACGTCGTCGGGCACGAGGCCGTTGCGCAGGGCGAGGTACGTCGAAGACTCGACCATGCGGGCGATGGCGTAGGCGCCGGCGACGGCGAAGACGCCGGTGGCGACGGGGCGCAAGATGCGCATGGGGGTGGGCTTCTTGCCGAGGCGCTGCAGCAGGGCGCGCCAGGTCTTCATCGGGTTGATGAGCGGAGCGCGGTCGGACTCCTCGAGGTAGCCGAGCAGGGGGAGCGCGACGGTGAAGTCGACGGCGAGCTCCCAGAGCAGGGCGAGGCCGCGGGCGGCGTGGGTGCGCTCGACCGAGCCCATGGCCTCGACCCAGTGGCGGGTGGGGTCGAAGTCGGCGAACACCGAGTCCATCGCGGCGTCGAGCTGCTCGATGAGCCAGCGCAGGCGATCGTCGACGCTGTCGGCTGCGGCGTGCACGCCGACGGCGACGAGCGCGAGCAGGCCGAGGGGCATGAACACCCAGCGAAAGGCCGAGACGCCGCGCGAGATGCTGCTCAGCACCGGAGCGGCTTTGCGCTTGCCGTTCAGTTCGGTGTCGGCCACGGGACGGTGAAACGTACAACGGGCCGGGCGGATCTCTTCCGCGGCCACGAAAATGTGGCCGTTCTTCCGCGTGGTTGGCTAGCCGATCGGCTGGTCTTTCAGGGCCTTGAGGGCCTTGGTGAGGTCGGTGACGCTGCGAAACTCACGCTTCGGCAGCTGCTGAATGAGCTCGCGCACGCGGGGTTCGGCGCGCCTGGTGAGCTGGTCGCGCGTGACGGGAAAGTGAAGCCCCTTGAGCGTCTTCGCGACGTCGGAGGCCGAAGGGGCGCGCGGGGGGTGAGCGCCGAGCACGTGGCGCTCGAACTGGCTGCGGTTCTCGTAGCCTTCGCCGCACATCGCGCAGAGGAATTTGAGCGGAGGTCGGTGGACGGGCTCGTCGTCGAGCGAGCGGCGCACGCGCGGCGTGAGGAGGCGCTTCACCTCGGCTTGGCCGCGATGGTCCGAGGCGTCGAGCTCGAGGGGTTTGCCTTTCGCTGCGATGAGGATGATCTGCGCACGCGGCACGTCGAGCAGGCGTGCGTCGTCGGCGGGTATTCGGGCGCGGGGCCACGGCCGCCGAGATCGGGGTGGCGCAGCGCGATGAGCAGGCGGCCTTCGTGGTGGATGCCGAGCTCGCGCTGCAGCGAGCCCATGCGCTCGGGCTGCTCGAGGGCGTAGACGAGCTCGGTCGAGCCGTCGTCGCGCACGAGAATGCGGTAGGCGCCCTCGCCTGCCAGCTCGGCCTCGGGCAGGTGGCGCTTGCCGCGCGTCTTCGTGACGTAGTCTTTGCCGCTCATCTCTTCTTCGAGCGTGGCGGGGTCGTGTGTGGTGAGCGTGTTGAAGGCCCAGGTGCGATCGCCGGCCGGCTCGGGCAGGTGTTTGCGGCCGACGATGAAGACGCGGAAAAGCTCGTCGCGGCCGTGCGCGCCCATCACGACGTAGAGGCGCTGCACGTCGCGCAGCGAATTGACGCGCGGTGTTCCGACACGCGGGCGAAACGCAAAGTACAGATCGCCCTGCTCGACGACGTGCTGTGCCACCTCGTTTTTTTAACGGGCGCACCGGCTCAGCGCACGATGCCGCCGTCGACGAGACGGGTGACGCAGAGGCCTCCGACGCAGTCGGGGTAGGCGCCGTCGGCCTGCGGCACCGCACAGCCCGGCAGCACGCAGTCGTCGGGCGGCCGGCACTCGGTGGCCTCGGGGTGACGCAGGCACGGGCAGGTGCGGCGGGCCTCGCGGCTCTCGTAGGCGCGCGGCACTTCGCAGGCGGGCTGGCCGCCGCCGCACGCGTCGGGGCAGAGCGGAATGATGCACTCGCCCGGCTGCGAGCACGACGCGGTGCTGCGGCCCGGCAGGTAGCCGCGGCTCTCGCAGGCGAGGAGCAGGAGGAAGATGACGGCGCGCGGCACGGTGCGGGCTCAGCTTACGGCGCGTGGCCGTTTTTGCGTGACCTCGCCCGAGGTCGCGGCCGTCGTCGGGGTGGAGGACTGTGGCAGCTCCAGGGCCTGTCGCGTTCAGGTGGCTTCGAGCGACCGCGCGTCGGCCGACGGGGAAACGGCTGGGCTTTTCCGTCGCGGCGCCGAGCTCGAGGGGTCGAGTGACAGAGACCCACATTTTGGAGACGAGTTAGGTAGAGAAAACTACCCATAACTCGCCTCGAAAATGTGACCCTTCGCCCCTCAGCCCCAAGAGCCGGCACGACGATGCAGCCGAGCGCAGCGTGAGAGGCCCGGCGCCGCCCCACGTCGGCCATCGCGTCGTGCGCGGGCAGGTCAGCCCGAAGGGCGGCGTGAGCCGCGCCGCAGGCGCTGACCGGAGCAGGCCCGCCGGTCGTGAAACGCAACCGCCACCTCGAGCTCACGGCACGCCGAGCCCGTACGTCAGCCAATCGTCTTCGGGCGCCCACGTGTCATCGAGATCGGCGCGAAACGACCTGGCCAGCGCCCTGCCCCACTCGAGCCGGTTGTCGGGCTTGAACAGCCGAACGGTCGTTCGCTCACGCGGCGCGCGACAGACCACCCAGCCCGACCGCATCTCGCGCAAGAGCACCCCGAGCCGCAGCTCGCCGTGCCGAGGCGCGCGCTTCGCCAGATCGTCCCAGCAGCGCGTGAGAAACGTGTCGTCGGTGCGCCGGTGCCCACCCACCCAGTGTTCGAGGCGCTCCAACCGATCGAACCAGCCCACCTTCGCGACCTTCTTCGTCGCCAAGACGTCGTCGTGCCGAATGATGAGGCGCTTCAGCGCAGGGAGCTCGAGCTCCGCGAGCGCCTTCGCCGGGCCTTCGAACTCGAGCTGCTCGAGGCGCTCGAGCCCGACGCTCGCCCGCAGGTCGGCCAGGTCGAGAGGCCCGGCCTCGACGACGCCCGTCATCGCCTTCGTCAGCCTCCGCCGCTTGCTGCCAAACGCGAACGAGATCGACTTCACGGTGCTCCACCGGGGGTGCTCGGCCACCGCGTCGAAGTCGGCCGCGTCGCGCGCGAACACGATCACCTTGTCGAGCAGCGGCCCCGCGAAGAGCGCGCCGGAGAGGGGAATGACTGCTCCGAGCGGGTGCAGCCACGACCGGCCGTGCTTCGCGATCAGCTCGGCCGCACGCGCCTTCGCCTCACGCGCGCCGACCTTCACCAGCGCGCCGAGCTCGCCGCGTACGTCGCCGCGCTGCGCCCACGCATCGAACAACACGCGGCGCCGCGCGACGTCGTGCGGCTCGGCGTGCACCGCATCGAGCAGCGCGCCTTCAGCGCCCTCGAGCGCACGGGTACTCGAGCCCGGGCTGCCCCGGAGGAAAGTCCTCGAGCGGCCGGTGCAGATTGCCGACCCAGTGCACTTCGACGCCTCCGCGCGCGTCCACACGCGCGACCGCCAGCGTGCACCGCATCATCGGCGGCTGCGCGAGGCTGTGCTGCGAGTAGGGCTCGGTGTAGCCCTCGGTGAGCGGGTCGACGCCCATCGGCTCGCACATCGCCGAGAACGCGTGCAGAGCCGAACCGCCCTTGCCCCACCCCTCGACGTCGAGGTCTGTGTGAACCTGGTTCCCGTACGGGCCCCACGAGCTCCAACACGACAACGCCAGCGAGCGGTGACCGCTCGCCGGCGTCAGGTACGTCTCGGCCAGGCGCTTGAAGCCGCTCAGCAGCTTCGAGCGCTCGGCCGCGCGATTCACGCCTTCGCTTCGGGCGACGTCGCCGCGGGAGCTGGAGCCGGAGCCCCGCCGCCCTGCTGCTTCGCCATGTCTTCGAGCGCCTGCTTGCGCGACAGGCGAATCTTGCCCGTCTTGTCGATGTTGATGACCTTCACCATCACCTCATCGCCCTCTTTCAAGACCTCGCTGATGGTCTTGACGCGCTTGTCCGACAGCTCGCTGATGTGAATCATGCCGTCGGTGCCGGGGAAGATCTCGACGAACGCGCCGGGGATCTCTTCTTTCACGCGGCGCACGGTGCCCAGGTAGATCTTGCCCACCTCGGCCTCGCGCGTGAGCGCCTGAATCATCGCGACCGCCTGCTTCACCGCCTCGCCATCGCTCGACGCGATGTCGACGCGGCCCGTGTCGTCGACGTTGATGGCCGTCTGGGTCCTCGCGATGATGTCTTTGATCACCTTGCCGCCCGGCCCGATCACGTTCTTGATCATCTCGGGGCGAATCTGAATCGTGGTGATGCGCGGCGCGTACTGGCTGATCTCTTTTCGCGGCTCGGGGATCGCCGCCAGCATCTTGTCGAGGATGTGCAGCCGGCCGACCCGCGCCTGCTCCATCGCCTTCATCATCACGTCGGTCGTCAGGCCCGTGATCTTGATGTCCATCTGCACGGCCGTGATGCCGTTCTTCGTGCCACAGACCTTGAAGTCCATGTCGCCGAGGTGATCTTCGTCACCCAGAATGTCCGAGAGAATCGCGACCTTGTCGCCCTCTTTCACGAGCCCCATCGCGATGCCCGCCACCGGCTGCTTGATCGGGACGCCGGCATCCATCATCGCCAACGTGCCGCCGCACACCGACGCCATCGACGACGAGCCGTTCGACTCGAGAATGTCAGACACGATGCGAACCGTGTACGGGAACTTCTCGCTCGCCGGCATCATGCCCTTCAGCGCGCGCTCCGCCAGCGCACCGTGACCGATCTCGCGGCGACCCGGCCCGCGCAGCGGCTTCGTCTCGTTCACGCTGAACGGAGGGAAGTTGTAGTGCAGCATGAACTTGCGGAACCAGTCGCCGGTCAACGACTCCATGCGCTGCTCGTCGTCGGCCGTACCCAGCGTGACCACCACGAGCGCCTGCGTCTCACCGCGCGTGAACACCGCCGAGCCGTGCGTGCGCGGCAGCGGCTGCACCTCGATGCTGATGTTGCGAATGCCGTCGTGCGGCCGGCCGCCGATGCGCTGCCCGCTGACCGTGATGCCGCGCATGTATTCGTACTTGAGGTCTTCGTAGATGGCCTTCGCCGACTTCTCGATCGCCGGCGTGTAGCCCGTGTCGCCGAGCTTGCCCTTCAGCGACGCCAACATCGCCTTCTTCACCTCAGAGAGCTTGCCGTAGCGGTCGCCCTTGTCGGCGATCGCGTAGCCGGCCTTGATGCCGTCCCACGCGAAGCCGCGCACGGTGTCGACGAGCGCCGCATCGTGCTTGGGAATGCGGTCGAACGTGCGCTCGGTCACTTTGAGCTCGGCCCGAATCTCTTTCTGGATCTTGATGATCGCCTGGCACTGCTGGTGACCGAACTCGAGCGCCGCGAGAATGTCTTTCTCGGGCACTTCGTTCGCGCCGCCTTCGACCATCACGATCGCTTCGGCGCTGCACGCGACCACGAGGTCGATGTCGCTCGTCTCGCGCTGCTTGTAGGTCGGGTTCACCACCAGCTTGCCGTCGATGCGGCCGACACGAACGCCCGCGATCGGGCCGTTGAACGGAATGTCAGACGACGTCAGCGCCGCCGACGCCGCCGTCAGGCCGAGCACGTCGGGGTCGTTCTGACCGTCAGACGACAGGCAGCTCACGATGACCTGCGTCTCGTAGCCGTAGCCCTCGGGAAACAGCGGGCGGCACGCGCGGTCGACGAGGCGCGAGCTCAGCGTCTCTTTTTCCGTCAGCTTGCCTTCGCGCTTGAAGTAGCTACCGGGGATCTTGCCGGCCGCGTAGAGGTTCTCTTTGTACTCGACCGTCAGCGGGAGGAAGTCGACGTCTTTCTTCTCGCGCGCGCTCACCGACGTGCCCAGCAGAATGGTGTCGCCGTACTTCACGACACACGAACCGTCAGCCTGCTTCGCCAGACGACCGACCTCGATCGACAGCTCTCGATCACCGAGGGTGATGCTCTTTTTGATGTGCATGGTTTCAAAGCGAACGGGCGCCTTGAATCCCTGACCACGGTGGTCGAGCTGACTCGGCCACGGTGGACAGAAAGTCAAAGTCTGCCCGCCCGCGTCCTTGTTGTGCTGCGGGTGGTACTGCTGCTGCGACTACTTGCGAATGCCGAGACCGTCGATCAGCTTCTTGTAGCGCGAGCCGTCTTTCGTCTTCAGGTAATCGAGAAGGCGACGACGCTGACCGACCAGCTTCAACAGACCACGGCGCGAGTGGTGGTCTTTTTTGTGCGTCTTGAAGTGATCGGTGAGGTGCGTGATGCGCTCCGACAGCAGCGCAACCTGAACCTCGGGCGACCCCGTGTCTTTGTCGTGGGTCTTGAACTGCGAGACGAGGGCGCTCTTGCGCTCCGGCGTGACGGACATTGCGATGTTCCTTCCGCCTCCAGATTGAAAAACAGCCACTTCTCCGCGGAGGGGTGCAGAGACGTGCCGTGCCTTTATCGGGCAGGTGCAGGCACGTCAACTGCCGCGCTCGTGTATCGCCGTCTCATCGCAGGGACAGCGAAAGGTGTCTCGTCGACGGGACACCGGCCGCCAACCGCGCGAACTTGTGGCCGCTGAAGGCTGGCACCCGGCGTGGAAAGGGCACCCTCCATGCGCACCTCCCTGGTCGTCGCTTTCACCCTGATCTCTGCCGAGGCCTTCGCGAACGCCGGCGGCATCACCGGCCGCTCGGGCAAGCAGACCACCACCTGCAGCGGCTGCCACATGCAGGGAGGCAACACCGCGACCCTGACCGTCACCGGCCCCACCACCGTCGTCGCCGGCACCGCCGGCAACTACACCATCGAGCTGTCGGGCGGCCCCGGCGCCTACGGCGGCACCAACATCGCCACCGACGTCGGCACGCTGGGCATTCGCAACTCGACGCTGCGCTACTACATGCCGGTCAACGAGCTCGCGCAGAGCGACAAGCGCGCGTTCACCGCCGGCAAGGTGTCGTGGGACTTCAGGTGGACGGCGCCGACCACCCCCGGCCCCGCCAAGATCTGGGTCGCGGCGCAGTCGGTCGACAACAACGGCCAGCCCACCAACGACCGCGAAGCGAAGACCGTCATCGACATCACCGTCGTCGCCCCGAACCTCGCGCCCACCGTCGCCACCGCCGCCGCCTCGACGCCGGCCACCCCCACGACCTTGAACCTGAGCGTGCTCGGCGCCGACGACGCCGGCGCCGCCAACCTCGTCTACACCTGGAGCGCCACCGGCCCCGCCCCCGTCGCCTTCTCGGTCAACGCCTCGAACGCCGCGCGCAACACCGTCGCCACGTTCACGCGCGCCGGCGCCTACGTCTTCACCGCGCGCATCGCCGACGTCCCGGGCCTCTTCGTCACCAGCGTCGTCAACGTCACCGTCGCCCAGGCGTACACCACCCTGCGCGTCAGCCCCCCGACGCAGACGCTCGCGCTCGGCAGCAGCCTGCAGCTCTCGGCCGGCGCCCTCGATCAGTTCGGCCAGACCATGACCACGCCCGCCATCACCTGGTCGGCCGCCGCCGGCACCATCACCGCCGGCGGCCTCTACACGACGCCCACGGCGGCCGGCGGCCCCCACACCATCACCGCGACCGCCGGCGGCAAGAGCGGCACCTCGGCCGTCACGATCGTCACCGGCCAGCCCCCGCGCGTGATGACCCCCGCGGCCCGGCTCGTGCTCACGAACAAGACGGTGCAGCTCACCGTGCTCGGCGCCGACGACGGCGGCGAGTCGCTGCTGCGCTACACGTGGGCGGCGACCGGCCCCGGCGCGGTCACGTTCGCGCCGAACGGCACGAACGCCGCGAAGTCGACCGTCGCGACGCTGACGCGCGCGGGCCAACACACCTTCACCGTCACGATTCGCGACGGCGCCGGCCTGACCGTCACGAGCAGCGTGAACGCGACCATCGAGCCCGAGCTGCTCGGCCTCGCGGTCACCCCGGCCACGCTCACCGTGCGCCCGGCCGCGCAGGCGCAGCTCTCGGCGAGCGCGACCGACCAGTTCGGCCGGCCGATGACGTCGTCGGGCACCGCGAGCTGGGTCAGCTTCGGCGGCGGCACCGTCTCGAGCACCGGCATGTTCCAGGCCGGGTCGACGCTCGGCGGCCCCTTTCAGGTGCGCGCGACGCTCGCCGGCAAGACCGCGACCGCCGACGTGACGGTCGCGAACGGCGGCCTGCCGGTGATTCTCGGCGTGCCGACGTCGAGCCCGGCGGCGGTGCTCGGCCGCACGGCGCGGCTGCGCGTGGTCGCCGACGACGACTCGGGTGAAGCGGGCCTGTCGTACCGGTGGGAGTGGGCCGCAGGCCCGGCGCCGGTCACGTTCGCGCCGAACGGCTCGAACGCCGCGCAGAACGCCACGGCGACGTTCGAGCAGGCCGGCACGTACACGCTGACGGTGACCGTCACGAACGCGGCGGGGCGCAGCAGCTCGGCCGACGTGAACGTCGAGGTCATCGCGAGCGCCGACCGCATCAAGGTGGTGCCCGACGCCGTCATCTTGCGCGCGAACGCGACGCAGGCGTTCACCGCGGTGCTGCTCGACCAGTTCGGCGACGAGACGTCGGGCGCCGGAGCGGTCGACTGGGCAACGCCGAACGCGGGGCAGATCGACGGCAGCGGCGTGCTGCGCGCGGTCGGCACGCCCGGCCGGTACACGGTGACGGCGGTCGCGAACGGCCTGCGCGGCCAGGCGCAGGTGACGATCGACGGCGCGGCTCCGACGGTGAAGCTGACCAGCCCCGACCCGATGAAGGTGCTGACGGGTGAAGCGCGGCTGATGGCCGACGCGACCGACGACGATGTGCTCGCCCAGGTGCGGTTCTACGTCGACGGCGAGCTCATCGGCGCCGCCACGGCCGTGCCGTACGAGATCACGTGGAACTCGGCCGCCGTGCCCGACGGCCGGCGCGACGTGCACCTCGAGGCCGAAGACATGGCCGGCAACGTGACGTCGAGCGACCCGGTGAAGGTGATCGTGTGGAACGACATGTCGAAGCCCGCGCCCGGCGAGGCCGTGGTGCAGGGCCAGGGCTGCTCGGCGGCGTCGGGCGTGCCGCTGCTCGCGCTCTTGACCCTGATTCTGCGCCGCCTCGGCTTCAGGAGGGGGACGACTGTCTCCCCGAAAGTGTCCCGCGACGGAGACACCCGCCTGATCCCCGCGCTCAACCCCGCGCGACTGCGCAGGGGCCCGACCGGCATGCGCGCTGCACAGCGCGCACCCAGGAGGTCTCTCATGTCACGCACCACCCTCGCCTTCGCCGTTCTGCTCTCGAGTGTCGCCTCGGCCCAGGCGCTCACGCAGGAGCAGCGCGAGCGCTGCGCCACCCGCCTCTCGATCAACGTGCTCGGCCAGTCGCCGTCGGCGGCGCTGATGTCGGCGACCGACCCCCGCGCCGAAGTGCCGGCGATGCTGCAGAGCACGGTCTTCATCGACCGGTTCGCCGCGTTCATTCAGGCGCGCTTCTCGCCCGAGCCGAACCGCTTCGCCGCCGAAGACACGCCGTACTACCTGACGCAGAAGATTCTCACCGAGGGCAAGCCGTGGGCCGACCTGTTCGTCGGGCCGTACGTCTTCACCCGAAAGATGAACGACCAGAACGGCACGCTGCCGCCGGTCATCACCGAGGCGCCCGAGGGCTTCGGCTACACGCAGAGCACCGACTGGCGCCGCCGGTATGCGGGCAACGAGCTGCAGGGCTACCGCCTCGTGCACGCGTACCGGCTCATCAACAACGTGCTCGGCATGGAGCTGAAGGCCGCGCTCAACACCGACGGCATCAGCGCCGAGGGCCGCAAGTCGTCGAGCTGCTCGGGCTGCCACTACCACCCCATCTTCGGCCTCGACCTGGTCGCGCGCGTGCTGCCGCTGCGGGGCCGCACCACACCGGCCGACGTGCCGCAGACCCTGCTCGGCGGCAAGGTCATCAGCTCCGAAAAAGAGCTGCTGCAGGCGATGGTCGACTCGCCCGACTTCAAGTTCAACGTGTGCCGCACCGCGATGCGCTACGCGTACGGCCGCGCCGAGTACAAATGTGAGGGCCCGGTGTTCGACGCGTGTATGGCCGCGTTCAACACCACGCCGACCATGCAGGCGGCGCTCTCGTCGATTCTGCGTCACCCGACCTACTGCCAGTGAGAGGCCCCACCATGAACCGCACGAAGATTTCACTCTGCTTCGCGTTCGCCCTCGCCGCCTGCACGACGTCGCCGGCTCCGGTCGAGCCGCCTCCGCCGCCCGATGACCCGGTCGTCACGCCGCCCGCCGTCTTGAAGCTCGAGGGCACGATGTCGGCCTCGAAGGCGACCGTCGGCCAGCAGCTGCAGCTCAGCCTCACCGTGAAGAACACCGGCGGCTCGGTGGCGCGCAGCGTGACGCCGTCGCCGCTCGTGCAGACCGGCAGCGGCCGCGTGCGCATCACCGGCGCGCCGACGGGCGGAGCGGCCGATCTCGCCGCGGGCGAGAGCTTGAGCCTCACGATACCCCTCGAGGTCACC
>JAEUJP010000111.1 GCA_016793725.1 Myxococcaceae bacterium | reverse complement strand
GGGTCTCTTCGGTGGCGCCGGCGCCGTGCACCGCGAGCGCGGGCCCGCCGAGGCGGCCCTGCTCTTTGAGCTGGTGGGCGAGCTGCGTGACGGGCGAGGGCTTCGGCGGCGGCAGGGTCTCGGCGCGAGCGGCGACCGGCGCGACCGCAGAGACGGGAGCCGCGGGCTTCGAGGCGCGGCCCTGCATCACCTCGCCGCGCAGCTCGCTGATGAACGAGGCGAGGTCGTAGGCGTCGGGGTCGAGCTCCTGGCCGGTGCGGTGAATGCGCGAGGCCTCGAGCATCTTGCCGATGAGCTCGGCGCGCTCGCGCCGCAGGGCTTCGGCGCCGCGGGCGGCCTCGTCGGCGAGGGCGTGGCTGCGCTGGCTGCGCACCTCGAGCTCGGCGACGACGCGGCGCAGCTCGATTTCGCGCTGGGCGGCCTGGGCGAGGTCGGCGCGCAGGCGGTCGGCCTCGCCACGCGCCTGGGTCAGGTCGTTCTGCAGCTGCTCGCTGCGCGCTTCGAAGTAGACGATTTTTTCGAGCGCGCTCTTGAGCAATGACTCTGGCCGATCGTCCACGACGACTTCATACAAGCCTGTAGCGCCCTGTCTTCTTTTTGACCTCAACTTTCCCTCCCCACCCACGCCCACACCCAACCGCCTGAAACCGCTGAAGGTTCCTGCTAGGTTCGGGGCTCATGGAGGCGCCCTTCTTCGCACAGCTCGAGCGCGCGCGACGGTCGGGCGCCCCGCCGGTCTCTGAAGGCCTCGTCTCTGCGCTCGGCGACCACCTGCTCGCGTGGCTTTCGGCCGAGCACGCCGAGTCGCCGCCGCGGCTCCACCGCGAGACGTTCGCGAAGCTCCAGTGCATGTCGCCCGAGCAGGCGCGGGGTCGGCCCATCGACGTTCGCTCCGACGTGTTTTCGGCGGGCGTGCTGCTGTTCGAGCTCGCGTGCGGCAGGCGGCCGTTCGACGGCCTCCCTGCGCTGCTCGACGGCGAGGTGCTCTCGCCGCTCGCGGCGAACCCCCAGCTCTCGGCGGGGCTCGAGGCCGTGCTGTCGAAGGCGCTCGCGCTCGACCCCGAACGTCGGTACGCCACGGCGGCCGAGCTGCGCCGGGCGCTCGAGCTCGCCGCGCCGCCCGCTGGCGCCGACGCGGTCGATGTGTGGGCGGCTCAGTGGCAGCCGCCCGCTCCGGCGCCGGCCGTGACCGCCGTCGCAGCCGCCCCGCCGGCGAGGTCTCGACCGACGCTGATGTGGCTGGGGCTCGCGGCGCTGGTCATCGTGCCGGCGGTCGCGACGCTCGCGGTGCTGCGCGTGCAAGAGCAGCGTGAGCAGCAAGCCGATGCCGAGCGCGATGCGGCGCTGCAGCCGTGCGAAATCATCAGCCAGCCGCCGGGCGCGACGCTCATCATCGAGGGCGCCGTCTATTCGCAGCGCGCGCCGACCACGGTTCGGCTCGAGCCGGGCCGCGAGTACGTCATCGAGCTGAAGGGCTCGACCGGGCTGTCGGTGGTGCGAAAGATTCGCGACCAGAAGCGCCTCGCCGTGCGCCTCGACGACGGCTCGGTGACCGAGAGCGAGGTCTACGGGCAGGCGCCGAGGCGGGTCGAGCCGAAGAGCGCGGCCGCCGCGACGGGCATCGCGGTCGACGGGTCGCCGCCCACGCCGCCGACCGTCGTCTTCGACCGCCCCCCGCGCACCGTGGCGTACGACTTCGAAAAGGCGCCCGCCGTGCTCGAGCTCGAGCCCGAGCACCAGGTGCTGGTGCCCGACGCCAACTGCATCGACGTGCCGGCGCTGCGTACGAAGAAGTACCGCACGCTGGCGACCGGAGTGTTCGGGCTCGTCACGCCACGCAGGGGCGCCGAGCGCCTGGTCGAGCTCTCGAAGTGGGCACCCGAGCCGTCGACGCTGTGCGTCTTCATCGTGACCGACGCGCCGACGCAGCTCGAGCTGAACCGGTTTCAGCTCTTGCGGTGGGAAGCAGAGCTCACCAAGATTGCCCACCCGCTCGTCTTCGTCGACGGCAGCGACCGCGCGCTGGTGCGAACGTTCGCTCCGGGCAAGTGGCGGGTGCGCTCGACCGGCGGCGGCGACGGCCACTGGCCGGTGGTGGTGACGACGCTGCAGTCGGGTCAGACGCTCGACCACGTCGTCGACCGGGACCTGGTGTTCGAGAACCCGAAGTCGATGTGGTTCACGGTGCCGGTGCGCGCGTCAGCGCCGAACCTGCGCTTCGACGTTCGCATCGAGCAGGTGGCTGCCGGCCAGCGGTGACACGTCAGCCACAGCAAGCGTGAGACCGGTCTACGGGCTGTCAGTCGATGAGGGCCGGCAGGCCGAGCGCGGCGAGCTGCGCCGGCACCTCGCGCGCGTCGTTGAACACGTGCGCATGGAGGCCGACCTTGCGCGCGGCGACGACGTACGGCTCGAGGTCGTCGAAGAACACGGCGCGGTCGGCAGGCACGCCGGCCACGCTCAGCGCGCGCTCGTAGATTTCGCCTTCAGGCTTGATGAGGCCGACCTCGCAGCTCAAGACGAGGCCGTCGAAGCGCTCGAGCACCGGCAAGAGCGGCCGCAGGTATTGAACGTGGAGGTCATGCGTGTTCGAGAGCAGCACGAGCTTCACGCGCCCGACGAGCTTCTCGACGTGGCGAACCATGGGCTCGTTGATGGCGAAGTGGCACGTCCACGCGCGGTAGAAGTCGTCGGCCGGGGGCGGCTTCACGCCGAGGCGGTCGGCGAGCTCGAGGCGCAGCGCATCGCCGCGCAGCTGGCCGCGGTTCACGCGGTCCCACACGCCTGAGCCTTCGAGCCGCTGCTTCAGCGCCTCGGGGGCCGCGCTGAAGAGCGCCGACACCTCGCGGAAGAGCTTCACGTTGTCGTGAAACGCGAGCACGTTGCCGAGGTCGAAGATGACGGCTCGTATTTCTGGGGGTGCCGTCTTCACGAGCGGCTGAGCCTTCGTGAGCGGCCGAGCACGACGTCGCTGCCGCGCCGGGAGGGCCCGTCGCCGATGGGGTCGGGGCAGCGCGAGTGGAGCTTGCAGGTGCGGCAGGCGCGCCCCTCCCATACGCGGTCGTAGAGGGCCGCGACCTGGTCGATGGTGTCGAAGTCTTCGGTGACGATGCCGAGCTCGAAGTTGCGGTTGTCGGCCCCCTTCGCGCCCAGGCCCGCGCCGGTGAGGTTGGCGCTGCCGAGGTAGAGCCACGCGCCGTCGACGAGCACACACTTGAAGTGAACGCGGGGGCAGATCTTGAGCGTCATGCGCTTGGCGAGCAGCGCCTTCGCGTCGAACGCGGCGCGAAACGGCCGGCTCGGCAGCTCGGCGTGCAGCACCCGCACCTCGACGCCGCGCTTCGTGAGCTCGCTGAAGAGCTCGACGACGGGGCGAAAGCGCTTCGGCGAGACTTCGATCATCATCGCCTTCACGTTGGCGGTCGAGATCCACACCGACTCGCGCGCCTGCGCCATGCGCTCTTGAACGACGACACGGTAGAGGTCGAGCCCCTGCAGCAGCACGCCATGAAGTGTGGCACAAGCGCGGCCACGTGCTCGCTTTCGACCCTCACCCGCTGCTCGACGCCCGTGCCTTCACCACCGTCTTCCCCAAGCCGATGGAGTCGCTCGGCACCGCTCGTCAGCTGCTCGCGCTCTTGAAGCCCGGGGCACAGGCGCCGCTGGCGAGCGACGACACGGTGCGCGGCGCGGTGCGCGACCTGCTTCGCCACGGCGGCTACAAGCCCACCGGCCGCGGCAAGCCGGCGAGCGAGTACCTCATTCGTGCGGTCTCAGAGGGCGCGCTCTCGAGCATCAACGCTGCGGTCGACTGCTGCAACGCCGTTTCGCTGCACTCGGGGCTGCCCATCAGCGTCGTCGACCTCGAGCTCGCGAAGCCGCCGTTTCGCGTCGGGCTCGCGCCGGCCGGCACCGAATACGTCTTCAACGCGTCGGGTCAGACCATCGACGTCGAGGGGCTCTTGTGCCTGTTCGACGAGGCGGGCGCGTGCGCGAACGCGGTGAAAGACAGCCAGCGCACGAAGACGCGGCCGCAGACGACGAAGACGTTGACGGTCATCTGGGGCACGAGCGCGCTGCCCGGCCGCAGCGAGAAGACCTTCGCGTGGTATCGCGAATTGTTGGCGGCGCTGGGCGCCGAGGTAGCGTCGGTGCCATGAGACGTTGGCTCTTCGTGTTGTTCGTCGCGGGGTGCACCACGCAGAGCCCATGCGAGACGGCCGGAGGCTCGTGTATGGGCACGAACGAAGCGTGCCCCGCGAAGACCACGTTCTCGGGGTTCGACCCGCAGTGCGAGCCGAAGAGCAAGTGCTGCCGGCCGGTCGAGGGCTTCGACGCGGGCTCGAAGGCCGACGGGGGAATGTGACAGAGTCGTGACATGCCCACGACCTCTGCGATTCGACTCGGCGACGTGACCTTCAACCGGCTGGGGGCGCGGGCCGGTGACCAGGCGCCGACCCGGTTCGAGCCGGCTGCGCGCATCAAGACCTCGGTGCCCGAAGCGTCAGACGTAGTGGCCCTGGCGAATGGCTCGTTCGCGGTGGTGAGCGACGTCAGAGACTCGCTGTTCATCATCGATGCGAAGGGCAAGCAGACGAAGCTGAAGCTCGAGGGCATGAAGAACGCGAGCGAGCTCGAGGGCGTGGCGTACGACCCGGTGAAGCAGCACCTGTTCGTGTCGCGCGAAGAGAGCCGCGAGCTGTACCGGTACTCGTGGGCCGGCGGCACCGACACGCCGAAGCTCGAGAAGAAGATTGGTGTCGAACTGAAGGGGCCAGAGAACAAGGGCCTCGAAGGGCTCGCGTACCTCCCGGCCGAGCTGTCGCCGACCGGCCAGGCGCAGCTGCTCGCGACGAAAGAGGGCAGCCCGCGACAGCTGCTGCTGTTCGCCGACAACGGCAAGGGCAAGCCGCTCGAGGTCGAGCTCGAGAAGCAGATCAAAGACGTGCTCGCCGACTTCTCGGCCGCGGCGGTCGACCCGAAGACCGGCAACGTGTACCTCGCGAGCGACGAGTCTTCGATGATCGCGCAGCTGCGCCTGGTGCGCGACGGTCAGAAGGTTCGCGCCCGCATCATTCAGGCGCTGCCCGTGCGAGACGAGAAGGGCAAGCCGCTCGCCCGCATCGAGGGGCTGACGTTCAACGGGCGCGGCGACCTGTTCGTGCTCACCGAGAACGACGGCGCGCTGCACGCGCTGAAGCGCAAGTAGCTCAGCCGGGCTCGAACACCAGGCGGCCGAGAAAGCCGCCGTCGCGCAGCGCGTAGAGCAGCGCGGGCGCGTCGTCGAGCTTCTTGCGCGTGACCACGGGCTTCGGGCGGCGCTCGAGCAGCTCGGCCAGCAGCTCTGGGCCGCCGAGGTGCGTGCCGACCACCGTCACCTCCCGGGCCGTCAGCGCGCTCAGCGACAGGTCGATGCGCCCCGTCGGGCTCGACGCCGCGAGCACCAGCCGGCCGCCCGGCTTGAGCAGGTTGAACGCCCTCTGAATCGCCTGCGCCGACGGCACGCAGACGATGGCGGCGTCGAGCGCGACCGGGCCGGTGAGCTGCCCCTTCGCGAGCATCAGCCGCTCGGGGTCGGGCTCGAACGCATACACCGCTCTGTCTGCGAGCTGCGCCACGAGGTGCCCGAGGCCGCCGAGCCCGAACACGCCGAGCTTCTCGGCCGGCCCCGCCGCCTTCACCGCCGCGAGCGCCGCGAGGCCCGAGCCCATCAGCACCGCGAGCTCGGCGGCGTCGCCGCCGTCGGGCAGCGGCACGAGGTGCTGCTCGGCGAAGTTGCCGCGCGTGCACAGCGCCCCGTTCTTCGTGAAGCCGTGCCACGTCGCCGCCGCGCAGCGGTAGTGCCTGCCCGCCCTGCACGCCGCACACGCGCCGCACGAGGTCGCGAGCGGGCCGATGCCGACGCGCCGGTTCGTGCCCTCGACTCGGCCCACCGCTTCGCAGCCCGGCACGAGCGGCGTGAACGGCAGCGCGTCGAGCATCGCGACGTGCCAGTCGTTGAGCCCGAGGCCGCACGCCTCGATGTTCACCGTCACCTCGCCGGGGCCGGGAGCTGGCAGCTCGCGCTGGACCAGCTGCAGCGGCTCTTTGGCACGGTGAAAGACGGCGGCGCGGCTCACCCGCGTGAATGTGTCACAACCCGCTGTAGGCGACGACCTGCACCACGGCCGCCGGGTCGTCGATGCGCGCGTCGAGCTGCTGCGTGCCTTCGAACCGCGCGAGAAAGAGGTGTGGCCGGTCGGCCGACAGCGACAGCGAAGCGCCGGGCAGCCGCGCGATGAGCTCACGGCCGGTCTCGTTCGCCGCGGGTATGAAGCGCAGCTCGGTCTCGTCGCGCGTCGTCTTCTCGTGGTGGCCGTCGGCCGTCGTCGTCTCGAACGTCACGCGCGGCGCCGAGCGCACCTCGATGGGCTCGCTGCCGTACTGCACCTCGACGAGGTTCACGGTGCGCACCGCCTTCGACTCGCGAACCTCACCCATGAATGCGATGAGCCGGCCGCGGTACGCCGAGGGTCTCATCAGCGCCGTCGTCAGGTCATAGACGCCGATGCCGTGCCGCTGCAGCAGCTGCACGTCGGTCTTCAGCGACTTGCGCTCGCTCAGCACGCGCGCCAGCACCTCGTTCGCGTCTCGTTCGGTGCGCAGCTCGCGCGGCCAGTCGGTGAGCAGCAGGTTCAGGTCAGAGAGCCCGCGGTGCTTCACGCACGCCTTGAGGTACGACCACGCGAGCTCGGGCGCCTCGCCGCGGGCCATGTGCACACACGTGCGCGGGTCAGACTGACTCAGCACGAACTGCTCGGGCGTGGGCGCCGACTGAAGCCCCGGCGAGCGAAACACCTCGGCCGCCGGGAGCTTCGAAGCAGCATCAGCCGTCGTTGCGCAGCTCGAAACAGCACAGCCGAACGAAACCACCGAGAGCCACAGAAGGCGCGTCACCATGGCGCCGTCGGACGGCTACGTCCCGGGAATATTCAGGTCGGGCTTGAAGATGAACAGCATCGCCTTCTTTCCGCGCGCTTCGTTCGAGATGTACATCGTGCCGTCTTCGCCGATCGCGATGCCCTCGGGCTGGCGGTGCACCTTGTCGTCGAGGTGAAACTGCTTCTTCAGCTCGCCCTCGGGCGAAAAGATGCGCAGGGCGTTGCCCTGGCTCGACAACATGTAGAGGTCGCCCGTCTTCGGGTGCACGGCGAGCGCCGACGGCCCCGCGGCCTTGCCCTTGAGCGTCAGCGAGATGACCGGGTCGGGCTCCATCTTCTTCTCGACCACGTCGAGCGCGAACACCGGGTACGTCTTGCCGGTCTTCTTGCTCTTCACGCTCTCGTTCTTGCACGCGAACAGCATGCGGGTGCGCTTCACGTCCCACGCCATGCCCTCGAGGTCGCACGGCACGCCCAGCTCTTGCGTGAAGGTGAGCTTCTCGGGCTTCGCCGCGCCCGCCGGGTCGATGACGAGCAGGGTGCCGTCGCTGCGGCCGACCCAGACGCGGCCGTTCGCGACCTCGACCGTCTCGTAGTCGCCGGGCTCGCCGAGGTCGACCTTCTGCACGATCGAGCCGTCTTTCACCGAGATGCGAAACAGCGTCGCCTTCTCGTCGTGCACGGCCCACAGGCTCGTGCCGTCGGTCGCTACCGCGAGCCCCGAGATCTCTTTCAGCGACTTGTCGAGCTCGAAGCCTTCGGTCGGCGACGGCAGCGGCTCACCCTCGTGAGTCGGCGGCGCCCTCACGGGCGATTCGATCGGCGGAGGCAGGTCGGGCAAGGCCCGAAACGTGACCGAGAGAGAGACCGCCGCCACCGCGGCGAGCGACAGCACTGCACCCAGGTCGATGTTCTGTCTCACCACGACCCCGCGATGCCGAGGCTCGTGGCCCCGTTGAATGGGTTGTACGAAGCGGTCGGCTGAATCACCGACTTCTTGCGGTGCATGTACGGCACGAGAAAGCCCGAGAGGCTGCCGACCATGGCCCCAATCAAGACGTCGGTGGGGAAGTGGTTGCCCGACTCGACACGCGACAGGCCGGTCAGCGTGGTGAGCGCGATGCCGAAGCCGAGCACGACGAACCGCATCGGTGAGTCGGGGTGGCGAAGGAACACGGTCGCGGTCAGCGCCGAGGTCGCCGCCGCGACGATCGAGGTGTGCCCCGAGGGAAACGAGAGCTCGGCGTCGAACGGGGTGAAGGTCTGATCGGTGTAGCGAATCGGCCGGGGCCGGCGAAACGCGAACTTCATCACCGTGTTGATCATGCTGGTCAGCGCCATCGCCTCGGCGACGATGACCAGGTCGTTCGCGAAGTCGCCCCACGGCGTCTGGGTCGGCAGCACCAGGCTCTCGAGCCCGAGGTACAGCACCGGTATCGCGAGGCTCGTGAACAGCGCGATGTCGCCGAAGGTGTTCCACTCCTTCGAGTTCCGGCCGACGGCGTAGCGGTCGAACGCGGTGAGGTCGGCCGGGTTGCACCGGCCGTTCTCTTCGGGCCGCCGGCACGACACGTCGCCCTCGATGGTGGGCTTGATGAGAAAGTCGACGATCGCAAACAGACCGAACGAGCTCAGCGTCAGCGAAGCCTCGAGCGGCAGGTCGACGTCGTACACGCTGAGCGAGGGCGTCGCGACCTTGGTCTCACCCACGTCGACGTCGCGCTCCGGCGCGAGCACCGGCGCGAGCTCGTCGGTCAGGCCCGGCGCCACCGTGGGCACCGTGCCGCCATCTGGCGTCACCACGTCCGGAGGTTGTGCCTTCGAGTGCTCCGCATGATCCGAAGCGGTGACGAGAACCATCGCGGTCAGCAGGGAGATCATTTTTCAGAACCCGGTGCCTGCAAACAGGGGGCCTATTCCCGCGGTGAAGCGCTCGGCGCCGTCGAGGCTGCGGTGGTACGAGATGGAAACACCGAACAGGTCGGCGATGCTCCACCAGACGCCGCCGCCGAGGCTCAGGTGGTAGTCGTTGCCCACGACGCTGCCGCCGAACACGCGACCGTGGTCGGCCGAGACGTTGAAGCCGATGGTGCTCGGCACGCCGTGACCGATGCGCACGACGTCGACGCGCAGGTCGTTGCTGTGCGCGAACGCGACGTCACCCGCGAACATCTGCTGCGCGTAGGCCCGCAGCTGCGGGTCGCCGAGCGTGGGCGCGAAGTAGAACGGGTGCCGCCCGACGATGCCCTCGAGGTACACGCGCGACAGCAGCACGACGCGCTGGTGGCGATCGAACGGCACCGCCACCGCTCCGGCCACCTTGTGATTCGAAGAGCCCGCGCCGCCGCTGATGGGGTCCCACCTCCACTCGACCGACGCGTGCAGCGCGACGCCGCGGCGCGGCAGCGTCAGGCTGTCGAACGTGTTCACCTCGGCGAAGAAGCGCCCGCCCACGAAGCCGCGCAGGCCGAACTCGTCGGGCGAGATGTCGGGCGACGTCGAGACGTAGCGCCCCGGCGTGCGCTCGGTCGCGAACGCCTGGCCGAGCAGCTGTGCGCCGACCCGCGCGCGCTGGCCCGCGAACGGGTAGACGAGACCCCAGCGCGCCTCGTACTGCTCCTGACGCACCCGCCAGAAGTCTCGCGGCTGATCGAACGCCCGGTTGCGGTTGGTGAACCCGAGAAAATTGCGGGTGTACTGCGGCGTGCGCACCCGCACGTCGAGGGTCTGGTCGAGCAGCTCGAACGAGCCCGGGAAGTAGCCGCCGTAGTCGAGCGCGGCGCCGAGCGTCGCCGTCGCGAAGTACGCCTGCGCGCGGTGCCGCTGAGCGAACGGCGCCTTCTTGAAGCCCTGCACCACGTGCTCGTACTGCCCGCCGAGAAAAACGCCCTGGTCGGGGTTGTACATGAGCCCCGGGATGAACATGCCGTGGTCGAGCTCGTGGTTCTCGCGCTGCTCGTACTGATTCCAGTGCGCCACCTCGCTGCGCTCGTCGGTGACCGTGACCGAAGGGTCGACGTACATGCCCTTCACCCGGTCATAGACGTAGACGACCCGCGCTTCGGTGTGCCCCTCGCCCGTCGCCTTCGCCTTCACGACGTCGCGGCCCTCGCCGCCGACGTACCGAACGCCGATCTTTCGCGTCGGCGCGCCCTCGAGCACCAGCACGTCGTCGCCGTCGAGCGCGTATGCGCGCACCTCTTCGGTCTCAGACGGCACGAACGTGCGGTCGAACCACGGCTGCTCGTCGGGCTTGCCCCTGCGCCGCACGACGACACGCAGGCGGCCGTCGTCTTGCCACGCCATCGTGAAGTGGTCGTCGCCGTTCGAGCCGCGCACGTCGACGTAGCGCGCCTGGTGCCGGTAGAAGGCGTCGGCCGCCTCGCCGAGCTTGTCGCGCCGCGCCTTCAGCGTCGCCACCACTTGCGGCCCGTCGAGCGCGTACGTCTCGGGGTGCCAGCGGGCCATCGAGGCCTCGATGACCTCGTCGGTCAGGGCCGCCTGCAGCTCTTTGACCGCCTCGACCCACGCCGCGTGGTCGAGGTTGTTCAGCGCCAGCGCGTCGACGTCGCGCGCGTTGTAGTTGAGCCACTTCATCGGCCGGTAGTCGTCGTTGAACGGCCCGAGCGACCGCGCCTGCGGCACGAACACCTTCGAGATGGCGAGCAGCGCGCCGTCGTAGTTCGCGAGCGCCTGGTCCCTGTCCATACCCACTGGCGAGTAGACCTTGATGCCCTGTTCGTCTTCGTTCGCCGCGAACTGCCACTGGCCACGGTGCCTGTCCCAGTCGCTCACCAGAACGTCGAGCAGCCGCGCCTTCAACATCGCGCGGTCATCGAGCCGGTGCTTCCACGGCTTGTCGAGCAGCTTCTCGACCATCTCGTCCCAGTCTTTGAACTTCGTGTTCTCGTCGCGGCCGCCGAGGTGCGCAGGCGGCGTGCCGCCCTCTTTCAGCTCTTTCGGCCGCTGCTCGAGAATCACGACCTCGTCGCTCACGTAGCCGCGGTAGTGACCGAGCGCCTCCTGGTCGGGCAGGTAGTAGAGTTCGGGGTGCACCGTGAAGATGCCGGCCGCGTCGGCGAGGTGCGCCACCGTCAGCGCCGCCTCGGGGTGCGTCGCGGTGTACGCGTGCTCGAGCAGGCGCGCCATCGGCGTCAGCTTGTTGAGGGGGTACGGGAAGATGCGTGCGCCCTCTTTCGTCGTCGCGCGAATCGCCCAGTCGCCGCCGTCGGGGTCCTTCACCCGCACGCTGTTGCTCTGCTGCCCGCCGCCGATCTTGTAGGGCTTGAAGCCGCGCGCGTCGAGGTCGAGCACCTCGTACGGCAGCGAGACCTGAAACGCGTCGGCGTAGAAGCTGCCCGCGAAGAAGCGCACCACGCCGGGCAGGTTCCACGTGCCGTTCTTCGAGAACGTCGCGGTCACCGGGCCCTCGGGCATCGGCTGCGGCGGGTCGAGCGGCTCGGGCTGCAGCCGGTTGAGCGCCGGCAGCCGGCCGATGAACAGCGGCTTCGACTCGCCCGGGGTCATGAAGCTCGCCCAGCCTTCGGGGCCCGACATCGAGAGCTCGACCCAGCCCGGCAGCGGCGCCGCGAAGTCGTTGGTCACGGCGCCGACGACGGGGCCGCCCTCTTTCGCCGACGTGCCGGCGATGATCTGAACCTGCGGCTGAATGTCGACCCACTGCAGGCTCGGGTCGTGCCCGCCCACGAACACGAACGTGCCGTAGCGAGACGACTCGCTGATGATGGTCTGGATGTAAGACTGCACCAGCGGGTAGTTCTGGTGCTGCTCGACCAGCCCCACCTGCCGCGCCAGCACCCGCGCCGTGCCCGCGATGGGAAACGGGTCGAGGTGCGCCGCCGCCGTGAACGCGCCGCCGTACTCGCCGTAGCTCGCGAGCGGGTGGTGCGCCGCGATGACGACCCGGTGGTGCCGGTGCGCGCGCAGCTCGTCAGAGATGCCGCCCGCGAACGCCTTCGGCGACTTCACCAGGCACGTGTCGTTCATGTTCGCGTCTTCGGTGGCCTGCTCCATCCACCAGGCCGAGTTGACGAGCAGCAGGTAGAGCTCGTCGTCGAGCTTCACCAGGTTCGAGCCCGCACACGCCGCCTCGGGCACGACGCTCGGCTCCTTGCCGAGCGACTCTTCGGTCTCGCCGTACGCCTCGGTGATGAACTTCTTCCACCGCTTCACCGCCTTCGTGTCGCTGAAGTCGCGGTTGCCGGGCAGGTAGAACACCTTGCCGCCGCGCGCATGAAAGTCGCGGGTCGCGTCGACGTGCGCCAGCAGCGCGGCCTCGGCCTCTTGCCGCCCCTCGCCGTCTTTCGGCGGCAGCTCGCCGCGCATGTAGTTGCCGGTGAAGACGACGAACGTGTGCTTCGGGTCGGCGCCCTCGAGCCGCTCGCGCAGCTTCGCGAGCGTCGGGGTCATGCCGTCGCCGGCCGAGCCGCCGAGCGCGATCACGGTGGTGGGCTCGGCGGCGAGCGGCAGCGCCAGCGTGAGCGCGAGCGCTGTCGAGATCACGGGAGCGTGCCGGCCGCCAACGCAACGGCGAGGGTCAGACCCGACAGCACGGCCCCGCCCGCGAGCACGTGGTACCCCGTGCGCAGCCAGCGGCGGGCGCGGTCGAGCACGGCGCCGTGAACGTGCAGCTCCTTCGCGAACGCCTCGGCGATGCGGTCTTTGCTCTGCAGCACGTCGGCGAGCGCGGGCTCGTAGTCACCGTCGGCCTTGGCCCACAAGAGGTCGAGAGCGCCGTCGGCCTCGCGCACCTGCGCGCTGGCGATGGCGAACACGAGCGAGAGCAGGTTCGTGAGCGCGAGCGGTATGAGCGCGGCCGCGCGCGAGCCGAGCTCGGTCGTGCCGTACAGCGCGTGCGCCGACACGGCGAGCATCAGGCCGTTGATGGCGATGAGGAAGCTCGACTTCGTCGCGAGCAAGAGGCGCTCGTGGTCGAGGCTGCGCGCCATGGGCTGCAGCCACTTCTGCGCGCGAATCTTGATCGGCGCGGCGGCCGGGGCCCCGACGGCCGGCGGCGCATCGAGCGCCGGCGGGCGGGGGGGTGAGGCGCGGTAGTGACCGTTTCCGTTCTTCTTGAGGGTCATGGCGTGCTTTCGATGACTTCGCGAATCGAGCTGAGGTTGAACACCTGGTTGAACCGGCTGCGGCGCGTGACGAGGTTGATGATGCCGACGGCGATGATGGCGACGCCGACGGCGGCGGCGGCCCACGGCAGCTGGCGGCGCGCGAGCCAGAACATCGCGAGCGAGCCCAAAAACATCTGCAGCCCGGCGTAGTGCGTCTTGGTGTCGAGAAAGAGGCCGAGCATCAGCGTGATGAGGCCGACCTCGGTCGCCGCGAGCAGGCTGATCTTGATCATGGGGAACTCGACGTTCGCCTGCGGCATCACCGTCACGACCAGCGCGCCCAGCACGAAGGTCGCGAGCAGCCGCGTCGCGAAGTCACCGCGGCCCACGTTGCGCTCGGGCCGCTGAACGATGCGTTCGATGAGCTTCAATGGGTGCTCCTGACGTCAGCGGGTGAAGTGCCCGGCTCGGCGGGCGACGACAGGTCACCTTCGGGCAGGTCGGGGTTCGCCTTCTCTGGCACCATCTTGCGCAGCGAGCGGAACTCGACGTGGGTGACGCCGGGGTCGCAGCTGCGCAGCCGCTCGAGCAGCTTCGCGGGCGGCGTGTGCTTCTTGCCGAGGCGGCCGAGGTAGTCGAGCGTGGTGACGCCGTTCTCGTCGCCGCGCGAGTCGAGCAACTCCCACTTGCCGCGGTGGTCGTCGAGGTGCTCGTTGATGGCGTCGGGTGAGCCCGTCGTCTTCACCGTGACGACGCAGTTCGGCCGCTTGCCGCCCTTCGACTGGTGCTGCGCGGCGAGCATGATGTAGCGGCTCTGCAGCTCGAGCTCGGCCTCGACACGCTCGCGCGCATCGGCGGTGAGCCACGCCATGGCCTCGGCCGGCGTGCGCTTGCCCTTCTTCTCGTTGCCCTTGAGCAGCTCGACGAGCTGGCCCTCGCCGACCGTCGGCGCGCCGGCGTGAAACACCCAGAGCACCAGCAGAATGGCGCAGGCGAAGAAGCAGAGCAGCAGACCCACGTGGTAGGCCTGAAGGCCGCACGCCATGCCGAGCGCGAGCGAGAGAAACACGTACGCCGCGTCTTTCGGGTCGATGAGGTTGTTGCGGTAGCGCACGGCGGCGACGACGCCGACGAGGCTGAACGCGCGGGCGAGGTTGTCTTCGAGCAGCAGCATCACGCCGGCCACGATGACGCTCAGCACGACCAGCGTCTGGGTGAGCGACGGGTCGGGCGCGCTCGTCTTCGTCAGCGAGTGCACCCACGCGACGGGCACGCTCAGCACGAACGTGATGATCAGCGCGAACAGCGTGATGAGCAGGTCATCGGCGTTCTTGTTCACGTCGATGATGTTCGCCGCCATGCCCGAGACGCGGCTGAACTCGGCGAGGTAGGTCGTCGACGAGACCTCCTGCAGAATCTCTTGAAGAATTCGTGCGCCGAGGCCCACCAGCACGAAGTAGGTGAGCATCTTGCAGACCTGGACGATGCGTTGAACGCGGGGCTTCAGCGCGGGCTCGTCGTTCTTCCGCTGAAGCTCGATCGGACTCGGAGCGAGGGGTGGGCTCATGCTGCGCATGGGGCCCCCACGAGCAATGTGCGGGCCGATCACCGAGTCGTGCAAATCTGCGCACGTGCCCGCGCGGTGGTGTGGCGTTCTTGCTCGTGCGTGCTATCAGCAGGGGCGCAAATGCGAGCGCTTGCACTTCTTGCCGTGGCGGTTGTGCTCCCGGCCGGGCTGTCGGGGTGCGGCGGCAGCGTCTGCGACAACGCCGTGAAAGCGGAACAGGCAGCGAACGCGAAGTCCACAAGTTGTAACGTCGCGCCCATCACGGTTCACGACGCCCAGAGGTGCAACTCGGGGCTGTCGAAGTGCAGCAGCGACGACCTGAAAGAGCTCGAGAGCTACGGGGCGTGCCTGGCTGCGCTGCCGGCGTGCACGCCGCAGAACGAGATTCAGTGGCGAGGTCAGCGCGACGGCTGCACCACACAGGGCTTTTTCCGCATCTCGCTGAACTGCTTCGCCAACATCCTCTAGCGCGCTTCACCAAGCTCCCGCATGTCGACCGACAAAGCCGCGTTCATCACCCGCTGGGCTGAGGCCTGGGCCCGTCTCATCGTCAAGCGCCCCGGCGCCGTGCTCGTCACCCTCGTGCTGCTCGGCATCGGGGCGGGCTATGCGTCGAGCAAGCTGTCGCTCGAGTCAGACCAGCTGAAGCTCATCAGCCAGGAGCTGCCCGAGGTCAAAGACGTTCAGCGCATCATCGACATGGTCGGCGGCGCCGGCTACCTGATGATGGGCCTGCGCGGCGAAGACGAGAAGCAGCTGAAAGAGCTCTCGGACAAGCTGAACGAGCGGCTCCTCGCGGAAAAAGAGAACGTACGCTTCATCACCTACAAGGTGCCGGTCGACTTCATTCAAGAGAACATGGTGCTGTTTCTGCAGCCCGAAGACCTGGCCGAGGGCAAGAAGCGCATCAACGCGTACCTCAAAGACCAGATGAAACGGGCGAGCCCGTTCTACGTCGAGATTCGCAAGACCGAGCCGGTGCAGCTCGACCTGAAAGACCTGATCGCGAAGTACGACAAGATCGGCAAGAAGAGCGTTCGAGACGACTACTACATCAGTGAAGATCGAAAGATGATCCTCATGCTGATCAAGCCGATGTGGAACTCGACCGAGCTGCAAAAAACGTCGGACTACATCGAGCACCTCACCGGGTGGAACGTGCACGAGGGCATGGGCAAACAGCCCAAGCCCGACTCGGTGCTCGGCAAGATCGCCGCCGAGTCGAAGCTCGAGCTCAGCGAGCAGTACGACCGCAACAAGACGCCGGCCGCGAACGCCGTCTTCTACGGCTTCACCGGCAGCTACAAGACCGGCGTCGACGACAGCTACGCGATTCAAGAGTCGCTCGACGACGTGCTGTTCTGGGCGCTCGGCCTCATCGTCGGCATCACGGTGCTCTTCTTTCGCAAGTGGGCGCCGACGCTCATCGCCATCACGGGCATGGCGCTCGGCACGCTGCTGGTGATGGGCTTCGCGTACATCACGCTCGAGAAGCTCAACATGGTGACGAGCATCATCGCCGCCATCTTGATGGGCTTCGGCATCGACTACGGCATTCACTTCATCTACCGCACGCGCATCGAGCTCGGCACGGGCAAGCGCTACGACGACGCCATCAGCGCGGCGCTCGTGAACGCGGGCCGCCCGGCGCTCATCGCGGCCATCGTGACCAGCGGCAGCTTCTTGATGTTGTACTTCAGCGAGTTTCGCGGCTTCTCGCAGTTCGGCGTGCTCGCGGGCTTCGGCACCATGATTACGGGCTTCACGATGTTCGCGTGGAGCCCCGCCATTCTCGCGCTCTGCGGCCGCCTCAACCCCGAGCTGCCGGCGAAGCTGATCGGCACCATGACGCCGGTCGCGGTCTCGAAAGAGACGGGCAAAGAGGCGGCGATACCGAAGCCGAAGCTGATGCTCGCGGTGGTGACCACCCTCGTGATGGTGGTGTGCCTCGCGGCGGTGCCGAAGAACTCGGCGCCGACGCCGAAGGGGCTGCCCTCGGTGTGGGAGCGGTTCATGGGCGGCGTGCACTTCAACTACAACACGCGCGCGCTGGTGGCCGAAGACCGCCCGAGCTTCGTGCTGCAAGACGAAATCACCGAGCGCTTCAACATCTCGGCCGACCCGGTCGCCATCGCGGTGAACACGCCCGAAGAGGTGAAGGAGCTGTGGGACGAGCTCACCACCCACCCCGACAAGTACCCGACCATCGACCAGGTGGTGAGCGTGTACAGCTTCATACCCCCGCGCGAGCGAGCCGAGCAGAACGCAAAGATTCTGGAGGAGTGGGACGAAGAGCTGAAAGACATCGAGGTCTCCTCCTTCCCGCCCGAGATGCAAGAGAAGGGCGAGATGTTCAAGCGCATCTTGAAGAAGAAGCCGTACGACGTCGAAGGCGTGCCCGAGTACTACCAGGCGCTGTTCACGCACCTGCCGACGACGAAGCCAGAGAACCGCGGCTACCTGCTGTTCATCTACCCCGCGGTCGACCTGTGGGACGGCGCGAAGATGCTCGCGTTCAAAGACCAGGTGCGTGAAATCAAGACGGCGTCGGGCAAGACGTACCGCAGCGCGGGCCTGACGATTCTCTACGCGAAGCTCGCCGAGATGGTGCTGTTCGACGGCAAGTTCACGGTGATTCTGGCCGCGCTGTGGATTCTGCTCATGCACTACCTCGACTTCCGCAGCGTGCCGCTCGCCGCCGCATCGGTGATACCGCTCGGGGTCGGGCTGTGGATGATGATGGGCCTGATGGCGCTGACCCCCGATGCGTTCTTCGGGCGGCTCAACTTCATGAACCTGGTCATCTTGCCCATCTTGCTCGGGTTCGGCGTCTCGCACGGTCTGTACCTCTTGCACCGCTTCCTCGAGGGCACGTCGCCGGTCGTGGCGCTGCGCTCGGTCGGCGCCGCGGTCGCGTCGTCGACGCTGACGGCCATCGCCGGGTTCGCGTCGCTGTTCTTCGCGAGCCACAAGGGCCTGCAGAGCATCGGGTACGTGGCGTGCCTCGGGCTCGCGACGACGCTGGTCGTGTCGTTCACGGTGCTCGCGGCCGTGCTTCAAATCATGCACGACCGGCGCAAGGCCCTGGCTCCGGCGGCCGCACCGGCTGCGGCCGATGCGCCGGCGCCTCCGCCCGGCCCGGCGAACCCCAGCCCTGCGCCGTGAACGCGCGCCACCTTCAGGGCCCGACGTCTTCGAGCGCCTCGCGCAGCGCGTTCGTCGTGCACGGCTTGTCGAGCATCAGCTGGGCCACGTCTCTCGCGCGCTCGAGCGCCGCCGCGTCGGCGTAGCCGGTCAGCAACACCCGCCCGACCTTCGGCCACTGCGCCGCGACTCGACGCAAGAGCTCGGCCCCGTCCATGCCCGGCATGCGCATGTCGGTCACCACCACGTCGAACGGGGCCTCGGCCATCGCCTCGAGCGCGCACACCGGCCCCTCGGCGAACGTCATCTGCCACTCGCCCCGCATCGACCGCAGGGCCGACTTCAGCGCGGCGAGAATCAGCGGCTCGTCGTCGACGAACAACACCCGCTTCGTGCGAGCCACCTCGTCTTCGGCGCTCATGACCTGAGCTCGGCGTCGAGGGTCGCGCGCACGACCCGCGCGAGCCCGTCGCGCTGAAACGGCTTCTGAATCAGCGCGCCGTGCGAGAGCCCCAGCGCCGACTGCAGCTCGGGCCGGTCGGCGTAGCCCGACATGAACAGCACGCGCCCGTGGAAGTCGCGGGCGAGCAGCTCGCGCACCGTGTCGGGGCCGTTGGTGCCTTCCATCACCACGTCGCAGAGCACGAGCTTCACGGCCTCGCGGTTCTGCTCGAAGCGCTCGAGCGCCTCTGCGCCGTTGCGCGCCGCGACGACCGTGTACCCGAAGCGGCCCAGCATGCGCACGAGCGTGCGGCGCAAGGGCTCGTCGTCTTCGACCACGAGCACCGTCTCGCTGCCGCCGCGCAGCGCTGCCTCACCCTGCCCCGCGGCCGCCGCGACCGCCGCCGCCGAGCGCGGCAGCCACACGCTGAACACCGCGCCCTGCCCCGGCGCGCTGTCGACCGTGATGAACCCGCCGCTCTGCGTCACGATGCCGTGGCACGTCGTCAGGCCCAGGCCCGTGCCCTTGCTGGCGGGCTTCGTGGTGAAGAACGGCTCGAACATGCGCTCGCGCGTCGCCGCGTCGATGCCGCAGCCCGTGTCTTCGACCTGAAGGCACACGTACTGGCCGGGCGGCACGCCCTCGACCTCGCCGGGCCCCACCGTGGCGTTCACCGCCGACAGGGTCAGGGTGCCGCCGTTCGGCATCGCGTCGCGCGCGTTCACCGAGAGGTTCATGAGCACCTGCTCGAGCTGGCCGGCGTCGACCCGCACGGGGGCGAGGGCTTCGTCGAGCTCGAGCACCAGACGAACGTCTTCACCGATGAGGCGCCGCAGGAGCTTCTCGACCCCGCGCACGGTGTCGCCGATGTCGAGCACGCGGGGCTGCAGCACCTGCTTGCGGCTGAAGGCGAGCAGCTGGCGCGTCAGCGCGGCGGCGCGCTCGCCGGCCTCTCGCACGTTCTTCAGGTCGTCGCGCGTGCTCGCGTCGGCCTCGGTGCGCAGCGCCAGCTCGGTGCCCGACAGAATCACGCAGAGCAGGTTGTTGAAGTCGTGCGCGACGCCCCCGGTGAGCCGCGCCACGGCCTCGAGCTTCTGCGCCTGGCGCAGCTCGTCTTCGAGCCGCCGGCGCGACGTCACGTCGCTCAGCTGCCCTTCGACGCAACGGGCGCCGTCGCGCATGGTGATGTGGCCGCGCACGCGCAGCCACCGCAGGGCCCCGTCGCGGTGGCGAACGCGCACCTCGATGTCGAGTGGCTCACCGGCCCTGACGCGAGCGCCGGCGGCCTCGACCTGGGCCAGGTCGTCGGGGTGCACGCGGCTCGCCCAGAGCTCGCGGCCGCCCTGCAGCACCTCGTCGGCCGTGAACCCGGTCAGCGCCGAGACGTTGGGCGTCATGAGCTCGACCTCGCCGGTCTCGGCGTTCGACACGAAGATGACGTCGACCAGATTCTCGACGAGGCTGCGGTACTTCGCCTCGCTGGCGTGCAGCTCGGCGCGCGTGGCGAGCTCGGCCGTTACGTCGCGGCCGATGGCGAGCACCTGCCGGGCGCCCGACACCTCGATGGTGCTGGTCGAGAACTCGACCGCGAGGCGCGTGCCGTCGGGCCGCAAGACCCCGGTCACCACGCGCTTCTTGGCGCCGGTGAGGCTGTCGCGAAACGTCTCGTCGTTCTGCGCCGCCTCTGAGGGCACACCGAAGCTGCTGTAGTGCGCACCGACGACCTCGGCGCGCGGCCGACCCAGCACCTCTTCCATGCGGCGGTTCAGCTCGACCACGGTGCCCTGCGCGTCGAGCACCGCGAGCGCGTCGTTCGCGCGCTCGAACAGCACCTGGTAGCGCAGGTCGGCGGCGCGCGCCTGGTCGAGCAGCGTCGAGAGCTGCTCGCTCACGCGCTCTGCGTAGAGCGCCTCGGTCTCTCGACGTTCGGCGCGCGGCGGCCCGCCCTTCGAAGCGACCAGCGCGGCCTGCACCGCGGCGAGCTCGCGTGAGAAGTCGGGGCTGCGCTCGGCGTAGCCGTTTGCGCCGACCGCCGCCGCGAGCGCGCGATCTCGCTCGGCCTGAAAGTGGGCGCTGACCAGCACGACGGGCAGCTCCTTGAGGCCGGCGTCGGCGCGCAGCTCCTGGCAGAGTCGAAAGCCGTCACAGTCCGACATCAGCACGTCGCTCACGACGAGGTCGGGGGGCTCGGCCCGCGCCTGCTCGAGCGCGTCGCGGCCGCCCTTCGCCGTGCGAACCTCGAACCCGGCGTCGACCAGAATCGCGCGGGTGAGCTTGAGCTGCGTGACGTCGTCATCGACCAACAGCAGCGTCTTCTTCATCGGTGTTCCCCCAGTGCGTTTGAGACGACCTGAACCAGACGTTCGTCGATGGGCTTCTCGAAGTAGGCCGCGCAGCCCGCAGCGAGCGCTTCGGCCTCGAGCTTCTTGCCGTTGCCCGTCGCCAGCCCGACGATGGTCAACGGCGGCGACCAGGCGAGCTGGCTCAAGATGCGGGCGAGCACGAGGCCGCTCACCGACGGCAGATGCAGGTCGAGCGCCAGCACCCGCGGCCGCTCGGCGTCGACGCGCTCCAGCGCCTGCTCGGCGTCGGTCGCGACCGTCACCTTCGCCCCCGCCGCTCGGAGCACGACGGCCGCGAGCTTCGCCCCGGCCGCGTCGGCGTCCACCACCAGAATACGAATGCCCGTCAGCATGCGCGCAGTCTTTGCGCGCCGCATGCCGACCACAAACACTTGTAATGACAGAAAACAGACATGGTGCTTGCGCCCGAGCCCAGGTGACGACACCATGGTCTAGATGCCCGGCCCGCGTCGTGTGCTGGTGGTGGAAGATGACCCGCCGAGCCAGCGGCTGATGTCGGCCATCTTCACGGGCGCCGGTTACGAGGTGCACGTCGCGGCAGACGGCGAGGCGGGGCTCGAGGCCGTCGCGCGGGTGGCGCCCGAGCTCATGCTGGTCGACCTGCAGCTGCCGAAGCTGGGCGGCCTCGAGGTGCTCGAGGCGGTGAAGGCGAAGCACGGCGGGCTGCCGGTCGTCATGGTGACGGCGCAGCACGACCCGAAGCCCGCGGTGCGCGCGGTTCGCCTGGGGGCGTTCGACTACCTCACGAAGCCGGTCGACCCCGACGAGGTGCTGGTGGTGGCGCGGCGGGCGCTCGAGGCCCGCGCGCTCGAGCGCGAGGTCGAGGAGCTGCGGCGGCGCCTGGCCGAGGGCGGGGGTCTGTCGGCGCAGATGGGCCCGTCGGCGCAGGTGCGCGCGCTCGCCGAGCAGGTCTCGGCGGTGGCGGCGTCGGGGTTCACGGTGCTGGTGCAGGGTGAGACGGGGGCCGGCAAAGAGCTGGTGGCGCAGGCGCTGCATCGCGAGAGCGACCGGCACCGCGAGGCGTTCGTGGCGATCGACTGCGGCGCCATACCCGAGGCGCTGCTCGAGTCGGAGCTGTTCGGGCACGAGCGGGGCGCGTTCACGGGCGCCGAGCGGCGCCGGGCGGGCCGCTTCGAGCTGGCCGCGGGTGGCACCGTGTTTCTCGACGAGGTGGGCAACCTGCCGCTGCAGCTGCAGGCGAAGCTCTTGCGGGTGCTCGAGTCGCGACAGGTGCAGGCGCTGGGTGCTTCGGCCCAGGCGGCGCTCGACGTGCGCTTCATCGCGGCGACGAACGACCAGCTCGAGGCGAAGGTGGCGGCGGGTCAGTTTCGGGCCGACCTGTACTTTCGGCTGGCGCAGTACACGCTGAAGGTGCCGGCGCTGCGCGAGCGCAAGAGCGACGTTCGGTACCTGGCGCAGCGGTTCATCGACGAGGCGGCGCTCGAGCTGAAGCGGCCCGTGCGGGGCCTCGCTGACGGCGCGGCCGAGGCGCTCGAGCGGTACGACTGGCCCGGCAACGTGCGCGAGCTGCGCAACGTGGTGCGGCGGGCGGTGCTCATGGCGAAGGGCTCGCACGTGTCGCGCGACGAGGTGCGGTCGCTGCTCGGCGAGCCGGGGCAGGCCGACGGGGCCACGAGGGCCGAGGCGGGCGGCCGGTCGCTCAGAGAGATCGCCGACGCAGCGGCGCGCGACGCCGAGCGGGCGGCGATTCACGCGGCCCTGAAGGCGAGCCGCGGCAACCAGGCGCAGGCGGCGCGGGCGCTGCGCACCGACACGAAGACGCTGTACGTGAAGCTGAAGCAGCTCGGCATTCGCGCGCGCGACTTCGTGCCGTGACGTGGCGGTCATGGCCCGTCGAGCTGCTCGGCCACCGTACGCAAGAGCAGGTCGGCGTCGACGGGCTTCGTGACGTAGCCGTCGCAGCCCGCGGCGAGCGCCTTCTCGCGGTCGCCCTTCATCGCGTAGGCGGTGAGGGCCACGACCTTCAGCTTCGACCACCGCGGCAGGGCCTTGAGGCGCCGGGTGAGCTCGAGACCGTCGAGGTCAGGGAGCTGGAGGTCCATCAGCACCAGCTTCGCGTCGAACTGCTCGAGCGCTCGCCAGGTGTCGGCGGCGTCGACGGCGGTCTTCACCTCGTAGCCGGCGCTGGTGAGCAGCACGCGCGCGAGCTTGAGGTTCTGCGCGTTGTCGTCGACGACGAGAATGCGCTCGGCAGCCATCAGGGGCGACCTGTGGCCGAGGCGGCCCGTCGAGGCAGAATCGCCGAGAACGTGCTGCCGAGGCCGGGGGTGCTCTTCACCTCGACGCGGCCGCCGTGCACCTCGGCGATGCGCTTCGTCAGCGCGAGGCCGAGGCCCGTGCCCTGAAACTTCTTCGCGCTCGAGGCGTCGAGCTGCTGAAACTCGACGAACAGCTTGCCGAAGGCGTCGGCCGGTATGCCGATGCCCGAGTCTTCGACGTCGAGGCGAAACGCGTCGCGCCCCTCGGGCACCACACGAATCGCGATGCTCCCGCCCTCTTCGGTGAACTTGATGGCGTTCGAGAGGTAGTTGTACAGAATCTGCTTGAAGCGCGCGGGGTCGACGAACGCCGTGGGCACTTCGACCTGCGTCGTGACCTGCAGCCGCTTCGAGCCGAACAGCCCACGCAGCACGTCGCGAATCTCAGAGACGACGCGCGCGAGGTCGGTCTCTTCGGGCCGAAAGTCCATCTTGCCTGACTCGACCTTGGCGAGGTCGAGCACGTCGTTGATGAGCTGCAAGAGGTGCCTGCCGCTCGCGAGCACGTCGCCGAGGTACTCGACCTGCGTCTCCGACAGCGGCCCGGCCTTGCCTTTGTGCAACAGCTCGCTGAACCCGATGATGGCGTTGAGCGGCGTGCGCAGCTCGTGCGACATGTTCGCGAGAAACTCGCTCTTCAGCCGGCTCGCCTCGAGCATCTTGAGCTCGAGCTGCTTGCGGTCGCTGACGTCGCGAATCGCCGCGGTGACGAGCATGCCGCGCTCGTCGTGCATCGGCGAGAGGCTGATCTCGGCCGCGAACTCGGTGCCGTCTTTTCGAACCGCGCGCAGGTCGAGGCCCTCACCCATCGGCCTCGTGCGCGGCTCGGCCACGTAGCCCAGGCGGTGACCCGGGTGCCGCCCGCGGTAGCGCTCGGGCACGAGCAGGTCGACACTCTGGCCGAGCAGCTCCGACCGCTCGTAGCCGAACAGGCGCTCGACCTGGCCATTCACCAGCTGAATGCGCCCATCTTGGCCGACGATGACCATGGCGTCGGGGGCGGCCTCGAGCAGCTCTTCGGTCTTGCGCAGGGCCTGCTCGGCGCGGCGGCGGCGGTCGAGCTCGACCTCGACGGCGGCGCGCGCCGCCCGCTCTGAGGCGATGAGCCGCGCGTTGTAGATGGCGAGCGCCGCGTGGTCGGCGAGGCCCTCGGCGAGCGAGACATCTTCTTCCGAAAACGGCGCTGCGCCGGGGCCGTAGCGCAGCTGCGTCAGCAGGCCGACCGGCTGACCTTGTGCGCGCAGCGGCGCGTGCAGCACGCCCACCGCCCCGACCCGCTGCACGAAGGCCGCGCCGTCGAGGGGCATTCGAGCGGCGTGGGCCGCGAGCGCGTCGCCCGCAAAGGCGCGCGCGTGGCGGGCGTCGAGCATCTCGCGCAGGGGGTGGCGGGCGTCGAGCTCGGCGGCGCCGACCTGAATGCGCTCGCGCAGCTCCGCCGCGACCGCGGGGTCGGGGGCATCGCCGGGGCCGGGCTCTAGCGAGCGGCCGTCTTCCGAGAGCAGCGAGACGCCGCAGTAGCCGCCGAAGGTGTGAGCGACGGTGCGCACGATGGTCTCGAGCAGCACGCGGTAGTCCGAGGTGGCCTCGGCGAAGGCGCGCATCGCCGTCACGAGCGTGCGAAGCCGATCGGTGGTCGTTGCTTCGAGCATCGAGGTGGGTATCCCCCACCCAGGGTTATAGCCGAAGTAGGGTCGCGCACGTGATGCGGGCGCTGACGGTCGGGCTGGGGCTCTTGGCGTCGACCGCGCTGGCGCGCGCCGACGGCGTCGCCGACATCGGCTGCCAGGGCTGTCACACGTCGCTCGACGCCGTCACCACCACCCTCACCTCGAACACCGAGCACCCGAGCCCGGGCGAGACCGTCACGCTGACGGTGCGCCTCGAAGGGCCCGGCGCGGTCGGCGGCTTCTACCTGCGCAGCGGCCGCACCGGCACTTTCGCGACGCTCGACGACTCGGCCCGGCTGATCGACGGCGAGCCGACGCACGCCC
>JAEUJP010000094.1 GCA_016793725.1 Myxococcaceae bacterium | reverse complement strand
GGGGGCAAGAAGGACGCCGCCGACATCCAGAGCCTGATCGAGCGCGCGACGCCGTCGATGCTCAAAGAGGCGCGGCGGGCGCTCGCGCTCATTCAAGAGCGTGGCACCATCGCCGACGTTCGGCGGGCCGACCGCGACAGGGTGCCCGTCACCGGCGCTCGACGGCGCCGCCTCCGAGGCCGCTGACGCACACCGGCGGCCGCCTGCGGCCGATCACCCACACCCGAATCGCGTCACCCGCCCCGCGGCGCACGGGTGAAACAGGCATGGCGCACACCTTGCTCTGGCGGCTTCCCCCGGGATGACCGCGCTCCCCATCGCCCACGCTCTCTTCGTCTCAGCCGTCTCACTTTCGACCTCGACCGTGCCCGCCGAAGGCCGGCAGACGGCGACGGTCACGCTCGACAAGGCGGCGATGGTTCGACTGTCGGCCACCAGCCAGAGTGGCACGTCGTGTGACGTCGTCGATCGCGTGCGCGGGCCGTTCGCGCGCTCGGGTGAGGCGGGCACCTCGAACTGTCAGCTCGACCTGCTGCTCGACGCGGGCACGTACCAGCTGCGCCTCGAGTCGGCGAAGCGCGGTAAGGGCAAGGTCACGCTCGCGGCCGCCGAGCTCGTCGAGCTGAACCCGACCCCGTCACGGCTCACCGAGCACGCGCTGCAGCACTTCGACCTGAAGTCGGGTCAGCAGGCGTCGTTCTGGCTCACCGTGAAGCGCGGCACCGTGCCCGCCCTGCGCGTCTCGGGCCGCACCGCCGGTGACGTTCGACTCTGGCGCAACGGCGAGTGGGTCGAGGCGGTCGCGTTCGAGGCGCAGACCGTCTCGCCCGAGCCGGGTCGACCGATTCACGAGTGGTGGCTGAACCCGTCGCTCGAGAGCGGCGACTACCTCGTGCGCATCTACGGCACGAACGCGCACGCCTGGGCCGGCGGCAACGAGAACGACGAGGTCGAGGTCGCCCTCGGCCACCGCGACGGCCCTTCGGGGCGCGCGCTCGCGTTCACCCTCGGCCGGTCGGGCGTCACCACCGTTCGAATTCCGCCGCAGGGCTGGGCGAACCTGCTCACGCTCGACGCCACGCCCACCGCGCCGGTCGAGCTGCACGTCGACACGACGTCGACCTCGCGCCCCGCGTGCCGCATCGAGCGCAAGGCCCTGGTGCCGCAGTGTGCCGGCTGGGCGTACGACCGCGTGTCGCACGTGCTGTACGTGCGCGGCCCCGCGGGCACGAAGGGCCTCGTCGAGTGGGGGCCGCTCGACGGCAACGGCTGGTACGGCGGCTACTACGGCACCGCATCGGTGAACGTGCCGTTTCGGTCGCAGGGCGGGCTCAACCTCGTCGCGCTTCACGACCTGCCGCTCGACACCGACGCGGCCCCGCTCGGCTGCATGCTGGTCGCGAACGACCAGCGCCTCGCGTGGGACTTTCCCGCCATCGGCGCCGGCGCGTCGCTCGACACGAAGTTCAACTACGACGGCAGCGGCCAGCTCGTGTGGTTCGACGTGAAGAGCTCGGGCCGCTATCGCATCGAGGCGAAGGGCGGCCGCAAGAGCCGCTGCGAGCTGTACCGGTTCGCCCCGACGAAGCCGACGCTCGAGCGCATCTCGCAGACTTCGGTCGACACGAAGGCCTGCAGCCTGACCGTCATGCTGAACGAGGGCAGCCACCAGCTGTCGTTGTTCGAGGGCAACGCGGGCATCGAGCAGCTCGTCATCACCGAAGAGGGCCGCGCCGGCGCGAAGCCGATTCCGCCCAAGGCCGGCTGCCTCTTGCCGAGCACCACACTGCTCAGCGGAGCTCACACCCTGCACACGAACCGCGCCGGCCGCATCAGCGCACGGGGCGTGGTCGTCGAACAGCTGCCGCTGCGCCTCGACGTGCCGCTGCACCTCACGCTCGACCCGGGCAAGAAGGTCTCGCTGCCGCTCGCGCGCTCGACCGCCGCCATCGCCCACACCTCGGCCGGCGCCACGCTCGCCGTCGGCCCCGAGACGATCGAGCTGAACAACCCCGGCGCCGAGCCGCTCGGCATCACGGTCTACGCGCCGTCGCAGCTGCCCGCGACGGCCGGGCTCGAGAAGTACGCGCCGAAGCTCGAGCCGCTCGCGATCGCGAAGGCCGACGCGCCGGTGTTCTTCGACTTCGACCGCGACGAGTCGCACTCGATGGTGTTCCAGGTCGAGCAGCCCGGCCTCTACCACGTCAGCACGCAGGGCCTGCTCGCCACGCGCTGCGCGCTGCGCACGCCGGTGAACCCCGACGTCGCGCGCGACAGCGGCGGCGGGCGCGGTCGCAACTGCCTCGTCTCGGGGTACCTGAAGCCCGGCCGTTACATGCTGACGGCCACGACCGTCGGCGAGAGCCGCGGGCGCGCGTCGGTGCTGCTCACCCGGCGGCCGCTGCAGACCGCAGCGGCGTTGAGCGGCGGCGGCGACACGTTCTTCCGCGCCGGCGCTGGCGACCTGATTCAGCAGAAGCTGGTCGTCACGAAGGCCGGCACGTACGAGCTCGCGACGACGGCGCAGGGGGCCGGGGCAGGCCTCAAGTGCCGGCTCGACGACGGCGACGGGTGGCCGCTCACGGCGGTACCGACGTCGTGCAATGCGCCGCGCACGTTCAAAGCCGGCACGTACGGGTGGTCACAGCTGCCCCTCACCGTCGAGAGCATGCGGCACACGCACCTGCAGCGCGTCGTGCCGCCGGCCGTGCTCACCGGCAACAAGCCACACGCGCTCGACTTCTTCACCTGGTACCAGGCGCGCCTCGGCAACGACGGCAGAGACGAGCTGACGTTCAAGCTCGATGGGGCCGCCGAGGTCGACGTCGTGCTGACGAACGGCATGCAGGGCCGGCTGTTTCTGCTCGGCGAAGGCAAGTCTGCGAAGGCGATCGAGGTGGTGCCGTCGAGCGGCAGCAGCGGCGCCCCCGAGCTGCAGGCCGTACACGACGAAGACGCGGCGACGCCCGACGAGCCCGTCGAGCCGATCGAGTCGTACCCCTGCGAAGGGGAAGACTGCGGCGAGGCGCCCGCCGTGCCCGCCGCGCAGCCGCTGGTGGCGACCGACGCGCCGCCGCCGCCGGGGGGGCACAAGGTGAAGCTCGAGGCTGGCAGCTACCGGCTGGTGACCGAGCACGCGCGCGGCGACGTGGCGATCGACTACCAGGTGCACCTCGGCAGCGCAGTGCTGATGCCGGGCATGACGCGCACGCTGGCGACTCCGGCGCGGCTGCCGATCTCGGTGCCGCGCGACGGCACCTTGAAGCTGCGCACGCGCGGCGAGGCCGACGTGCGCTGCCGCCTCTTCGACCGCGCGGGCCAGCTCGTGCTCGAGGGCCGCGAGAACGGCCCCGACTGGAACTGCTCGCTCGCCGAGCCCATCGCGAAAGGCGACTACACGCTGGTGCTCGAGAGCGAGACGCAGTCGCGCAGCCTGTCGACGCTCTCGCTGCAGCTCGCCGCCACCGAGAGCCGCGGTGTCGCGACCGACGGCGCGAGGTACGAGCTGAAGAGCGCCGTGCAGATCATCGAGGTGCCGAAGGGCGACGCGGTGCAGGTGCTGACGTTCACCTCGGGCAAGGCGCCGTTCTCGTGCGCGCTCGAAGACGCGAGCGGCGCTGTGCTCGCGCGACGGTCGCGCGTGACCGGCTGCACCCTTCACGTGCGGCCGAAGACCGAGACGTACCGCGTGCGGCTGTGGGCAGCCGAGGGCGCGCCGGTGGTGACCGCGGCGCTCGCGTCGAAGCCGGCGGTGAGCGTCGCGCTCGCGACGGCGGGGCGATTCAAGACGGCGGCCGGCGCGATGTGCCTTTCGGCGGCGCGCTCGGGGCTCATGCGGCCATGTGGGCCCGAGGTGTCACTCGAGGCGGGCGAGCACGTCTTCGCCGACGCGGTCACCCCGACCGAGGTCGCACAGCGAGACGCCGCGACGCAGACGCTCTCGCTCTGGCAGCAGCCATGGCTGCAGGCGGTCGACGCGCCCGGGCGGCTGGTGCTGCTCGAGGCGCGCGTGGGTCACGGCGAGCGCGCCGCCCCAGCGTGCAGCTTCGGGGCGGGCGCGGTGCACGAGCTGACCGACACCGCGTGCTTCGCGGCGAGCGGCATCTCGGGCAAGCCGGTCGCGCGGGTCTGGGCAGCGACGACCGAAGGCGCGGCGGTGAACGCGGCGGTGCGCATGCGGCCGGTCGCGCTGCCCGATGCGCGCATCGAGCTGAAGGCCGGCCGCCAGCGCATCGACTGGGCGGGCGAGGCGGTGGTGCTCGCGCTGCCCGCGCGGCCCGCCCGTGCGTCGCTGATGCTGCCGGCGGGGGCGTGGGCGGTGCACCTGAGCGGCGCGCAGGCGGTGGGCCTGTGCGCGCCGAAGGCGACGCTCGCGCACTGCGCCTTGAGCGGTACGGGCGGCACGCTCGTTCTGGTGTCCGACGTCGAGCGGCGCGCCGAGGTCGCGCTCGACCTGCTCGAGGCGCCGCAGAAGCAGCGCACGTTCGACGGGCTGTACGAGGCGGTACCGCGCGTGGCGGGCGTGCTGCAGCTCGACGTCGCCGCCGCGGCGGCGTCGCGCACCCTGGTGGTCGAAGGCGACGTGCGGTGTGTGACGGCGCTGGCCGACGGAGCGCGGCTCACGGGCTGCCGCGTCGAGCTGCCGGCGGGTCAGGCGGCCGAGGTCGAGATCGATCACGCAGCGGGGCCCCTCAGGGTGCTCGCGTTCGCCGCGGGGCGCGAGCTGCAGGCGCGGCTCGGCGTACAGCCGCCTGCGCTGCCGCCGCCGCCGGTGGCGGCGTCGACCGAGGTGTCGCTCGCGTCGGGGCGCACCGACCGCACGCTGGTCGTCGAGCGCGACGCGGTGGTGCACCTGTCGGCCGAGGCCGGCGTGTGCGGGCTGTTCAAGGGCGCCGAGCTGCTCGCGGTCGACGGCTTCGGCCGCGGCTGCGAGCTCGTGCGCGTGCTGCCGCCGGGCACGTACCGGGCGGTGGTGCGGCCGTTCGACGGCGTGGTGGCGTCGGCCACCTTTCGTTGGTCGAGCGAGCCGGTGCTGACGCTCGCCGACGGCGTCGGTGGCGAAGACTGGCTGGCGCCGTCTCAGTCGCGCGTCTACCGCTTCGCGACGAAGTCGAAGGGCAACGTGGGCCTCGGCGTGCAGGCGGTCGACGAGGCGCTCGACTGCAGCATCTACGACGAGCAGCTGACGCTCTTGGGCGAAGGGTGTCAGCAGTTTCTGCTGCTCGAGAAGGGCAGCTACCTGTTGAGCGTGAAGCTGCCCGCGAAGCGCGGCGCCGCCCCGCTGAAGTTCAAGCCGGTGCTGCTCGGGCTGGCGGGCGCGAAGGCCGAGGTGCCGCGCGAGTACCTGGAAGAGCTGTTCAGAAGGTCAGGAGGCGGTTCTCAGTGAGATGCTTCTCGAAACAGCCGGGCCCGGGGCGCTGCGCAAAAAAGGGGACAGGCTACTTTTTTGCG
>JAEUJP010000083.1 GCA_016793725.1 Myxococcaceae bacterium | reverse complement strand
CGAAGCGGCCGGTGCGGTCGGCGTTCGCGGCGCGGTTCGAGGTGAGCACCTCGTAGACGCACCACTCGTCGTACTCGATGATCTGACCGCGCGACGCGCGGCGCTTCTCTCGGCGCGACCGCTCGAGTGGCTTCGCGTCGTGCGGCATCGCAGAGCACCAGCTCGACCTGCGATCGACCCACGGCTCGAAGCCTCCGACGGTGAGCTTCCACGTGCGCGAGACCACCTGCACTTCGAGCTCGGTCGGGGCGCGCATGAGCCGAGACACGAGCACGGCGACGAGGAGCAGCCCGACGAGCCCCGCCAGCACGATGGCAACGCGTCTCATTTCAGCGTCTCGCACTTCGGCGTGTCGCCGAGCCGGGTGACTTCGAGGCGGTACGTGTGGCCGGCGGTAAGGGCCTGCCAGCGGGTGGGGTCGCTCCACGAGCAGGTGAGCGTCATGCCGTCGTCGGTGCGCAGCTCGACGTCGTACGAGACCTCTTTTTCGAACGAGAGGCACTTCGGGCACTCGGGCGGCGGCGGCCACGATGGGGCCTCGCCGAGCGGGCCGGTCTTCTTCGTGAAGATGCGGCGCAGCACCGAGGTCGTCTTGTAGCTGCACCAGTCGTCGTACTCGACGGTCGGGGGGCGCGCTTTTCGGCTCTTCTCGCGGCGCTCGCGCTGCACGACGCCGGCGTCGGGGGGCAGCTCGGAGCACCAGCTCCCGGCGCGGCTCGGCCAGGGCTCCATGCCGACGGTCTTTGGGGTCCACGTGAGTGAGCTGACCTTCACCTGCTTCTCGGTGGCGGCACTGGTGACGGCGCCCTAGACCCATGTGCCGAGGAACATGAGCGGAATGCCGGCGAGGAACGCCTTCACGTAGACCGGCATGGGGCTGTTCATGATGGGCGCAGCACCAGGGGCTCACTGTAGCCCCTGGGGCATTCCCTACGGGGGGGCACTGGTGTACGAGGGCGCGCCGCCTTCTGACCAAGGGCACCCAAAACCATGGCTGACGTCACTCGAAGAATCGGGCTTTCGCTCGGGGCCGATATCTGCTGGCCCATCTGTTACGAAGAAATCGTCAAGAAGCTCGACCTGAACATCGCGCACGGCGGCGACAACGTGCGCATTCACGTCGACCGCGTGACCATCGAGCCGTTCGACCTGCGGCAGCCCTGCAAGTACGACGTCGTGCTCGACCGGCTGACCCACTGGTACCACGTGAGCCGGGAGTGGATAAAAAAGGCCATCTTGATGGACGGTCTCTACGTCCTCAACAACCCGTGGTCGGTGCAGGCGAACGAGAAGCACACCAGCTACTGCGCGATGATGCAGCTGGGTATGCCCATACCCGAGACGCTGATGTTGCCGCCGAAGTCGTACGAAGATCTGCCCGACCTGAAGCCCACGCTGAAGCAGTACGCGAAGCTCTTCGACCTGGGCGCCATCGGCCGCCAGCTCGGCTACCCGATGTTCATGAAGCCGTACGACGGCGGCGGGTGGAAGGGCGTCTCGCGCATCGACAACGAGCAGAAGCTCCGTCAGGCGTACGAAGACAGCGGCAAGCTCGTCATGCACCTGCAGAAGGCGGTCGACCCGTTCGACTGCTTCATTCGCTGCATCGGCCTCGGCCCTCAGACGACCATCGTGCGCTACGACCCGTCGGCGCCGCTGCACGACCGTTACACGATGGATCAGCAGAAGACCTTCGTGAACGACGACGAGGCGCAGCTCTTGCGCGACACGACGCTCACCATCAACGCCTTCTTCGGGTGGGACTTCAACTCGTGCGAGGCCCTGCGCAAAGACGGCGTCTGGCACCCCATCGACTTCGCGAACCCGTGCCCCGACTCGCAGGTGACGAGCCTGCACTACCACTTCCCCTGGCTGGTGAAGGCGAACGTGCGGTGGTCGATCTACTGCGCGGTCACGAAGAAGAAGTTCCGCAAGAACCTCGACTGGGCGCCGTTCTACGAGATCGCCGCCGAGCGCAACGTGCCGTACCGCGAGCGCCTGCGCGCTTACGCCAAGATCGCCGCCGAGCGCTTCGAGACCGCCCGCTTCGAAGAGTTCTGCCACCAGCACCTGAAGAACCTCGACGAGGTCGCCCACGAGTTCTTCGCGACGCCCGTCGCTCGCGACGCCGTGAAGAAGAAGACGGCCGCCCTCTTCCCCGCGCACGAGGTTGAAGCCTTCACCGACCTGTTCTTCAAGCGCATTCAGAAGTGGCGCGCCGAGGCCCGCGCTTGAAGGCCACCGAGCGTTGGTACTCCGACCGCGTGAAGCGGCAGGTGACGCTGTGCCGCTGGGGCACCATCGGCCAGCCGGTGCTGCTCTTCCCCACCGCCGGCGGTGACGCCGAAGAGGCCGAGCGCTGGCAGATGATGCAGGCGCTGAGCCCGCTCATCGACGGCGGCAAGATCAAGGTCTACTCGTGCGACAGCGTCGCGGGCCGCGCGCTCGTCGAGCGTGAAGGCAGCCCGAAGCACCGCATGTGGCTGCAGAACGAGTTTCACCAGTACATTCGCCACGAGGTCGTGCCCGCGATTCGCAACGACTGCAAGACGCCCGACATCGAGATCTGGTCGGCGGGCATGTCGTTCGGCGCGTTTCACGCGGTGGCGGCGATCTGCCGCTTCCCCGACGTGTTCTCGAAGGCCGTCGGCATCAGCGGCACCTATGATCTGCGCCGCTTCTACGAGGGCGCCGGGCCGCACGACTTCGACGACTACTACTTCGTGTCGACGCCGCTCGAGTTCGTGCCGACGCTGGCCGGCCGCCACCTCGACGTGCTGCGCACGCGCTTCGTGCTGATGCCGTCGGGTGAGGGCCGCGCCGAAGACATCACCGAGTCGTTTCGCATGGCGAACGTGCTGGGCCGCATGGGCGTGCCGAACCGCGTCGACTCGTGGGGCAAAGAGTGGCCGCACGACTGGGCGACGTGGCGCAAGATGTTGCCGCAGGTGCTGACGGAGTGGACCGGGGGAAAATCATGAGCAGCACGACGCGAGAGCACAAGACGGTAGCGAAGTTCGACGACGGCCAGGCGCGCCGCGAGTTCATGGCGGGCATTCTCACCGACCTCGACGTGCTCGAGCGCATGATCGCCGAGAACCGCTTCGAGACGGGCGTGCGGCGCATCGGCGCCGAGCAAGAGATGTTTCTCATCGACAAGTCGTGGCACGCCGCGCCTGCGTCGCTGAAGCTGCTCGAGAAGCTGAAAGACCCGCACTTCACGACCGAGCTCGGCCTGTTTCAGCTCGAGGCGAACTGCGACCCGCAAGACTTCAGCGGCGACGGCATCTCGAAGATGGAAAAGCAGCTCGACGCCCTGATGGAAAAGGTGCGCACCACCGCCGCCGAGATCGACCTCGACGCGGTGCTGATGGGCATTCTGCCGACGCTGCGCAAGCAAGACCTCGGGCTCGACAGCATGGTGCCCAGCGAGCGGTACCAGACGCTGAGCAAGGTGATCGCCGAGATTCGCGGCGGCAAGTTCGACTTCTCGATCAAGGGGCTCGACGAGCTCATCATCACGCACGACTCGGTGATGCTCGAGGCGTGCAACTCGAGCTTCCAGGTGCACCTGCAGGTCGAGCCGAAGGAGTTCGCGCGGCTGTACAACGTGGCGCAGCTCTTGGCGGCTCCGATGATGGCGATCTCGGCGAACTCGCCGATCGCGTTCGGCAAGCGGCTGTGGGCCGAGACGCGCATCGCGCTGTTCCGGCAGGCGGTCGACGACCGCACGCAGCGCACACACATGCGTGAGCGCGAGGCGCGCGTCAGCTTCGGCACGCGCTGGCTGAAGGGCTCGGTCACCGAGATCTACCGTGAAGACATCGCGCGCTTTCGCACGCTGGTGGGCACGGCGTTCGACGAAGACCCGAAGGCGATGTTCGAGCGCGGCGAGGTGCCGAACCTCAAGGCGCTGCGGCTGCACAACGGCACCATCTACCGGTGGAACCGGCCGTGCTACGGCGTGGCGAACGGCAAGGCGCACCTGCGCATCGAGAACCGCGTGATGCCGGCGGGGCCGAGCGTGGTCGACGAGGTCGCGAACGCGGCGCTGTGGTTCGGGCTGATGGCCGAGCTCGGCGAGCGCGGGCTCGACGCGCCGAGCCGCATGGAGTTCGACCAGGCCGGCGCGAACTTCTACGCGGCGGCGCGCGAGGGGCTCGGGGCGCACTTCATCTGGCTCGACGGGCGAGATGTGGCGGCGGCTCCGCTGGTGCTCGACGAGCTGTTGCCGATCGCCGAGTCGGGCCTCAAGCGGCAGAAGGTCGACGAGGGCGACATCAAGCGGTACCTGGGCGTGATCGACGCGCGGCTGCGCTCGTCGCGCACGGGCGCGCGGTGGCTCTTGTCGTCGTGGAACTCGCTCAAAGACAAGGCGACGCCGGGCGAACGCGCGAACGCGATCGTCGCGGCGACCTCGCAGCGACAGCGCACGGGCCGCCCGGTTCACGAGTGGGAGCGCGCCCGCCTCGACGAGGCCGACGCCTCGCGCCACAACTACCTGCGCGTCGAGCAGTACATGACGACCGACCTGTTCACCGTTCACGCCGAAGACCCGGTGCAGATGGTGGCGATTCTGATGGACTGGGAGCGCATTCGGCACGTGCCGGTCGAAGACAAAGATCACGGCCTCGTCGGCCTCGTCAGCTACCGCTCGGTGATGCGGTTCATGATCAACGGCGGGAACCTGAAGACCACGCCCGTCTCGGCGCTGATGCGCACCGACGTTCAGACCGTGACGCCCGACACTCCGACGACCCAGGCGATCGAGCTGATGCAGCGGTACCGGTACGGGTGCCTGCCGGTGCTGCAAGAGGGCAAGCTGGTCGGTGTCATCACCGAGCAAGACTTCATCAGCGTGGCGTCGAAGCTGCTGGTGAAGACGCTCGAAGCGCCGGAGGGCTGAGAGTCAGCTCCGCTCTGCCCTGAGCGGAGGCCGCAGGCCGAAGTCGAAGGGGCCTGGTTGCATCGCAATAACCGGTTCGACTTCGGGCTGCGCCCTTCGCTCACCGCGAGCGGAGACGACTACAAGGTTCTGAGGAACTTCAGCAGCGCTTCGCGGTCTTCGGCGCTCCAGTCGGTACCGTAGTCGTGGCCGGGCACGGTCTTCAGCCGCTCGGGGTCGAACATGGCCTCGAGCGTCGGCACGGCGCCGTGGTGCAGGTATGGCGCGGCCTTCGTCAGCCGCAGCAGTGACGGCGGTCGGTAGTGCCCCGTGCCGCGCGCGGTGCCGTTCGCGAGGGCGAGGTCGGTGCCGACCCGCTCGGCGTCGACGACGGGCCCGCCGTACGACGCGTTCGAGTGGCAGTCGGAGCACGCGC
>JAEUJP010000065.1 GCA_016793725.1 Myxococcaceae bacterium | reverse complement strand
CTCGCTCGCCGCCTTGACAGGGAGCTCAGCGCGGCACGCAGACCCGCGTCTGTGCGTCGCAGGCGTTGCACTGCTGGCCCGCGCACGGGTTCACGCTGCGCGAGGCGCAGCGCTCGTCGATCGCGCAGTCTGCGTCGACCTCGCACGCTGCGTAGCAGCCCTCGGTCGCGAGCGGCTCGGCGCCGCAGCCGGGGCTCATCGAGACGCAAGGGCTGCGCGGAAGGCACAGGCGCGCCGCGGAGCCGCAGGCCTCGCACACGTCGCCGGGCCGATTGCAGGCGGCGACGTCGCGCTCGAAGCAGCGCTCGGTGCCGCCGCAGTCTGCGCTGGTCTGGCAGTCGGCGTAGCAGCCGGGCGCCGGCACCGGGTGACTGCCACAGCCGGGCTCCACCAGCCGGCACTCGCGCGCGAAAGGAGCCGAGCTCTGCGCGGCGCCTGGCTCGCTCAGGTGGCTCCGCCCGCAAGACAAGACCAGCGCCACGAGACCGCAGGTGAGTGCCCTCATGCGGGCGGAGCGGCAGCAAGTTGTGTACCCGGCCCAGGCTCACATGATGGCTCGCGATTTCGAGCGCGCGGGCGCCGCGCAGGCGCCAGATTCCCCAGACCGCCACCGAGAAACCGCGAGAGGTCCAAGAAGAATGAACCGCCGAATCGCACCCGAGCAAGGGTGGCACTGAGGGCCAGAGAGGCTGGGTAGCGCTACGAACACGAGGGTGCGCGCGGCGACGTCGGTCGGGCGAAGGCTCTGCTCGATCGAGATGCGTCGCGCAGCACGAGCGCCGCGCCGAAGTACGTGGCGTCGCCCGGCGGCCTCGAGGAGCTGCTTCGCTCCATGCCGCCCAGCTCGGTGCGCAACGGGTTCCACAAGTGCGAGCAGGCGCTCACCGACGACGAGCGGGCGTTCGTGTCACCTTGGTCGCTGATGAAGGCTATTTGCACCACCCGATCTGGTCCGAGATGAGCACCGCGTCATAGCGGGGCACCCCCGCCGCGATGCGCTCCTGAATGTTGTAGGCCTTGAATCGACAGGTGTGGTCGTTGCAGACGGGGGCTTGCGGGCACGGGGTGGTCACCCCTCCACCGCACCACTTGCCCAGGTCGGCCACGGTCGGCTGCGCTGGGCATGGGTTGGTGGTGCGCCCGAATGTGTCGCAGCTGCAGGGGGCTTTGACCGCGTCGACTGTCATCACGTCGGTGGTGGTCGCGTCGGCGGTCGGCACGTGCCCTCCTTGTGTCTCACCCGATTGGCGGCGGGTGGCACCGAGGGCGCGCTCCGATGAGGTCAGTGCGTCGGGGTTGAGGCCTGGGTCGTCGTCGTGCTGCACGCCACACCCAGAGCCGATGAGGGCGATTGCAACGAACGACGACAAGACGACACTGCGGGTTGAGTTGGTCATGCCCATGGGCATTTCAGGAAGTGCGCCACCTCGACCGCTGTGCGCGTTCGCAGTGTTGCAGCTTCGGGCCGAGACGCGTGTCGCACGATCGCGCAAGGCGTTGCGTGCCGCAGAACGGGACAGAGCCCGTCGACGAAGCAGGTGGGCAGCTCGGCGACTTCGATGGCCGCAGAGAGCGACGAGGGCCAGCGCGGCGAGCAGGGGGCCTGGCGCGCTGGAGCACCCGGGCTGCGCGACAGGCCCCAGCTCCGCCGGCGGTAGGCTGCCGGCATCGGGCTCCCCGGCATCGACGCCCGCGTCGGGCTCCCCGGCATCGACGCCCGCGTCGGGCTCCCCGGCGTCGACGCGCGCGTCGGGCTCGCCGGCGTCGACGCCCGCGTCGGGCTCCCCGGCGTCGACGCCCGCGTCGGCGATGGTGGCCCACGCGGGCGCCGGCAGCTGCGCAGCGGCAGTCATGGCGCGAACGGTCTCGGCGCTCCAGGCGAAGAACGGAGCCACCTGCGTGTAGAGCATCTGCCGGCACACCTGCGGGTTGCCACGCGACATGACGCCGATGATGCGACCGGCGCCGTCGAGCGCCGGCCCCCCCGAGTCGCCGCCGCACGGGCCGAGCTCGGCGACCCAATCGTTGGCGGTCGCGAAGATGCGCCCCGAGGTGCCGCGTGCCTCGCCGACGTGCATGACGTTCAGGCCCGATCGCTGGCGGCGAATGCCGTCGGAGCTGCCGTCTGCTCCGTCGTAGCCGTAGCCGATGGCCGTGAACGTCTGACCCGCGACGGGTGCTGCGTCGGCGAGCGGGAAATGGCCGGTGCTGCGCGGCGCATCGAGCCGCAGGAGCGCCACGTCGTGGCCACAGTTCGGCTGGCCGTCGGCCTGGGGTGGGGTCGCGACCGCAGCGACGGTGAAGAGCTCTGGCGGTGCCGTGACGCGCGGGTCGACGATATCGGTGAGCGTGAGCCGCTGGGGCGCCACGGCAGGCAGAGCGCGGGTCGCGGTGTACTGCACCCCGTTGACGGTCTCGTCGGCGCAGAACACACCGGCTTGATTCATGTCGCTGACGCAGTGCCGCGCAGTCATCGCGACGTTCGGCGCGATGAGAAAGGCGGTGCAGAACCCGACGCCCGTGGTCAGCGGCGGGTCGATGAAGAGCGCGAGCACCGAGCGGCTCAGCTCATCGCGCGTGCCGCCCAGCACCGCTCGGTCGAGCTGCTCGGCCTCAGGCCCGGCCCGCAGCTCGGGTTCGCAGCCGAGCAGAACGACACAGAGATGGCAGACGACAATTCGCAGGCGCATGGGAGCGCCGAACCTGCAACCGATGCGCCGGTCTCGTGGGCCGCTCGAAGTGCGCGAGGCGCCGCGCTGGCGCGAAAGTTACACCGCCACCGGGGTATGGCGGCGGCGCTGGCGAAACTCCGCGGTGACGCGCGTGCGCTGTCATCGGGCGACCGAGCGACACGTCGCGATGATGCCGACCAGCACGCACGCCGCCCGGTCACGGCTCGTAGCAGTTGGGGCACGGCGTCGGCGGTGGCGGCTCGTAGTACACCGAGCCCGACGCCCAGACCGGCGTCGAGCCCTGGTAGACGACCAGGTTGCCGTCGTTCTGCACGGCGAGGTACGCGCCGCTCTGGCCGTGCGTCGACGTGTGCCAGACGGGGGCGCCGGGCCGGTACATGACGAAGTTGCCGTCGTACTGCATCACCGCGAGGTCGGCCCCAGAGCCCGTCGTGTGTGACGCCCAGAGCGCGACGCCGCCGTAGTACAGCACCAGGTTGCTGTCGCCCTGCATGACGAGGTTGAAGCGGCCATCGCACGAGACGACCGAGCGACCCACCCTGAGGTACTGACCCGGGCTGAGCAGGCCGCAGCCCGTCGGCCCGTCATCGACCGCAGGTGGCGACCAGAGCACGAGCGCCGAGTCGGGGCAGCCCTGGTTGTGCTGGGGCTCGAGCGACTTCGGGTAGGGCGCCGCCCGGCACGTCTTGTAGGGGTACGAGGCGCCGACGAGCGGCGAGAGCTCGCCCTGCCAGGTGCTGATTTCCCGGGGCTGCTCGACGCCGGGGTTGAGCGGCCCGGCGAAGAGCCGCAAGAAGAGGCCTTCGCGGGGCTGTAGACCCGCCGCCCCGTCGATGGAGCGGAAGAGTGGGAAGCCGGCGGCCGTGCCGAAGCCCAGCGGGCGCGGGTACGAGCCCATGCCCTTCTTGGCGTCCCAGCTCCAGGTGGCGTACTCGCCGTACTTGCGGGGGTAGGGCGGGGCGTTGACGAGCCAGGGGTGGTTGCCGTCGAAGCTGGCGACCGAGTCGATGACCAGATTGTCGACCGAGAGGTTCGAGGGCGCGACGCCTGCCGCGGTCGCGAGCTGGGCGATGCCCTGGGCGTCGAGCAGCGCGAGCTTCGAGTAGATGACGGCGTTCGCGACGGGAGCGAAGTACGAGGGGTTGAAGGTGCTGCCGCTGAGCGCCATCTCGCGGTCGACCCGCGCGACGACGTCGGGAATCATGACCAGCTCGTAGGGCGACGACTCGGGTCGGGTGAAGGCCGACGTCACCTGAGACGGGTACTTCACGCCGTCTTTGAGCAGCAAGACGAAGCCCTGGTACTGGGGCGGCAAGAGCCCAATCAACCCTCGCTGCACCGACTGGGCGAGCGCGTTGACGGCTTGGGTCTTCACCTGGGTGACCGCGGCCTGCACCTCGCCGCTGGTGGGCAGCCCGATGCTGATGGCGACGGAGTTGGCCGGCAGGTTGCCGAGGCGATCGAGCGTCGCCAGCAGGCGCTGCAGCGCCTGTCGGTTGCCACAGTTGCTGATGACGTACGGCACACCCTGCAGCGACGCGCCGTAGCAGTCGAGCCATTGCTGCAGTGGCGCGAGCGACGACACGCTGGGGTCGGGGTTCATCGTGTTGATCATCATCTGGCTCGCCGCCTTGGTGTATTCGGCGAAGGCGCGGTCGGTGTCGTTGCGCCAGTTGTAGAGCAGCTGCTGCACCGGCGAGCCGCTGGTCGTAATCTGCTGAAGGTCGACGAGCGCGTCGGCGACCTGCAGCGCGTCGGTGCGCGCCTGAGAGAGGTCGTTGAACAGGCCGATGAGCTCGTTCGCCATGCGCGTGCGCTGCTGTACGAGCTGACCCAGGGCGTCGTTGCGCAGCGAGGTGAGCGTCGTGAGCGTGCGGCACGTCGCCTGAAAGGCAGAGCGGCAGACGGGGTCATCGACCCAGTGAACCTCGTCGCAGGGGTACGGGCCCCACCACCTCCAGCAGATTTTGGGAACGATGATGGGGATTCGCGGGCACACCAGGTCAATCTGGTCGCACGTTCGCTCGATGAGCAGCTGCTCGTAGCGCTGCTTCGCGGCGATGAAGTCGTGCTCGACGGCCGCCAGCCGCGACACGTCGTTCTGCACCGCGGTCGAGAACCGCTTGTCGATGCGCGCGAGCCGCGCGTTCAGGTTGTTGACCTCTTCCTGCGTGAGGTCGATGCCCTGGTTGAGCTTGTTGTTGAGCCGCTGCACCTCGTTGATGAGCGCCTGCGCCTCGGCGTCGCTCATCATGTAGCCGGTGTATTCGCTGACGAAGTACTTCGCGACGGCGAGGTCAATCTTGTTCCACACGCTGCTCTGCGCGGCGCTCTCGATGCCGTCGCGGTAGGCCTTGAACGCCACCAGGTGGGCTCCGGTCCACGAGCGGCTGTACTGGTTCTGCACCGGGCTCGCGTAGATGAGCTGGTCGCGCAGAAAGGTGGCCACCACATCGCTGGTCTGAACGCGCTGCCACGGCTTGCCGAGCGGCGCGCCGAAGCGGTTCTTGAGCTCGGGCTGGCGCAGCGCGACGTAGCCCTCGAGGGCGGCGTGGCGCTCTTCGACGATGGCCTCCTGGTCTTCGAGCTCGAAGACGCTGCCCGCGTATTGATTCACCCAGGTGTGCGCCCAGACGTCGCTCGCGGCGTGCCCGAGGTAGCCGTACGAATACGCCCGCGTGGGCGCGCTGGCGGCGCCCTGCGTCACCACGTAGCGCAGCCAGTCGTTCGCCTTCCACGCATAGGGCACGCCGGGGTGGGGGAACGTCTGGCCCACCACCACGTCGGGCATGGCGTCGGGGCCAATCATGCCCAGCAGGTACTCGTTGCGATGCGCGAGAATCGAGCCGGTCACCGGCGCGGGCGGGGCGACGGTGACGGTCTTCGCGGGCTGGCCGGCGCCGGCCTTCAGCTCGAACGTGAGCTGCCCGTCGTCTTCGAGGTCGTTGATGACCGACTGACCGACCCAGATGTGGGTCTCGAGCTTGAACGCGTGCGCGCTCACCCCGTGCAGACACAGCAGCGCTCCGAAAAATCGCCACGACTTGAGATGGCCCATGTTGCCTCCGGCTCCCTGGAAACAGGCGCCGGCGCCCGGTTGCATGAAATCGACGCGCCCTACCAGGAGGGCAGCGCGTACCCGTCGCTGGCGAGGAGCGCGAGCGTCTCGGGGCTGGCCGTCGTGAAGCCGAACCAGCTCCAGGCACCCTTCACCTGCCGCAGCTCACCGAGCCCGAGCCCGGCGTTCGTCGTGTAGTTGTCCCAAGGGGCGGTGGTGCTGAGCCAGTAGTCGGCCCCCCCGCCCGCGAGGAGCGACGACGAGGCGAGCGGCTGCCCGCTCGTGGTGACCGCCCGGCCCTGGAAGGCGAAGAGCAGGCCGCAGTACGTCTGGGTGGGGTCGGGCGACAGGCCCGACCGGCCGAGCGGCCAGAAGTGAAAGGCGCGCGGAGGCTTTCGTGAGAACGAGACCCGCACCGAGTTGAACGACGGCACGATGGTGGCCGGCACGTTGAGGTTGTCGACGTAGTCTGGCGAAAACGCGGCGCCCTCGATGGTGCCAGCCTGCACGCGGTACCACCGGGGTGGGGCCTTGGGCGCCGCGTAGCAGAGGAACGTCGAGGCATTCCTGATGGCGATGGCTTCGTCGACGACCAGCGGTGCGTCTTCTTTCCACAGCACGTGGCCCCAGCCGGTGACGGCGGTGAACCCCGCGGGCACGTCGTTGCCGGCGTGCAGCACCGAGGTGAGGCGCCAGTCGTAGCCTGCCGGCACGCCGAGGGGCGTCGCTTCGTGAGGGGTGCCGGGCGGGACCGCAATCTTCATCAGCGCCGACAAGGGAATCGGCGAGGCCAGCCCGCTTCGAGCTTCGCCCGGCTCGGCGACGGGCGCCTCGTCGGCGGCGGTGTCGCCCGGGCTCAAGCCGCAGCCCGCGAGCAGACCGGCCAAGAGTGAAACCACTGCGTGCCATTTCAGGTGCGTGAGCGTGTGCATGAAGCCTCCGCTCGCGAAGACACAGGCAGCCGGTGCCGGTTGCGAAAAATCGCCTCGGTCGACGTTCAAGTCGAGGTCAGCCGAGCGCGAACGGGAAGGCGCATTGCGCCGGTCGGGCACCTCACTCGGCTTCGGCTGCGGGCTGGGGCGCTGGCATGAGCCGCAGCGCCACGGCCTTCACCGCCATCGTCACCAGCGCGCCGGCGGCGGCAGAGACGAACTTGTGCAGCAGGCTCTCGTATCGCGTGACGCGCACGAGCTGAGGCGCGATGAGCGCGCGGGCGGTCTCTGACCTCGGCCTGCGGGTGCGCGAGCGGTAGACCGAAAACCCGAGCGCGGCGCTGGCCGCGACGAGCACGCCGCCACCGACGGCGGCCACCACCGTGCGCTTCTTGAGCTTCTCTTGCACGTCGTGCAGCTCGCTGCGCCGGTAGTCGAGCTCGTGCACGACCTCGGTCATGTTCTCGCGAATCAGCGCGACGCGGCGCTCCAGCTCTTCGGCGGCGAGATGATCATCGGCCGCAACGACGCTCTTCGATTCATCGCCCATGGCACTCCTCCACGGGCTGAAAGTAACGGCGACCACGCGCGCCGCGCAGGCTGTTGCGAAACGGTAGCCGTCGGGGCGCTCTCTACACCCCGATTTCGAGGGTGACACCGAACTCGGGGTGGTGCGTACTGATGGCGCTGCATGCGCTTCACGCTCGGCACCGCCGTCTGGCTGTTCTTGATTGGCCTGACGGCGCTGATGGGCGGCGCGTTCTGGTACGGGTCGACGCGGGCGACGGCGCGGGTGGCCGAGCTCGCCGCCGCGTCGCGGGCCACCGCCGTCGATCAGGTCGCCGCCCGCGTCGACGGCTACCTCGGCCAGGGCGACCGGGCCCTGCTCGACCTCGGCACCCAGTTCGGCGAGGGCCGCTGCTCGGGCGTCGCCGCCGCCGAGTCGTGCCTCGTCGCGACGCTCGTCGCGAACCGCGACTTCAGCGAGGTCACGTACATCACCGAACAAGACGGCTCGTGGCAGCTCAGCGTCTTTCGCGCCGCCGACGGCCGCGTCTGCACGTTTCACGTGGCCTTCGCCGAGCGCAAGGCGACCACCCGCTGCCGGCTGCCGTACCAGCTGCTCTCGCCGGCGAAGCCCGAGGGCGAGCCGGTCGCGCTCACCGACGACGACAACCCGACCGACAGCTACGGGTTCATGACGCCGTTCTACCAGGAGCCCGGCCACGTCATTCGCAGCGACCTCTCGCGCTCGAAGTTCGACGAGAGCCTGGTTCGCTTCCTCGCGCTCTACGGCATACCGCAGGGCGTGCTCAAGGTCGGCCTGTTCGAGCCGCAGCTGCGCAAGGCCATCGAGGGCGTCTACGTCAACAACGACCCGAAGGCGCCGTTTCAGCTCTTCGTCTGCGACACCGACGGCGACCTCGTCACCGGCCTCTCGCCGAACGACGTGATGAAGGAATACGACGACGACTTCCACATCGACCCGGCGACGCTGCCCGCACAGGTGGTGGCCGCGCAGAAGCACGAGACGCGGCAGCGCGTGGCCGAAGAGGGTCGCACCGAGGGCACGTTCGAGCTCGACGGCAAGACGTACCACGTGGGCTTTCGCGCCCTGCAGAACTCGCAGCGCTGGTCGGTCGGCGTGGTCGGCCCCGACGACTACTACTTGAGAGACATTCGTGAGGGGCTCAACCTGCTGCGCCTCGCGCAGATGGTGCTCGCCGCGCTGGTGCTGCTCGGCGCCGTGGTGATGACGCGTGCGATGCAGCGGGCGCTGCAGCGCATCAAGGCCGAGACCGACCGCATGCGGCGCTTCGACTTCACGCCCGCGACCCCAAGTTCGCCGTTCTTCGACGTGCGCGACGCGCTGTGGAACCTCGAGCTCGCGAAGACCGCCATGCGGGCGCTGGGCCGCTTCGTGCCCGTGGCGCTGGTGCGCCGCCTGTTCGAGGCCAACCAAGAACCCTCGCTCTCGAGTGAGCCGCGCGAGCTCACCATGATGTTCACCGACATCGAGGGCTTCACGGCGCTCGTCGAGCGCGAAGAGCCGCTCGCGCTCGCGCGCTGGCTCGGCGACTACTTCGCGGCGATGACGCGGGGCGTGCACGCAGAGAGCGGCATCGTCGACAAGTTCATCGGCGATGCGGTGATGGCGCTGTGGAACGCGCCGAACGAGCTGCCCGACCACGCGGTGCGCGCGTGTGCGGGCGCGCTGCGTTGCCTCGACGAGACCGAAGCGCTGTACGCGTCGCCGGCGTGGGCAGGCCGACCGAAGCTGGTGACGCGCTTCGGCCTGCACGTGTCGACGGTGCTCGTGGGCCACTTCGGCGCGCCCGACCGCGTCAGCTACACGGCCATCGGCGACGGCGTGAACCTGGCGTCGCGGCTCGAGGGGCTGAACAAGCTGTTCGGCACGCGCATCATCGTGTCGGCGGCCATCGAGCAGCGCGCGCGGCACGCCTTCGAGTTCCGCAAGCTCGACCGCGTCGCGGTGAAGGGCAAGTCGCAGGGCGGCGACGTGTTCGAGCTGCTCGGGCCGACGGGCAAGACGTCGCTCAAGCCGGGCGTGAAGGCGGCGTACGAGGCGGCGCTCACGGCGTACTGGCAGCGTGACTTCGCGAAGGCGTGCGAGCTGCTCGCGAACCAGCTCGACGACGACCCGAGCCGCGTGCTGCACGAGCGGTGCGCGCGATTCAGAGACGGGGGAGTGCCCGCCGAGTGGGACGGCACGCTGCACGCCGAGAAGTAGAGGCGCGCGACGTTTCCCGAGCCCGGCTGACGTCCCCGGCCCCGTCCCCGGCCCCGGCAGTTCCGGTCAAGGCACGGCGCGCGTCTCACTTCTTGGGCTTGTGCCCCGACAGCTCGGTGCGAGACCGGAACTTCGTGTCGACGATGACGCCATCGCCCTCGCCGTTCGTCTCGATGACCGTCGCCATGCGCCCGCACGCCGTGTCGCTGAACACGAACCGCAGCGTCACCGACTTCAAGAGAAACGGTGCCTTCGACGGGCTCACGCGCAGCTCCTCGATGCGGCCGTCGCTCGCCCGCACCCACGCCTCGCCGCGGGGGCGCTCGACGTCTTCTTTCAGCGGCTCGAGCGTCACGCGCTTGAGCTCGGGGGTCGGCCCGTCGACGAGCGCGAACTTGAACTTCGGCCGCAGCTCCGAGTGAAACGGCGAGCGCGCGGGCTTGCGGCCCTTCGCGTCTTTCGGCTCGACCAGCAGGTCGGCGAGCGGCTCGCCCTTCGGCGTCACGCTCTTCTTCTCGCGCTTCGTCACCGTGACGCCCGTCACCTCGGCGTCGTACACGCGCTCTTCGCTGCCCTTCACCGCGCCGCCCTCGCCGAGCTCTTCGACGAGCGTGACCTCGTGGTACGCGCACACGCCGCCGGCCTCGCGCTTCTCGGCCTCGTCGCCGAGCTTGCGCAGCACGTCGGGCAGCTGCAGCTGCGCGAGCACCAGCACCGCGACGAAGCTCACGGCGAGGCCATCACCGGCACGCCGACGTCGCGCAGCTGGCCCGAGTAGTCGCTCACCACGGCCGAGAAGTCGGCGAGCAGCTCGTTCGGCAGCGGGTCGGTGCGGGGGAACTTCTGGCGCGACGGGTCGACGTAGCCCCCGCGCTTCTTCAGGTTGAAGTGCAGGTGGGGCCGGGTCGTGTTGCCCGTGTTGCCCGACCACGCGATGACCTGCTTGCGGTACACCAGCGCGTCGGTCTGAATGCCCTGCGCGAACCTCGACAGGTGCAGGTAGCAGCTCTCGTAGTCGTCTTCGTGCATCAGGCACACCATGTTACCGCCGCCCGGCGTGTAGCCCGCGAAAGTCACCAGCCCGCTCGCGACCGCGCGCACCGGCGTGCCGACGGGCATGCCGTAGTCGATGCCGTCGTGAAACCGCGGCTCGCCGAAGATGGGGTGAATGCGGTTGCCGAAGGGCGACGTCACTGGCGCCCAGCCGACCGGCGTCTTCAAGAACGTGCGCTGGGCGCTCGTGCCGTCAGAGAAGAAGTACGCGCGCTCGCCGCTCGGCAAGAGGTAGCGGTAAATCTCCATCTTGGCGCCCTTCACCGGCGTGTAGCTCGCCGCCAGCACGTCGCCGTAGCGCACGATGCGGCCGCGGTGCTCGAGCGTCTCGACCAGCACCTTCGCGCGGTCACCGAGCCTCGCGTTGCGCATCAGGTCGAGCTCCCAGCCGAAGGCGTCGGCGAGCGCCATCACGATGACCGGGTCGGTGCCGGTCGAGATGGCGGCTTGCCAGAGTGACTTCTCGACGTCGAACTCGAAGCGCGCGACCTTGCGCTCGAACGCGACGACGCGCTTCTCGCCGATGTAGCGCCAGCCGTCGCGGCGCACCTGGTACTCGTCGAGCGGGCCGACGCGATAGTCGAGGTGCTCGACGAAGCCGTCGACGCGCACGATGCGCAGCTGATGACCCGAGCGCGCCTGCCGCACGTCGAACACGTCGTCGAGCGCGTCGATGAGCCGCAGCGCCGAAGCCGCCGAGACGTTCGCGGCCTCGAGCGCGCCGAGAATCGTCTGGCCCTGCTCGAGGCGGCGGTTCGTCACTTCGGTGCCCGCGAGCGCCGAAGACCCCATCATCAGAATGCAGAAAGCCGCCGCCCTCATCGACCCGAGTACAAGTACATCATTCGCGCTCGCCGCGCTCGCGCGTGGCGGTTCGGTGTCAGGTCGCGGGGTTGGGGCGTCGTGCGGCATGGCGCAACCCTGCGGAGCTTCTGGTCGCTGCGCTCCCGTTTTCGCGCCAGAGGCGCCGAGCGCCGAGGTTCACGTGGTCGTGGCACCGAGTGCTGACGTCGGCCGCCGGTCAGCGGTGACGCGGCAGTGTCGCAGCGGGACGAAGTACCCGGTTACTGCCGGCGGCCGATGGGAATACGGTGCCTGAAATGAAAATCATCGTCACCGGCAGCACCGGCATGGTCGGCGAGGGCGTGCTGCTCGAGTGCCTCGAGAGCGCCGAGGTCGAGAAGGTCTTGAGCGTCTCGCGCAAACCGACGCAGCACACGCACCCGAAGCTCGAGCAGCTGCTCGTGCCCGACTTTCGCAAGCTCGACGGGCTCGACGAGAAGCTCACCGGCTACGACGCCTGCTTCTACTGTGCGGGCATCAGCTCGGCCGGCATGAACGAGGCCGACTACACGGTCATCACGTACGACACGGCGCTCGCGTTCGCGACGAAGCTCGCGCAGCTGAACCCGAACATGGTGCTCACGCACATCAGCGGCGCGCACACTGACGGCTCCGAGAAGGGCCGCGTGATGTGGGCCCGCGTGAAGGGCCGCGCCGAAAACGCGCTGATGAAGCTGCCGTTCAAGGGCGTGTACAACTTTCGCCCCGGCCTGATGACGCCGAAGCCAGGGCAGGTGCACGTGAAGAAGTTGTTTCGCGCCGCGCTCGTGCTGACGCCGGTGTTCAAGCTGTTCTTCCCCGCGCTGACGCTGGCGCAGGTCGGGCAGGCGATGCTGAAGTGTGTGAAGAGCGGAGCGCCGAAGCAGGTGCTCGAGGTGCCCGACATCGCCGCGCTCGTCGCAGCTTGAAGTGGGCGCATCGACATCTCCGAGAACGAAGCGCTCAGCGCCGAAGACACCGCATGGCCCGAGGCGGCTGCGCGGGACCGCGGGCAGGGCGACAAAGCCACCGCACAGGGTGAGACATGGGATGACCGGGTGTCTGCGCGGAGGTGCCGTTTTGAAAACAGACGTCCCATGGGATGACCGTTTTCGAAACGGCACTTCGAAAGCCCCCCCTGGACATCCTACGTCTCGGCGTCTCGGCGTCTCGGCGTCTCGGCGTCGCGCGGCATGCGGTGTGCGATGTGGTGAGGGAATGCTCCCTCGACTCGTCGTTCTCGCGCTCGTCTCTCTGGGAATCGCCGGTTGCCCCGGACATGAAAATTCGTCACCCGCCGACGGGGGTGTCGGCGATGCAGGTCTCGTTACAGATGCGGGGCTCGTCGAAGATTCCGGTCTTCCGGACGCGGGACGCGAGCTCGACTACCGCGCCGAGCGGGGTGCGCCGTACACGACGGTGACGGCGGGCGACTTCGACGGCCGGCCGTTCGGCCTGACGAGCGACACGTTCAGCCTCGAGCAGTGCGATGCGGGCGCGTGCGACTACGAGTGGCGTTCGCACGACGCGGGCCTGCTCGACCGGGTGAGCGGGCTGCAGCCCGTGTTCGGCACGCTGGTGTCGCGCGACGGCCAGCGCGCGAGCCTGATGCGGGTCGACCGACGCGACGCGTGCACCGACGCGCTCGGCACACCGCACGAGTACGTGACCGGTGAGTGGCGCATGTTCGACGTCGCGAGCGGCCAGACGCTCGCGTCGGAGCCTGCGCTCACCACGCTCGAGATTACCGACCCGGCCTTTCTGCGGTCGGGGCTCAACGCGCGCCTCGTGCGCGCGAACCTCGCGACGTGTGATGTCGACGCGCTGCTGCTGCGCTCGACGGTGGCCCCGTTCGCTGTGCCGGCGGCCCACGCGCGCATGACGCCGACGGTGTGGCTCATCGACGAGCTCGCCGACGGCCGGCTGGTGGCCGACGAGATGCCCGCCCGGGTGACGGTGCTCGACCCCCGCGATGCGGGCAGCGACGTGCACGTGTCGCTGCAAGCGACGAGCACGCTGGTGAGCGACGAGCACGTGCATTCGTTCGAGGGAGCGCAGGTTCGTGTGGTGGCGAGCTACGACGCCGAGCAGCGTCGCGTGTACCGCACCGAGCTGCCGTGGCAGCAGCGAGACCACACCGTGCTCACCGCGTCGGGGCGCTGGTTCGTGGTGTGCCGCGGGTTGAACGCGATGGGGCACACGTGTGAGGTGCGTGACGGGCGGGGTGAGCACGCGCTGGCGACGGTGACGGCGACGATTCGGCAGGGGCGCACGCAGCTCGCAGTGGCGGGTCGCGGCGGCTTCGTCGTCTACCTCGCGGGTGACCACGTCGTGCGGCGCTCGCTGGTGAGCGGGGAAGAGACGACGGTGGTGGGCGAGGTGGCGTCGCCGCGCGGGGTCGCCGGCGGGCGCGGCGTGCTGGTGACGACGGCGATGCAGCGGGCGTGGCTGGTTGAAGCGAACCGGGTGACCGAGCTGAGCGGCCGGCTCGAGGGCCTCGTCGACGTGGGCGGTGACCTGCCGCAGTCGCAGACGGTGCTGTTCGTGCTGGGCAACCCGCCGGGCGGCAGCGTGTCGCTGGTGGCCTGGCACGCGCCGAGCGGGCGGCTCGCGAAGCTGAGCGACACGCTGAACTTCAACCCGCCGTTTCAGGCGCCGCTGACGGCCGCAGAGGCGTGCAATGCGCCGGGGTTCGCGCGCACGGCGGGGCGGCCGTTCGAGTCGGCGAGCGTGGCGTCGAGGTGGGTGCACTTCACCGAGCACATTCCCGGTGCGCCGTCGGTGCTGCGGCTGTTCGTGCTGCCGGTCGACCTGTCGAGCGCGCCACGGCTGCTGGCCGAGGTGGGGCCGGAGCAATGTGGGGCTCCGCTGATGTTGCTCGATGGCGGGCGCGCGCTGGTGCCGTCGCCGCGCGCCGATGGGAAGACGCGGGTGCTCATCGCGAGCCCGTGAGGTGTGGTATCGCCCGCGGGATGCGCCGACTGCTCGGAGCCGTGCTCGTCGTCGCAGTCGGCTGCAGCGGTGGGACGCCGGCCGTCGATGGAGGCACGAGCGGCGGCGGAGCGACCGCGGGCGGCGGCGCGACGGCGGGCGGCGGCGCGACGGCGGGCGGCGGTGCGACCGCGGGCGGTGGAGCAACCGCGGGCGGTGGAGCAACCGCGGGCGGTGGAGCAACTGCGGGCGGTGGAGCAACTGCGGGCGGCGGCGTCGTCTTCTACGACGGTGACGGCGGGCTCTTGAGCGATGGCGGCTGCAACGTGCGCTCCGGCACGACGCTCGGCGTCGAGCAGCTCTCGGGCATCAGCGCGGTGATGATCGCGAGCCCGCCGGGCGACGCGCGCATCTTCGCGATCGCGCAGAGCGGCTGGGTGCGGCTCTTCAAGAACGGCGTGCTGCAGAGCGCGCTGGTCGATGACCTCTCGAACAGCGGCAGAAACCTGACGGCCGCGGGCGGCGAGCGCGGCCTGCTCGGCATCGCCTTCCACCCGGAGTTCTCGACGGTCGGCTCGAGCCACCGGGGCAAGTACTACCTGCACTACACGAGCAGCTCGACGGGAGCGTCGGTGGTCGACGAGTTCGTGCTGCCCCCCGGCGCCGACGTGACGCCGGTGAGCCCGGGGCCGCGGCGCATCATCGTGGTGCCGCAGCCGTTCACGACGAACCACAAGGGCGGCAGCATCGAGTTCGGGCCCGACGGCTACCTGTACCTCGCGCTCGGTGACGGCGGCGGTGACGGCGACCCGAACGACCGCGCGCAGAACGACTTCGACCTGCTCGGCAAAATCTTGCGCCTCGACGTCGACGGCGACGACTTTCCCGGCGACGCGAATCGGAACTACGCGATTCCGCCCGGCAACCCATTCGCAGCCGACGGAGGCGCGCCCGAGGTCTGGCACAAGGGCCTGCGCAACCCGTTTCGGTTCAGCATCGACGCGACGAACCACATCTACATCGGCGACGTCGGCCAGTCGTACTGGGAAGAAATCGACGCGGCACCCAACACCCCGCTGCTCAACTGGGGCTGGGACGATCGCGAGGGCGCACACTGCTACGAGCCCGACCCGGGCTGTCTCACAGCGGGCCGCACCGACCCCGTCGTCGAGTTCAGCGCGCTCGATGCGGGGTGGCACGCGATCATCGGAGGGCAGGTCTATCGCGGCGGCTGCTTCCCTGACCTCGTCGGCCGCTACCTCTACGGCGACTTCGCGGCGGGCCAGGTCTGGTCGTTTCGGCTCGACGGCGGCGTAGCGACCGAAAACCGCTTCGAGCTCGGCGGCGTCGATGAGCTCACGTCGATTCACGAGACTGCGTTCGGCGACCTGTACCTGACGCGACGCACGGGCATCTTCCGCATCGTCGTGCGCTGACTCAGCCCCACTTCAGCGCCGAGATGTTGACGTCGCCGCACGCGTCGAGCGGCAGCACCTCACCTCTCAGCGCATCCTCGACCGCCCACCCGCGCGCGCCGAACACCAACGCCGCCGGGTGAAGCGTGCGCGGCCTCTTGCTGCGCGCGTGAACGCGAACCTTGCGCCGCTCGCGCACTGCCTTCGCCAGCGCCTCGATGCGCTCGTCGTCGGCCGCCACGCTGCGCGGCACGATGCGAAACTGCTGCTGCGCCCGCATCGCCGTCTCGCGCACGCCATCGGGCAGCGACTCGAGCAGCTTCGTGCGCGCCGCACGGTCGGCGGCGCCGAGCCCGATGGCCTCGAGCGCCGGCAGCTTCGTGCCGAGCAGCACTCCGAGCGCCTCGGCCTCGGCCTCGGTCAGCCCGGTCAGCCGCGTGCGGTAGTTGAACCCCAGCTCGATGCCGCCGCGCGCGCCGCGCACCACCACCACCGGCAGCCCGGCTTCGGTCAGCGCGTCGATGTCGCGCAGCACCGTGCGCCGCGCCACCTCGAGCTCCGTGGCGAGCTGCGAGCTCGTCAGCCGACCCCGGTTCTGGAGCAGCAGCAGCAACCGCAGCAGCCTCGACGCGCGCATGGGTCAGGAATAAATATGACAGAAGACGTCACCTTTAGGGCTCTATCCATGTCGGCATGCCCAAGCCCAAGACCAGCCCCAAGAAGCCCGGCGTCACCTACGGAAGTGGTACGGCCGATGACCCGTGGCTCCTGAAGACGCCGTCGCTCTCGTCCGAATACCAGGCGTGGCGCGACGAGACCGCGACGCCGCCCGCGCTCGTCGTGCAGGTCGGCAGCACGAAGCTCTCGTACGACCTGCGCTGCATCGACGACCTCGCGGCCATGCTGAAGAAGAACGGCGACTGGGTGCCGCTCGGCAACGCCGACGAAGGCAAGCCGACGCCCGACGGCAGCATCGAGGCCTGGGCGCGCTCACCGCAGAACCCGGTGAAGGGCTACTATGGCCTGCGCAAGGGCTACCGTGGCCGCTTCGCGAACTACGTCACGCCCGTGCTCGAGCTGCTGGGCAAGGTCGAGCTCGAGCACCAGCCCAAGAACAACCGCGCCCGGAGCGCCCGATGAAGCGCGCCGCCCTCATCGCGCTGCTCGCGCTCTGCGCGTGCACGACCGTGCGCCAGCTCAAAGAGCCGAGCACCCTCACGCCCGACGGCAAGGCCGTGCGCACCCGCACCGACGACGCGCTCGACTACAGCATCGCCATCGGCATCGACGCCGAGCCGCAGACCGTCTGGGCCGTGCTCACCGACGGGCCGTCGTTCACGAAGTGGAACAGCACCGTCACGAAGCTCGACGGCAAGATCGCGAAGGGCGAAAAGCTCGAGCTCGTCTCGAAGGTGGCGCCCGACCGCACCTTCACGCTCACGGTCAGCGAGGCCGACGCGCCGAAGAAGATGGTGTGGGAAGACGGCAACGGCATGTTCCTCGGCGTACGGCACTTCACGCTCACGCCGCGCGACGGGGGCACCGTGCTCGCCATGTCAGAGACCTACTCGGGCCTCTTCCTCGGGTCGGCCGAGAAGAAGATGCCCGACTTCACCCAGAACTTCGAGACGTTCGCCGCCGACGTGAAAAAGGAAGCTGAGGCGAGAATGCGCGCACCGCCCTGAGCAAAAGTGTCGCAGCCCACCGTCACCGACCGGTGGCATCACCAGAATGATCAAGCCGGTGCGTCGCTGGCACGCGAGCGGCAATGACCAGCGGCCACTATGGACATCATCGCTTTTCTGGTCGTTGGTCTCGTTGCAGGTCTCATCGCTCGCGCCGTGGTCCCGGGCAACCAGAGCATGGGGTTGCCCCGTACGATGGCGCTCGGCATCGGCGGCTCGTTCATCGGCGGCCTGATTCACTCGCTCATCTACTCGCGCGGCAACTGGGCCGAGTTCCACCCCACGGGCCTGCTGTTCAGCATCGTCGGCGCCATCACCCTGCTGCTGCTCATCGGCTTCGCGCAGCGTCGCGGCCTGCCGACGCCCTGACAGGTCACGCGCGCCATGCGCGTCACGGCTTCTGCGGCAGGCAGTCGTGCGCGCCCTGCGGCAGCGGCGTGAACGACCTCAAGAGCTCGCAGCGCGACAGCGTCTCGCCGCGCTGGCCTTCGGGCGCCACCACCAGCACGCGCGTGTCTCTGTTCTTCACCGCCGACGAGATGATGCGCTGCTGCAGCTCGAGCGACAGCTCGCCGTTCGGAGCCACCGGCACCCGAAGCGGGTCATTCGTCGACTGCACCACCACCTCGACCTCGGGCGGGCACCACGCCGCGGTGCGGGCCATCGGCTCGGCGCTCGGCTGCGCGCTGCGCGTGCTGATCTGCTTGTTCACCAGCTTCGCCGGCTCGGTCGTGAACAGCCGAATCACCGAGTAGCCGACGTCGACGCCGAACGGAATCGTGGCGTAGAGCAGGTTGCAGTCGATGCGCGACGCCGGGTCGCCACACTTCAGCCCCAGGCCGATCGCCAGCCCGGCTCCGATGGCGCCCTCGAGAATGATGGGCAGCCAGTGCGCGCGATGAAAACCGCCCTGGTACTCGTAGGTCTTGTCGACCAGCCACACGCGGTCGATGCCGCGCGTCACGTCTTCGCAGGCCACGCGCATGCGCGAGCCCTCGAACGCGAGCCGCACCTCGGGCTTCGTCTCGCGCTCGCCGCTCGGCCGCCGCTGCTCGACGCTCTTCGTGTACTGCTTGTCGGTGAGCAGGTACGCGCCGTCGATGAGCAGGCCGCAGCTGCTGGTCGTGAGCGCGAGCAGAAGCGCGAGAACGATTCGCGCGTTCATCGTCGCCTCTGTTCCCGTCGGCCGCCGGCAGTACCCGGTACTTCGTCCGGCTGTGACGCTGGCGCGTCACCGCTGACCGGCAGCCGACGATGCTCCCAGTGGCCACGAATGACGATGCCCTGCGGGCCCGGCGGGTCGGGCACCCAGACCCAGCCTTCACCCGGCGGCAGCTCCCAGTGCCCCGAGACCCACTCGTGCACGCGCAGCTCGACGCTCCAGCGCCAGTAGCCCTGCAGCCACACCGCCCCTTCAGCCGGTGAAGGCGGCGGCACCTCGGCGCGCGGCGGCGGCGGCCGCTGCGAGCCCTCGTAGAAGCCGGGCGACCACTTGTACGTGCCGCCCACTCGAATCCAGTCGCCGGGAATCCACCTCGCTCCGGGAAACGGCGGCGAAGGCGGCGTCTCGACGAGCAACGTCGGCTTGCCCCAGTGCCCGTCGACCCACACGAACATCTTGCCGCGCCACCTCCAGTACCCCGCATTCCACGGAGCGCCTTCACCCGGCGGCGCGCCCCGGTTTTCGACCTTCGGTGGCGGCGCCTGCCAGTAGCCGCTCACCCACTCCCACTTGCCGGGTCGTGCGCGCCACTCCCAGTGACCTCGCGCCCACAGTGCGCCCGGGTTCGGTGGCGCACCCTCGCCCTCGTCTCTCAATGCGGGCCGCACGCGCGGCGCGCCCCAGTACCCGTCGACCCACACCCACTCGCCGTCACCTTCGTGCCACTGCCAACGGCCCGGCACCCAGACGGCCCCGGGGTCTTCTGCGGGGTCAGGGTCTTCTTTTTTCGGCTCCGGCAGCGGCGGTCGCGGCTTCGCGGGCTCGACCTCACGCTTCGGTTCCCGTTCGGGTCGCACTTCGACGAGCACCGCGGGCTTCGGCGCTTCCGGCGCCGGCTTCGGCGTGACGCGCTCGACGATGTCCCACCGCAGCTCGGCCTCTTCGAGCTCCTGCGGCACGTCGGCCCACAGCGCGAGCGTGCCCGTCTCGTCGAACGCGTTCAGGTAATAGAGGTCGTACTCGCGAATGACGGCGCAGCGGGCCGCGCGCAGGCGCTCGAACTCGAGCTGCCCGGGCCACGTCTCGGTGCGAACCTGTCTCCACTGCCCGGTCTGCTGCTGCGGCAGCGGCACGACGACCGTCGCGTCGACGCTCGCCTCCGAGCAGCACGGCGCCGGTGCAGGAGCCGGAGGAGGAGGTGGTGGTGGTGGTGGTGGAGCAGGCGCCGCGACGGCAGGCGGCGGTGAGACCGGCGGGGGGGCGGGGGGCACCTCGTGCTTCGCGCGCGCGGCGAGCAGCTCCTGCCAGCGGCGGTCGTCTTCGCCGAGCACTTCGGTCTCGCCGTCGGGGTACGCGAGCGTGAGCTTCGGCGCGCACGCGGCGCGCAGCGTCACGCGCAGCTCGAAGTCGTGGTTCTCGTGGTCGGCGCGGCGCGGCACCTGGAACTCGAGCGGCCCCGCGAAGCGCCCGTCGGGCAGCCGCACCGCCTCGCTCTTGAGCGGCACGCGCTGAAAGCCCGCGCACCCGGCGAGCAGCAGCAGCGGCGCGAGGGTGAGGCGGCTCAAGCGCGGCTCCAGACGTACATGGGCCACACATATTCTCACCGCGGCACACGTTTCGGTGGTCCGACCGAGGGTCGGCCTTTATTCGACTCCGCGCTTGCCCATCGAATCCTCCTCGGCGCTCGAGCCGGCCGGCGAGAGCGCGGAGCGCATCGCGACGCTCTTCTGGTGGATGACGGGCGGCACGGTCGTCATCTGGGGCGCCGTCACCGCGCTCGTGGTGTACGCGGTCTGGTTCAACCGCACGGGCTTCTCGCCCGAGTCGGTGCGCAGGCTGATTCTGATCGGCGGCGTCGCGCTGCCGCTGCTCTTCCTCAGCGTGCTGCTCGTGTTCGGCCTGCGCCAGGTGCCGCTCGAGCTCGCGCGCGCGCCCGAAGGCAGCCCCGTCATCGACGTCGCCGGCGAGCAGTGGTGGTGGCGCGTTCGCTATGCGGGCAGCGACGGCGGCACCGCCTTCGAGCTCGCCAACGAGCTGCACCTCACCGTCGGCGAGCCCGTGCAGCTGAACCTCACCAGCCCCGACGTCATTCACTCGTTCTGGGTGCCGTCGCTCGCCGGCAAGGTCGACATGATTCCCGGGCGCACCACCCACCTGCAGCTGAACCCGACGCGCGCCGGTGTCTTTCACGGCGTCTGCGCCGAGTACTGCGGCGCCTCACACGCGCTGATGGCGTTTCGGGTCGTCGTCGAAGGCCGCGGCGAGACGAGAGCGTGGCGCGAGGCCGAGGCGCGCGACGCCGCGACGCCCGAGCCCGGCACGCCCGCGGCCCGCGGCGCCGACCTCTTTCTCTCGACCGGCTGCGGCGCCT
>JAEUJP010000390.1 GCA_016793725.1 Myxococcaceae bacterium | reverse complement strand
CCGATCTCTACTCGACCGACGACGATGGGGTGTCATGGGTGCGACGTGACGCGCTGAGCGACGCCGTCACGCTCTTCGCCGCGTCGAACGACGGAACCGTCGTCGGCCTGAGCGGCGCCCAGCCCACCCAGCTCGTCGTGTCACTGAACCGCGGCACTCACTTTCGGCGCGTCGGCAGCATCAACGCGGCGGGCATTCTTCGACCCCCGTCGTGGGTGGGCTCTCGCGCCGGCGGTGGCAATCACTTCGCGATGTCGTCTTCCAGCAGCGCTCCGCACTGGCTGACGCTCGACGCGAACGGCGCGCTGCTGGCGTGGGGCACGGCGTCGACTCCGCAGGGCGTCGGCCTCGCGCAGCTGGCCGGGTGTCAGGGGCCGGGCGGCAACGGCGCGGTGGGCTTCAGCAGCAACGGGCTGCTCCGCTCGACGGATGAAGGGCGATCGTACCAGGCGGTCGCGCTGCCGGCCGGCATTCCTCCGGCGTCGGTGATGGTCGACATCGCGGCGCGGGGTGCCCACGTGGTGGTGCTGGCCTCGAATGGAATCGCGAACGCCACGCTCTTGCGGTCGACTGACTGTGGGGCGAGTTGGGCAGCGATGCCGTTGAGCGGGGCGCCCGCGAACACGACGATGACGCGGGTGTCGGTCGGGAGCGACACCCGGGCCTGGCTGCTCGCGACGGAGGGTGTCAGCAACGGAGTGGTGGCCAGCCTGACGTTCTCGGGTTCGGGGGTGATGGGCACGTTCGTGACGCAGGCGTCACCGACCGCGTTTCGCGGCATCGCGGGCAACGACCAGAGCTCGGTGGTGATCGCAGGCGCGAGGGGCGCGCTGGCGTCGACGGGCAGCTTCCCCTCGATGGCGTCTCGCCGCAGCGAGTACATCTCCGAGCTCGGGGCGCTGTCGGTGCGTCGAGACACGCCGGCGAACATGGCTGAGGCGTCGTCGGTCGTGGTGCTCGGCGCGACGAACGGCCGGGTGTGGTTCTCGAGCAACTCGGGGGTGACGTGGGCGCCCGCTCCGATTCCGAACGGTGGGCTGGTGACGGGCATTCACGCGACGAACCAGGCGTTCGGCGGCATCGCGGCGATCGAGAGCGGGAACAAGGTGTGGATCAACCCGCAGACCGGCTGGCTGCAGGGCAGCTACACGCCCGCGCCGTCGCAGTTCAGCTCCATCACGTGTGACGGGGCGAGCTGCATGGCGGCCGGCACCGACGGGGCGATCGGCGTCATCTCGTACCTCGGCTCGCTCTCATCGGGCTTCGCGGTGACGGCGCAGCCCGGCAGCAACCTCACGTGGAGCGACATCGATCGCGTGGGCTCGGTCTACACCGTGGTCGGGCGCAACGCGGCGGGTCAGGGCTTCAGCAGCGTGCGAATGTCGTCGACGTTCAGCACGCCGAGCATGTCGACGCCGCTGCCGCTCTACGCGATCGCGCTGAAGAGAGACGGCTCGGGTGAGGCGATCGCCGTGGGGCAGGGTGGCATCTCGCTCTCGAGCGACTTCGGCGCCACGTTCCCCACCACGATTCCCACCGCCGGCGCGGCCATGCTCGACATCACCCACCTCGCGGGCACGAACGTGTGGGTCGCGGTCGGTCAGAACGGCCTCGTGCGGCACATCACCCGAACCAGCGCGACGACGGCGGCCTGGGTCGACGTACCGATCGGCACCGGCACCACCCTGTACAGCGTCGACGCGTCAGACAGCCGGTCGGACCTCGTGTGGGTCGCCGCGGCCGACGGCACCGTCTTCGTCAGCACCGTCGGCGCTCGGCCCTGAGGAGAAACGACATGAACTTGCGTCTGCTCGTAGGAGTCGTGTGCGCGGCGTCGGTCGCGGGCTGCAACTGCGGCGGAGGCGAAATGCCGATGGATGGGGGAAGCGCCGGCGGCGGCAACCCGACCGCAGGTGGCGGAAGCACGGCAGGTGGCGGCGCGACTGCGGGCGGCGGCAACGCGACGGCGGGCGGAGGCAACGCGACTGCGGGCGGCGGCAACGCGACGGCGGGCGGCGGCAACGCGACCGCGGGCGGCGGCAACGCGACGGCGGGTGGCGGCAACGCGACGGCGGGCGGCGGCAACGCGACGGCGGGCGGAGGCAACGCGACGGCGGGCGGCGGCAACGCGACAGCGGGCGGCGGCAACGCGACGGCGGGTGGCGGCAACGCGACGGCGGGCGGAGGCAACGCGACGGCGGGCGGAGGCAACGCGACCGCGGGTGGCGGCATGCCCTCGATGGTGACCGGCACGATTCGCATTCAAGCCGGCGACGCGTACACGAACACGACCGCCGTCTCGCTGAGCCTCACCGCGAGCTCGACGGGTGGCACCGTCACCCAGGTTCGCCTCGCCAACGACGGCAACCCGCTCGGCGCCCCGCAGGCCTTCGCGAACAACCTCACGTGGGCGCTCGACTCGACCGACGGCATTCGCGCCGTCACCGTGCAGTTCATCGACAGCACCGGCGCGACGTTCAGCACCTTCGACACCATCACCCTCGACCGCGTCGCCCCGTTCGGCTCGTTCATCGTTCAGTTCGGCGCGCGCTACACGAACCAGCTCAGCGTGCCCCTCGTGCTCACGTACACCGACGCGAGCAACATGGTCGGCGCGACGGTGCGCATCGGCATCGATGGTGGCCCGCTCGGTCAGCCCGTGCCGTACGCGGCGATGCTCGGCGCGACGCTGCCCGCCGTCGACGGCCTGCACACCCTCACGCTGCAGGTGGCCGACGCGGCCGGCAACCTCACCATGCAGTCGTCGCAGACCATCACGCTCGACCGCGAGCTGCCGTTTCTCTGGGGCATGTACCTGTGGGGCGAGTTCAGCGACTCGACGAACAACCGCAACCCACCCATGTGGATGTTGGTCGACGAAGACCGCGAGCTCGACGCGTACTGCACCGTCACCACCACCGGTGGCGTGGCGGCGCCCGCGCCGCCCACGAACGACCCGTGCTGGCGCCCCACGGGCGGCATTCGGCAGATTCTGTCGATCGTCCCGCAGTTTCCCTCCGACCAGCAGCTGAACCGCGTCACCGTCTTCGTGCGAGACGCTGCCGGCAACGTCGCGACCCGTCAGCGCGAGATTACCTACGACACCACGCCGCTCACCGGCGGAGTCGTCGTGCTCACGCAAGGCGACGCCGGCTACGCCGAGGTCAGCGCGCTCGCCAGCTTCGGCAGCCTGCCGCCCGGCGTGCCCGCGGGAGATCAGCGGCTGCAGTACGGCATCAACCCCTCGAACGGCAGCGTCGCCGACCCCAACCTCTTCATCTGGTACCACGAGTTCCTGACCGACGGCACCCAACGCCGCGTGGTCGGCGAAGCCCAGAACGGCTCGCTCGTCTCGTTCGCGGTGCGCTTCACCGACAGCGCCGGCAACGGCGGGCAGATGTCGAACGTCATCACGAACCTGCGGCCGCGCGCGGCGTTCGAGCCGGTCTTCATGCTGCCGACCGCCGAGAACCTGAAGCGGGCGTATCGTATTCCGCTCCCCAACGGCTCGCGCTTCGTCGTCGTGGGCGACTACGACAACACGTTCACGTCAGACGACCTCGGCGTGACGTGGGTGAAGCGCGACGCGTTGACGCACCTGCGCGAGCACGGCATGGCCATCGGGCCTGCGGGGCAGGTGCTCGCGCTGAACGAACGCTTCGAGTCGCCCGGCACCCGCGAGCTCGACGTGTCAGCCGACCTCGGCGTGTACTTTCGCAAGGTGCTGGTCACCCAGGTGGCGGCGTTTCGCGAGCCGACGTTCATCGCGCCGCGTGCGACCGGCGGCAGCGACTTCGCCATGCTCGACGAGGCTGGCCGGCCGTACTTCGTGTCGCTCGACGCTCGCAACGCGCTCGTCGAGCTCGGCAGCGCGAAGACCCCGATGCCGTTCACCGACGTCGCGGGCTGTGTGAGCGGCGGCTTCGGTGGCGCCATCGCCATCGACGGCACCCACATCTTTCGCTCGACCCACAGCGGGCGCACCTACCAGGAGGTGCCGCTGCCTGCGGGTTTCCCCGCGACGGGCACGCTGTCGTTCGTCGAGGCCAGCGGAGGCAACGTCGTCATCGTCGCCGAACGTTCGCCCGGCGTGACCGTGCTCTTGCGCGAGACGGCGTGCGGCGCTGGCCCGTTCGTCGAGGTGAGCGGCCTCGTCTTCGTCGCCGGGTTCCGCCCGGTCTCGCTGTCGGTGCCGGGCCCCGACCGCGCGTGGGTGCTCACCCGCTCGCAGGTGAACAACGACGTCGGCATCTCGAAGGTGACGTTCTTGTCGGCGTCGACGGCCGGCGAAGACACCGGGGTCGCGAACACGACGGGCCGCATGAACGCCATCACCGGCGATACGGGTAACAACGTCGTCGTCGTCGGTGACCGCGGCGAGCTCTGGTCGGGCACGTACCCGGGCACCCTCGTGCAGAGGCGCAGCCGGCCCATCGCCGACCTCGCGAGCCTCTCGGTGCGCGACGGAGCGCCCACCGGTGCGCCGCTCACGAACACGCCCGTGGTGCTCGGCGGCACGGCGGGCCGGGTGTGGTGGTCGAACAACTCGGGCACGTCGTGGGTGCTCGACCCGGTCGCGGCAGCGACGGGGCCCATGGTCGTCGACGCCACGAACACCGCCGTGGGCTTCATCAGCGCGCTCGAGATTCCCGCCCGCCTCTGGAACAACCCGCAGACCGGCTGGCAGTCGGCGTGGGTCGTGAACCCCGATGCCCAGCCGTATCGCGGCATCTCTTGCTACGGGCCCACGTGTTTTGGAGCCGGCTCCTTCGGCGCCATCTCTCGCTTCCACATCAACGGGCAGATGACGACCAGCCTCTACGAGGTACCCCCCGACTTTCAGAGCCCCGTCGACTGGTACGACATCGACAAGGTGGAGCTCACGAACGGCCCCGCCTGGCTCGCGGTGGGCACGAACGGCACCACGACGGTGACGCGGCTCCGCGCGGCCGGGGCCATGGGCTGGAGCCCCATCGTCAGCAGCCCCGCTGTCGGCGCCGGCGTCGGGCTCAAGAAGGTCGCGATACGCCGCGATGGCACGGGCCCCGTGGTGGCGGTCGCCACCGACGGCAAGGTGTGGACGGCGCCGTCGTTGGGTGCCCCGTTCACGACGAGCCTGCTGCTCACGACGTGGAACTACCGCGTGCTCGAGCACCTGTCGGGCAATCGGTTCGTCGTCGCGGGCGACGAGGGCTACGTGTATTCGTTCGACGCGAGCGGCGGAGGCACCACGTACCTCAAGCCGCCGACCCGCTCGAACATCGTCGGCGTCGAGGTCTCTGACGTCGACCCGAACCTCGTGTGGGTCGCCGCCGAAAACGGCTCGGTGTACATGAGCCGCACCGGCTTCCGAAACTGAGGGAGTGTCTCACCGCCGGCGGGCAGGGTGTCTCACGGGCGATGCGACCGCTGCGATGGCTCGTGCTCGGGGTGATGATGGCGTGCTCGTCGTCGGAGCAGCGCGACACCGGGTTCACGAGCTGCCCGAGCACTTACACGTTTCCCGACACCGGGCCGTGCAGCGACTCCGACCTCACCTGCCGGTACGGCCAAGAGTCGTGCTGCGGCTTCACGTTCTCGTCGGTCATCTGCAGCTGCGATGAGTCGGGGTCGGGCGACGGCCTGAGACTGTGGTGCCGCTACACCGACGCGTGCCTCGAAGCGCGGTGCCCCGATGCGGGCTAGCCGCCGCGCAGTGCTTTCACCTCGGCCTCGAGCTGCGCCACCCGCTCTCGCAGCGGCCGCGCCATGGTCTCAATCTCGGCGACCGTGTACCGCGGCGTGAGGTACGCCGGGCAGTTCCAGTCGCTCGCCACCACGTCGATGACCACCACGCGCTCGACCGCGCGCTCTCGCCCCGGCGGCGTCACCTTCGCCGCCAGCGCCGCGTCTTCCACCACGCGCGCGTGGCCCAAGAGCTTCAGCCGCTCTCGTCGCGGGTAGTCGACCGCGATGAGCGCGACGCGGCCGCCGGTCGGCCCCGCGAGGTTGCCCGTCGTGATCAGCTGCCGGTTCCCCTTCAGGTCTGCGTACGCGAGCGTGCGCCCGTCGAGCACCTTCAGAAACCCCGGCGGCCCACCGCGGTGCTGCACGTACGGCCAACCCTCACTCGTCACCGTCGCCACGTAGACGCTGTCGCGCTCGGCCAGAAACTCGCGCTCGCCCGGCCCGAGCGGGTCTTCACCGTCTACCCGCCCGGGCCGCTGGTGCGCACGCCCGTACTGCTTCGCCTGCGCCTCGAGCACCTCGGGCGTGAACAGCTCGTGCAAGAAGCGCTCGCTCATCAGAACACCAGCGTCTGACGCCCGTCTGCGAGGCGCGCGCGCAGGCTCGCGACCTGCACGTCGGCCCCCAGCTCGTTTTCACCCAGCGCGCAGAGCGCCTTCGGAGGCTCCGCCTGGAACACCGTGGCGCAGCCCTTCGAGTAGCCGCCCACCAGCGTGCGCACCGAGTCGTAGAGCCCCGCCGCCGGGTGGCCCAGCTTCGTCAGCTCTTCGGGCCAGCGCGTGCCTGCGCCCTGGAACACCAGCTCGACGTCGTCGCCGCTGCGCTGCGCCTCTGCCGCCAGCGCCAGCGCGTTGAACAGCCGCCCCAGCGCCTCATCGCCCTGCTTCGGGTCCGACATCACCACCACCGACAGCTTCATGACCTGACTCCTTTTGACTGCGGGTTCGGGGGTGAAGATGTGGCCGCCGTGGCGGTGAAACAATGAGCGCTATTGACAACTCACCATTTCAGAATCAGTAATACTGCAGAAGGTGGACCGGCTCGACGCGATGGAGACGTTCGTGGCGGTCGCCGAGCTCAAGGGCTTCGCGCGCGCGGCGCGAAAGCTCGGCCTCTCGGCGCCGCGCGTCACCCGCCTCGTCGCCGCGCTCGAAGCCCGCCTCGGCGTCGAGCTCTTGCACCGCACCACCCGCAGCGTCTCGCTCACCGACGCCGGCGCGCGTTACCTCGCGCAGGCGCGCGGCATCGTCGACGCCGTACACGAGGCCGAGCGGCGCACCCTGGCCGACCGCCCGGTGCCGTCGGGTCGCTTCGTCGTCACCGCGCCCGTCGTCTTCGGCCGCCTCGAGGTCGCTCCGCTGTTCTCTCGGTTCCTCGCCCGCTGGCCGGCCGTGCGGGGCGAGCTGCTCCTGCTCGATCGCATCGTGAGCCTCGTCGACGAGGGCGTCGACCTCGCCGTTCGCATCGGCGAGCTCGAAGACTCGTCGCTGAGAGCGCGCGTCATCGGGGCCACCCGGCGCGTCGTCGTCGCGAGCCCGAAGTACCTCGCCGAGCACGGCCGGCCGCGCCGCCCCGAAGACGTCGCGAAGCATCAGACCGCGCAGCTCACCCCGCTCGGGGCACCGGGCGAGTGGCACTTTCAGCGCGGGGGCCGGCCCGTGCGCGTTCGGGTGCAGCCGGCGTTCGTCACCAACAGCGCCGACGCCGCCATCACACACGCAGCCGCCGGCGGCGGCCTCGCGATGGTGCTCTCGTACCAGGTCGCTGCACACCTGAAGGCCGGCACGCTCGAGACCGTGCTCGACCGCTTCGAGCCCCCGCCCAGGCCGATTCAGCTCGTGTACCCGGCCGCGCGGCAGCCTTCTGCCACCGTGCGCGCGTTCATCGACTTCGCGGTCGGCTCGAGAGCTCGACCTCTCGCCTTTGACAAACATCAATGAGCGGCCGCGCAACGCAGCGCACGCTTGCTGCACCATGAGAAAGAGCCTGCTCTTCGTCCCGTCGTGCCTCTGTCTCGCCTGCGCCACGCCCGCCCGACTCACCGCCGAGCAGATGACGTCGAGCCCTCCGAAGCGCCTCGCCGTCGCGAGCCTCGAGCCGCGCACGGTGCTCACGGTCTCGGGCGTCGAGCTCGCCCTGCACGACGGCGACCCGTCGGGCGCGAAGCCGCCCATCATGTGCCTTCACGCCATCGGTCACGGGGGCCGCGACTTCGCCGCCTTCGAGCGAGCCTTCGGCGCCGACTACCGCATCATCACCCTCGACTGGCCGGGGCAGGGCGCCTCGGGGCCCGACCCGAAGCCCGCCGAGCCGCAGCGCTACCTCGAGCTGCTCGAGGGCGTCGTCGACGCGCTGCAGCTCCGCGACGTCGTCGTGCTCGGCAATTCCATCGGCGGCTCGGTGGCGATTCGGTACGCGGCGAGCCACCCCAAAAACGTGCGCGCGGTGCTGCTGACCGACTCGGCGGGGCTCGACGCGAACCCCGGCGGCTTCTTCCCCGGCCTCGTCATCGGTCACTACGAGCGCAAGATGCACGCCGGTGTCGAGGGTGACCCCGGCTTCAAAGACTGGTTTCGCGCCTGGTACCAGGAGGTGCTCGTGACCGAAGAGGCGCGCGCCCAGCGCGATGCCATCGTCGACAGCGCCTACGAGATTGCGCCGGTGCTCGAGCAGGCCTGGGCGAGCTTCGCGCGCGCCGACTCCGACGTGCGACCGCTGGCGCGCAAGCTCTCGATGCCCGTCTTCGTCGGCTGGGCGAAGAACGACGGCGTCGTGCGGTGGTCGCGCTCGAGAGAGGCCGTCGAGCAGATTCCCAACGTGCAGGTGCACCTCTACGACGCCGGGCACGCCGCGTTTCTCGAGACGCCGAAGCCGTTCAACGACGACGTGCGTCGGTTTCTGCTCGAGCTGAAGGCTCCGGCGCAGGGCAGGTGAGCCTCAGCGAGCCTCGTGTGGCGACCCGTCGGGGGCCCACGCGCCCGACGTCGCGGCCTCAGCCTGCCGCCGCTCAGCGCGGCTTCTTCTGGCCTGCCTTCACCAGCGCATCGAACCGCGCCACCGCTTCGCGCCGCGACGACGTGTCGAGCTTGTGCATCGCCCGGTGCATCAGCACGCGCACGGTCGAGTGTGACAGCCCGAGCTCGTAGGCGATCACCTTGTTCGAGTGCCCCAGGTGCGCCTGCGTCATCACCTGGTGCTCGCGCTGGCTGAGCTCGCGCTGCGGCCCGCGCGTGGGCGGCGCGTTCTCGACGGCCACCACGAACCGCTTGCCGTCGGTGTCGAAGTCGTCGATCAGCGACCAGCGCGACGTCACGAGCGGCCTCCATCGGCGCGTCGCGAGCTCATCGTCGCGGCGCAGCTTCGAGCGCGCCTGGTCGAACGCCAGCGTCGCCCTGCGCAGGTCGTCTCGCGACTCGGCCGCCGCATCGTCTTTGCCCGCATCGAGCAGCTGCCCCGACGGCGAAAGCACCGCCGCCGCCGCCGGCTTCTGTGCGACCGCCTCACGCCGCATTCGAAACGCCGCCGTCAGGTGCGCGGCGAACCGGCTGAACAGCTCGTAGCGCTCGGGGCTCAGCGTGCCGACCCGGGGGAGCGGCGCGCCGAGCCACAGCCCCTTGCCGCTCGCATCGAGCGCGTTCATCGCGAGCGCGTCGCGCGAGCCGCCGATGTGGCGAAAGGCCGGGAGCACGTCACGCATGCCGGGCACGGCGCTGGCGAGGCCGACGGTGAGGTGGCTCCACGAGGCGAAGCCGGTGGGGTGTTCGGGGCTGCCGCGGTCGGCGCCCGACGCCTCGACCGCCGCGTAGAACGGCGGCAGCCACTCGGGGTTGAAGCGCTTCGACACCGCGAAGTGGTCGATGACGGGCTTCGTGGGGTCGTTCGCGTCGTACGTGTACGACATGACGCCGAGCCCGCGGTCGAGCAGCGGCGCCGCCGTCTCAGCGAGGTTCTGCACGTATGCGGCCCCGTCGAGGTCGAACCGGTAGGCTGCAGCGAGACAATCGAGAATCGACGCCTTCAACAGTGGCGCAGTTTACGTAAGCTCTGGCGCGCGGGTCTCGTCTCATCGTTTGTCTACTCTCGCGGCATGTTCTTGCGCTCTTGTGTGGTGGGTGTGTTCGTTCTGCTCACCGCCTGCTCCGGAGGCGGCGGAGGAGGCACCGCTGGTGGCGGCACCGGCGGCACGGCCGGCGGCGCGGGCGCTGCGGGCTCGGGCTCGTCGGGTGGGGCGGGCACCGCCGGCTTCGGCAACGCGGGCGGCACGGGCGTCTCGGCCGGCGGCAGCGGCTCGAACGCCGGCGGCACCGGCAGCCAGGCGGCGGTCGGCACCATCTTGCGCATCGGCATGCAATCGAAGGCCTTCGCGATGGGGCCCGACGGCGCGGCGCACGTGATTTTCGAAGAGGGCTACGCCGAACGAATCTTCTATGGGCGCTGCACCGCGAGCTGCGCGAACGAGTCGTCGTGGGCGTTCGTGCGCCTGCTGACCCAGGCCGAGATCGGCGCGTCGGTCATCGGCGTGAAGGGCCTCGAGGTCGACGCGACCGGCAGGGTGCACGCGCTGGTCGGCGGCGTCGCACCCATCGGCAGCGGCAACTTCGACCCGGTCGTGTACCTGTCGTGCGCGAGCAACTGCGGCGTCGCCGCGAGCTGGTCGGGCGCACACCTCGGCCCGCTGCTGCGTGAAGGAGCGACCAGCGTCATCAGCGGCCTCACCGTCGCGGCCGACGGCACCATCGGGGTCATCGGTCGCGGCGACTCCGGGAACTACGACGCGTACTTCGCGACGTGCAGCTCGAACTGCACGGTCAACACGAACTGGGCGGCGGGGCCCGCGGTGCGCGGCACCGTCTTCTACCTGCGGCGCGACGCGGCCGGCGTCTCGCACATCTTGTTCTCGCAGGGCACCACCGCGCAGGGCGACAACCTGCACTTCTACGGCCGCTGCGCCAGCAACTGCACGGTGAAGGCGAACTGGCAGCTGACGCCGCTCGGGTTCGTCACCGCCCACGGCAACTACCAGGCGGGCTTCACCGTCACGCCGAGCGGCCGCGTCTTCCTCGCGTACAACCAGGGCAACG
>JAEUJP010000009.1 GCA_016793725.1 Myxococcaceae bacterium | reverse complement strand
TCATCTGTCAGGCCCTCTCGAAAGTGCTTGAGATGGAGGGCCACTCCGTCGCGGCCCACACCGACCCCCGCAAGGCACTGGAAGAAAAAGACTTTTCGGTGGTGGTGACCGACTTCATGATGCCGCACGTCAACGGCATCGAGCTGCTCGCCGAGGTTCGCAAGACCCACCCTCGCGCGGTGCGGCTGCTGCTCACGGCGGCGGCCGACTTCAAGGTGGCGGTCGACGCGGTGAACCGGGGCGAGGTGTTTCGGCTGGTGGCGAAGCCGTGGACGTTGGCCGAGCTGCAGGCGGTGATTCGGCAGGCGGTCGAGCACTACCACCTGGTCGAAGACAACCGGCGGCTGACCGAGGCGCTGAAGGCGACGAACGAAGAGCTGAAGGTGGTGAACGGCGAGCTCGAGCTGAAGGTGGTCGAGCGAACGAACGGGCTGCTCGAGGGCATGGTGGCGGCGCTCGACTACCGCGACACCGAGACCCAGTGGCACAGCCGGCGGGTGTCGCTGTACTCGCGGGCGATCGCCGAGGCAGCAGGCATCGTGGGCACCGAGCTGAAGACGATCGAGCAGGGCGCCCTGCTCCACGACATCGGGAAGATCGGCGTGCGCGACTCGATCTTGCTGAAGCCCGGCGCGCTCACGCCCGACGAGTGGGTCGAGATGAAGATGCACCCCGACATCGGGTTTCGCATGCTCTCGAACATCGCGTACCTCAAAGACGCGTCGCTGATCGTTCACCAGCATCAAGAGAAGTTCAACGGCGAGGGCTACCCGAACAAGGTGGGCGGCCAGAACATCGTGCTGGGCGCGCGCATCTTCGTGATCGCCGACACGCTCGATGCGATCACGTCAGATCGCCCGTACCGAAAAGGGCGCCCGCTCGAGGTGGCGAAGAGCGAGATCGAGCGCTGCACCGGCACGCAGTTCGACCCCGAGCTGGTGAAGCTGTTCATGTCGCTGCCCGACGACACGTGGCTGGCGATTCGCCGTCACGTCGAGCACCTCGAGGCGGAAGACGCGAAGCGCTGGGAGGGCAAGCCCTTGTTGAACATCGCGAGACCTCTGCCAGCTTCCTGATCTCGCGTCGGGTTCGCGGCGGTAACGTCGCAGCGTCGCGCACATGTACCCATTACGGTTTCCCTCAAGGAGCGGAATCGAATGGGCCAACACTTGTCTGCGAACGACGTGGTGCCGGCGCTGAAGCCGGGCATCGATGGGGTGCCACCGCCGGGCACAGGGGAAGAGCTCGTGACGGTGGGGCCGCTGGAGCTGAGGGCGTTCGAGCTGCAGCTCGCGCGCATGCTCGACGGCAAGCGTACGGCGACCGAGGTGATCGAAAACGCGCGGGCGGTGGGCCTGCCGCTGAGCCTCGACGCGCTGGAGGACTTCTTGTCTCGCCTGCAGGGGGCGGGGCTGATGACCGAGTCACAGCGGCCGCCGCGGCTGGGTGAGGCGTGGCAGCCGGCGGCGCGCGAGCTGTACCGCGACGCGCTGAAGTCGGTGCGCCAGGGCGAGTTCGACGACGCGCGCACGTACCTCGACTCGATGTTGCGCATACAGCCGGCGACGCGTGAGGCCGAGCAGCTCAAGCGGTGGATCGACACGCACCCCGACCCGCATGTGGTGGGGCGCACGTTCGGCGACGTGTACCTGCGCACCGTGGCGGGCTGGGCGAGCGAGCGGCCCGCGCATCTGGCGGCCGAGCTGCGAGACTCGCTGCGCATGACGTGGTGGCTGCCGCTCGGCGTGCTGACGGCGATCGGCTTCTTGATCTTCTATGCGTTCTTGCCGGTGTCGCACCGGGTGTTCACCGCGGCCGAGCTGATGCCGACCGATGCGCTGGGGGTGGTGGCGCCGGCGGCGGGCAGCGTCGACGAGGTGCTGGTGAAGAACGGCGACGCCGTGCAGGCCGGCACCCCGCTCGCCATACTCGATGCGACGGAGCTGAACGCCGCGAAGCAGGAGCTGAAAGAGCGGCTCGAGGCCACACGTGCGCCGGCCGATGGGCCGGGCGCGGTCGAAGCGGCGGCCATCGTCGAAGAGCTGAAGCGCATCGATCAGGAGCTCGAGCAGAAGACGGTGCGGGCGACCCACGCGGGCACGGTGAAGCACGTGCTGATCGAGCCGGGGCAGGCTGCGGTCGAGGGCGAGCCGCTGGTCGAGCTCGAGGGCCGCTCGCGCATGCGCGTCGAAATTCAGCTGCCGAAGAAGCACGCAGACTCGGTCGCGGTCGGTACGCCAGTGACGGTGCACATCGCGGGGCAGGCGCACCACACGCGCATCGACGAGGTGAAGGGGCAGCAGATCTACGTCGAGGTGGCGAACCCTGAAGGCGCGGTCGAAGCGGGGCCGGCGGGGGTGCAGGTCGATCTGCCTCCGTCGAGCCTGATGCAGCGAGCGCGTCACTAGCACCAGGGACAGGCTGTCTTTTTCGACGCCGAACAGCTCGGCGTCGACGCAACGCCCGTACGAAAAAAACTGCCTGTCCCTTCGGAAGAGGGAGACACGAAGAGACTCCTACGGCAGCGCCTCGACCTTCAGAATGCGGTCGCCCTCGAGCAGGGCATCGACGACGTCCATACCCTTCGTCACCTGGCCGAACGCGGTGTACCTGCCGTCGAGGTGGGGCACGGCAGTGTGGGTGATGAAGAACTGGCTGCCGCCGGTGTCTTTGCCCGAGAGCGCCATGCCGACGGTGCCGCGCACGTAGGGGCGGTGGCCGATCTCGCAGCGAATCAGGTAGCCGGGCCCACCCTCGCCGTCGCCGCGGGGGTCACCGCCCTGGGCGACGAAGTCGGGCACGATGCGGTGAAAGGTCTGGCCGTCGAAGTAGCCCTTCTTGGCGAGTGACCAGAGGTTGCCGGCGGTGCGGGGGTGTTCGTCGTTCCACAACACCAGCTCGATCTCGCCGCGCGCGGTGATGAGCTTCAACCCCGAGCCGGTGTCGGGCAGCGGGTCGGCGTCGGGCTGAGGCTGTTCAGGGGCGATGACCCTCGCGCCGGTGAGCTTCGTGAGCGCGGCGGCGGCGGTGTGGCGCACGGTGGCGTTGCGGGTGGCGAGCCAGGGGGTGAGCTCGGGCACGGCCTCTTTGGCGTCGAGCTCGGTGAGGGCGTCGGCGACCGAAGGCGCGATGTCTTCGTGCGACAGCACGCGGGTGGCGAGCGAGCGCAGGGCGGGAATCGACGCTCTGTCGCCGAGCTTCGCGAGGGCGACGGCGGCGCCGGCGGCGACGATGTGATCGTCTGATGAGAGCAGCGGGCGGATCTGGGGCACGAAGCGCTGCGCCTTCACCTTGCCGATGGCGTCGAGGGCGCCGAGCAGCTCGGCCGAGCCCTTCGGCAGCTCGTCAGGCTCGGCCTCGAGCTCGTGCAGCGCGAGGGGGCCGCAGCCCTTCGACGCGGCGAACGTCTTGGCGGCGCGATCTCTTGCGATGGCGACGCGGCACTCGAGGCCGGGTGCGTCGGTGTCGACGATGGCGCCGGCCTGCAGGGCCGCTAGGGCGACGGGGGCGCGGTCGAGCTTGGGCGGGAGCGGCACCTTCAGCTTGATGAGGGCCCGAACGGCCTCGACGGCGACGCGCACGTCGGGGTCGTTCAACGCGGCGAGGAGCGCCTCATCTGCGCCGCCCGTCTCACCGAGCCCCTTCGCCGAGATGGCCCTCAGCTCGGGGTCCGGCGCGCGCAGGCCCTCGATGAGCCCCACCCTGCCCTCGGGCAGCCTGCTCATCGCGCGCAGGTAGTTGTGCCCGAACGTGACGGGCAGCTCGGCCGGCAGCGCCGTGAGCTTGCCGCCCCGCTTCAGGGCGATGCCGAGCGCGAGGGCGGCCCGCTCACTCGCCGCGGCGCGGGCAGTGAGCGGCTCGACGGCTCCGAGCCGGCCCAGCGCCTCGAGCACGCGCGGCGTCTCTTTCGCGTCGAGCAGCGCCTTCACGAGCAGCGCCTTCGTCTCGTCGTCGAGCGGCTGCCACGAGAGCCCGAGCAGACCGGCCGCGAAGGCCGCCTCGTCCCGCACCTCGGAGTCCACGTCCTTCAGCGCCCTGGCGACCGCGGGCGCGCTCGCCGGGTCTTGCACACGCGCGAGGGCGAGCAGCGCGCGCTGCCGCACCTTCGGCTCGTGGGCCTGCAGGTACGGCAAGAGCTCGGGCCCGTCGCGGCGATCTTCGAGCTCCGAGATCTGCCTCAGGGTTGAAGCACAGCCGATGAGGCACAGACACGCGATCGCTCTCGACATTCGCGTTCGCATACTTCGCGTTGACGGCGCAGTCGACGCCCCCGACAATCGGTCAGACCTCGATGCAGTGCCCCCAATGCCAGGCGGAAGTGGCCGACGACGCGGCGATCTGCCCCGAGTGCGACAACATTCTCGACGCGTCGTTCTTGTCGGCCGACGCACCGCCCGCTCCGAAGAAGCCGGCGAAGAAGTCGACCACCGGCGTGAACAAGGCGGTGAAGAAGCCGAGCACGACGGGCAACGTGAAGAAGCCCCCGGCGGGCAGCTCGGGCGGGGCGAAGGCGGCGCCGAAGCGCATGATGCCCGATGCGCCGCAGCGGCGCATTCGTACGCCGCCCGAGCAGCGGGCGCCGGTCGAAGACTGGCATGTCGCGAAGGGTGAGCGGGTCGACCCGGCGTCGCGACCGCCGCCGCCGTCGAGCAGCTTCGACCCCGAAGAGAACATGGCCGACGCGAGAAACTTTCTCGTGGCGCTCTCTTTCCCCGACAAGCTCGCGTTCTGGGGCGCGGTCGCGACGCTGTTCGCGTGCTTCCTGCCGTGGAAAGAGACGGTTCAAGAGGGCGAGTCGATCGGCCTGCTGTCGCTCGGCGCGCTCGTGTTCGGCGCGAACGTCGTGCTGATGACCGCGCTCGTGATTCGCGTGCGCAAGCTGATGCCGAAGCTGCACGCGCTCGTGCCGTGGCTCTTGCAGTTCGGCACCTCGTCGTTCTCGATCGTCTGGAGCCTCGTGCTCATCAAGCTCGCCGTGAACACGACCAAGGCGCGCGCGCTGTACGGCAACGAAGAGGTCTGGGTGTCGAAGCCCGGCGCAGGTGTGGTGCTCGCGGTGATCACCTCGATCGTCGCACTGGCCGGCACGTTGATGGGCCTGCGCGAGAAGCCCGACTGATGGCGCCGCCGCTCGAGCGGTTGACTGAAGGCCTCTCGAACGTGGTGCTCGGCCAGGAAAAGGCCGTCGCCGATCTGATCACGTCGTTTCTCGCGCGCGGCCACGTGCTGCTCGAGGGCGTGCCCGGCGTGGCGAAGACGCTGTCGGCGAAGAGCGTGGCCAGGGCGCTGGGGCTCACGTTCGGGCGCATTCAGTTCACGCCTGACCTGATGCCGAGCGACGTGGTGGGCACGAGCGTGTTTCACCCGGGCAGCGCGACGTTTCAGACGGTGAAGGGGCCGATCTTCTGCGACGTGCTGGTGGCCGACGAGATCAACCGCACGCCGCCGAAGACGCAGGCCGCGCTGCTCGAGGCGATGGAAGAGCGCCAGGTCACGCTCGACGGCAAGACGCACCCGCTGCCGGCGTCGTTCTTCGTGGTGGCGACGCAGAACCCCATCGAGCTCGAGGGCACGTACCCCCTGCCCGAGGCGCAGCTCGACCGGTTCTTGATGCGGGTTCGGGTGGGCTACCCGGCCGAGGGCGCCGAGCAGGCGATGTTGGCGCGCTTTCACGAGCGCCGCGGTGCGCAGCCCGACGTCGAGCGGGTGCTGTCGGCCGACGAGCTCGCCGCGCTGCAGGCCGCCGCGGCAGGCGTGCGGTGCGACGCGAGCGTGCTCGAGTACGTGGTGCGGCTGGTGCGCGCGACGCGCGAGAGCCCCCGGCTCAAGCTCGGCGCGTCACCCCGCTCGTCTCAGGGGCTGCTGGCGGCAGCGAAGGCGCGCGCCTCGCTCGGCGGGCGAGACTTCGCGACGCCCGACGACGTGAAAGAGGTCGCGGCCGGCGTGCTGAACCACCGGCTCATCTTGAAGTCCGAAGCCGAGGTCGAGGGCGTGACCGCCGACGACGTGATTCGGGGGCT
>JAEUJP010000385.1 GCA_016793725.1 Myxococcaceae bacterium | reverse complement strand
GCCCACCGGACTCGAGCGCTTCCTTGCCGACGTCGACGACGCGTACCGCACCGCCGACGTCGATCGCGCAATGGTCGAGCGGTCGCTCGAGCTGATGAGCGCCGAGCTGTCGGAGCGAAACCACGAGCTGCGCCGCGAAATCGCCGAGCTGCAGCGGATTCAGCGAGAGCTGCGGCGCAGCGAAGACGAGTTTCGTGACCTCATCGAGCGGGTGCCCCAGGTGATCATGGTGCGCCGCGGCTCCCACTTCGTCTTCTTGAACCGGGCGGGGCTCGAGGCGCTGGGCCGGACGTCGGTCGACGAGGTGGCGCACGTGCCGGTGCTCGAGCTGATTCACCCCGGCGACCGGGCGCTCGTCGCCGAGCGGATGAAGCACATCGACGAGAGCGGCGACTTCGCCGGGCCTACCGAGATCCGCATGCTCCGGCCCGACGGCGAGGTGGCGACCCTGGAGCTCGGGCTCGCGCGCGTCATCGTGTTCGAGGGCCGACCGGCGGTGCTGCTGGCGGCGAACGACGTGACCGAGCGCAAGAAGCTGCAGAACCGCCTGCAGCTCGCCGACCGCATGGCCTCGGTGGGCACGCTCGCGGCTGGGGTGGCTCACGAGATCAACAACCCGCTCGCATACGTTCTGTCGAACATCGACTACGTGACCGAACGGCTCGACGGCGGGCCCTGCTCGGGGTGCTCCACGCTGGGAGCGGACGACCACGAGCTCGGTCAGGCCCTGCGCGAAGCCCAGCATGGGGCACGCCGGGTGCGCGAGATCGTCCGGGGGTTGAAGATCTTCTCTCGCGTCGATGAAGACACGCCGGGGCCGGTCGACCTGGCCGCGGTGCTGGACTCCTCGATCGGCGTGGCAGGCAACGAGATCCGGCACCGGGCGAGGCTGTTCAAGTCGTACGCAGCGGGCCTGCCGCGGGTCATCGGCAGTTCGGGCCGTCTCGGGCAGGTCTTCGTGAACCTCCTGGTGAATGCAGCGCAGGCGATCACCGACGGCGCCGCAGACCAGAACGAGATCGCCGTCGGGCTCGCGTGCCGCGACGGCCGGGTCCAGGTCACCATTCGCGACAGCGGCTGCGGCATGGCCGCCGACGTCAAACGCCGCATCTTCGACCCTTCTTCACGACCAAGCCGATCGGGGAGGGCAGCGGACTGGGGCTCGCGATCTGCCACGGCATCGTCACCGCGCACGGCGGCGACATCGCGGTCGACTCCGAGCCGGGCAAGGGCTCCACGTTCACCCTGACGTTCCCCGTCGCCGAGCGGCCTTCAGACGAGGGCGAACAGGCGGCGCCTCCCGAGGTCGAGGCGAGGTCGCCGCGCCGCAAGATCCTGGTAGTCGACGACGAGCCGTTCGTGGGCCGGTCTGTCCGGCGGACGCTCGGCGACCACGATGTACTGCTCGCCAGCAGCGGCCGCGAGGCGCTCGCACGCTTCGTCGCGGGCGAGCACTTCGACGTGGTGATCTGCGACCTGATGATGCCCGAGATGACCGGCATGGACCTGCATGCGGCGCTCGAGCAGCGGTGGCCCGAGGCCGCCGGCCGCATGATCTTCCTGACCGGTGGAGCCTTCTCCCCGAGCGCGCAGGCCTTCCTGGATCGCGTGCCGAACACCAAGCTGTCGAAGCCGTTCGACTCCGCCGAGCTTCGCGCTGCCGTCGCTGAAGCGCCGTCCCGTCCGGCCGGTTGATCCAGGTCAATTACGCGTCTGCGCTTATCCCGGATGCTGCTTCCATGAGCCCCGCTCATCGTGCGGACGCGAGTGGCCGGCACCGCGAGCTCGCCCAGCGCTGGGCACGGGCGCGCGTTGCGGCGCTGAGAGCGGCGATTCCCGCCACCGACGACGCGAGCGAGGAGCACCTGCTCGTGCCGGCGCTCGAGACCGATCTCGACGGGACCTTGCGCCGCGTCTTCGACAACAGCGCGAGGCTCGGCTTCGGATACCGGCGCACGTGGTCTGAAGAGCACGGGGTCGCGACGCTGCCGGCGCTGCTCGACTCGCTCGAGGCCCCGTGCCTGCGGGGCGGGGCCTGGCGGCTCGACCGGGGCGCCGCGGCGCTCGAACGCCGCCCCTGCCGGACAAGGAGCTCGCCGCAGGTCTGCGACTACTGGCGCGAGGCGATCGACGGCCTCGTCGCCGGCCTGTCCGGCGCGTCACGGCATACGCGACACCGGAGCCTCGGCCACGGCGACGACGTCTGCCTCGACCTGCTCTACGACGATCCCGAGAGCCCGCTGCGCTTCGGGCCACTGCCGGCCGAGGTGTCGGAGGCGGCCCGGGGCGTGCTGCGGCTCGTCGCGGCGTTCTCCTCCGCGGCCGAGCTCACGCTGCTGGGTGTGTCGGAGGGCGTGCTCGCGTATCGCCTGAGCCCGCCCGACGGCAACCTGCGCGCGCTCGTCGAGCGCGAGCTCCGGCAGAAGCTGCCAACCCTTCGCTTTCGAGAGCTCTCACCCCGGCCGGTCTACGGCGGCCCCTGACGAGGAGACACGATGAGCCTGCAACACAAGGCGCTGGAGCGGCGGCAGTTCCTCAAAGGCATGCTGGGCCTGGGCACGGTCGCCGCGACCGGCGCGGGCGCCGCGCCTCTCAAGTTCTTGCAGCCGCTCGCCGTCGACAACCCGCTGAAGGGCTACCCGAACCGCGACTGGGAGAAGACGTACCGCAACATCTTCAAGCCAGACTCGACGTTCGTTTTTCTCTGCGCGCCCAATGACACACACAACTGTCTGCTCAGGGCGTATGTCAAGAATGGCGTCGTGACGCGCATCGGCCCCACCTACGGCTACGGGAAGGCCGAAGATCTCTACGGGAACCGCGCGAGCCACCGCTGGGATCCGCGTATCTGCCAGAAGGGGGTCGCGCTGGTGCGGCGCATCTATGGCGACCGGCGCGTCAAGGCGCCCATGGTGCGCAAGGGCTTCAAGGACTGGGTGAACGCCGGGTGCCCGCGCGACCCGAAGACGGGCGCGGTCGACCCGAAGTACCTGCAGCGAGGGAAGGACAGGTGGCTCAAGGCGACCTGGCCCGAGGCGTACGAGCTGTCGGCGAAGGCGCTCGACAACATCATGCGCACATACTCGGGCGAGGCCGGCGCGAGGTACCTCGAGGCGCAGGGGTACGACCCGGCGATGATCGAGGCCCTCGAGGGCGCGGGGACGCAGACCGTGAAGGTGCGCGGCGGCATGGCCTTTCTGGGCGCGACGCGCATCTTCGGGCTGTACCGCTTCGCGAACATGCTGGCCCTCGCCGACGCGAAGCTCCGCAAGGTGCCGCCCGAGCACGCGCACGCTGCGCGCGGCTGGGACAGCTACTCGTGGCACACCGACCTCCCGCCGGGCCACCCGATGGTGACCGGCGCGCAGACGAACGACTTCGATCTGTTCACGGTGGAGAACTCGAAGCTCTGCGTCGTGTGGGGCATGAACTGGATCACGACGAAGATGCCCGACAGCCACTGGCTGACCGAGGCGCGCCTCAAAGGCACGAAGGTCGTCGCGGTCACGGTCGAGTACAGCGCCACGGCGTCGAAGGCCGACGAGGTCATCATCATTCGCCCCGGCACCGACCCCGCGTTCGCGCTCGGGCTGGCGCAGCACCTCATCGCGAAGAAGCTCTACGACCGGGCGTGGGTCGAGAAGAACACCGACCTGCCCTTCCTGGTGCGCATGGACACGCTGCAGCCGCTGCGCCCCGCTGACGTCTTCCCTGGCTGGGAGGATACGAAGCCGAAGAACCTGACCTTCGCTGCCGCCGGCCAGAAGCCTCCACCGATCATGGCTCAGCAGATGCAGCACACGACCGAGGGCATGGCGAAGGAGTTCGCCCCGCATGTGGTGTGGGACGCGAAGAAGAAGGCTCCGGTTGCCGTGACACGCGACGACTGGGGCCCGGGCTTCGAGAAGCTCGGGGTACTGGCCGACCTCGACGCGAAGCAGAAGGTGAGGCTGCTCGACGGCACCACGGTCGAGGTGCGCACCGGCTTCTCGCTGCTCGCCGAGTACCTGAACGCGAACCTGACGCCGCAGCACGTCGAGAAGATCACGGGGGCGCCGGCGAAGGCGATCGTCGCGCTCGCCGAGCAGATCGCGAAGAACCCCGAGAAGACCACGTTCGCCACGGGCATGGGCCCGAACCAGTTCTTCAACTCGGACCTGAAGGACCGGGCGATTCTGCTCGTGGCCGGCCTGACGCGGAACATCGGCTTCCCCGGCGGCAACGTCGGCAGCTACGCGGGGAACTACCGCGCGGCGATCTTCGGCGGCATGGGCACGTTCACGTCGGAAGACCCGTTCGCCGCCCAGCTCGAGCCGTCGGGCAAGGTGAGCCAGCGCAAGCTCAGCCACTACGAGTCGCTGCACTACTTCAACTACGGCGATCGCCCGCTGCGCGTCGGCCAGAAGCTCTTCACCGCGAAGGGGCACCTGCCCGCGCCGACGAAGGCCATGATGCTGAGCAACTCCAACTCGGTGATCGGCAACGTCAAGTGGCACTTCGACGTCGTGAACAACACCCTGCCGAAGATCGAGTTCATCGCGTACTCCGACTGGTGGTGGACGGGGAGCTGCGAGTACGCCGACGTCGTCTACGCGTGCGACAGCTGGGCCGAGATGAAGCAGCCCGACTTCACCGCCTCGTGCACGAACCCCTTCCTGCAGGTGTTCCCCGCCACGCCGCTCAAGCGCATCTACGACACCCGGGGCGATCTCGAGATCCTCGCCGGCGTCGCGGGGGCGCTGGGCAAGGTCTACGGCGACCAGCGCTTCGCCGACTACTTCAGGTTCGCGACGGCCGAAGAGGTGCAGGTCTACCTCCAGCGCATCATCGACGCCTCGCCCTCCCTGAAGGGTTACCGCTTCGGCGACGTCGCCAGGAGGGCGGCCGACGGCGTCCCCACGGTGATCAACAACCGCACGTACCCGCGGCTGTCGAGCTGGGAGCAGGCGAAGGGCGAGCAGCCCTGGCACACGAAGTCGGGCCGGCTCGAGTACTACCGTCCCGAGGCCGAGTTCATCGAGCACGGCGAGAACCTGATCGTCTATCGCGAGCCGGTCGACTCGACCCCGTACGAGCCGAACGTGATCGTGGCAAAGCCGCACCCGGCGATCCGACCGACGGGCCCTGAAGGTTGGGGGCTGAAGAGAGACGACCTGCGCTGCGAGGTGCGGCAGGTGCGCAACGTGATGGTGTCGCCCGACGAGCTGCTGAAGACCCAGCACCCGCTGCGCGCGAAGAGCTACACGCACGTCTACCACACGCCGAAGTACCGCCACGGCGCGCACACGACGCCGGTGGACACCGACTTCACGAGCGTGCTGTTCGGGCCGTTCGGCGACGTCTACCGCCACGACAAGCGGCTGCCGTCGGTGACCGAGGGCTACGTCGATCTGAACCCGCTCGACGCCCGGGAGCTCAAGCTCGAAGACGGCGACTACGTGTGGATCGACGCCGACCCCGAAGACAGGCCCTACCGCGACGTGAAGCCGGGCAGCGAGGAGGCGAAGGTCGCGCGGCTGCTGCTGCGCGTGCGCTTCTACCCGGGCACGCCGCGCGGCATCGCGCGCACGTGGCACAACATGTACGGCGCCACGTTCGGCAGCGTGCGCGGGCACGAGAGCCGCACCGACGGCCTCGCGAAGAACCCCGACACGAACTACCAGGCGATGTACCGCTACGGCAGCCACCAGAGCGCCACCCGGGCCTGGCTGCGGCCGACGCTGATGACCGACTCGCTGGTGCACAAAGATCTCTTCGGCCAGGTGGTGATGAAGGGCTTCACGCCCGACGTTCACTGCCCGGTCGGCGCGCCGCGCGAGGCGTTCGTCAAGATCACGCGCGCCGAGCCGGGCGGCCTGAGCGCCGAAGGGCTGTGGAGGCCGGCGCAGCTC
>JAEUJP010000869.1 GCA_016793725.1 Myxococcaceae bacterium | reverse complement strand
CGGCGCCGCCGTCGGCGCCGCTGGTGTAGAGCTCGGTGATGGGGAGCGGGGCTTCGCCGAAGCAGCACCACTCCCACTCTTCGAGTGCGGGCAGCGTGAAGCCGCCGTCGGCGTCGGTGACGGCCTCGGCGCTGCGCGGGCACTCGAGCTTCGGCCGAGCCCAGCGGGTGTAGCTGCACGACGTCACGCGGGCGCCTGCGACGGCGGCGCCACCTTCGTCGACGACGCGGCCCGAGACGTCGGGGCGATAGAGCTCCCGGTAGGGGAAGCAGCCGGCGACGAGCAGGACAAGCGCGAGACGGGGCACGTTCGAGCTGCCATACACCAGCCGCGTGAAGACCTGGCCAACGCTGCTCGTGCTGGTGCCGGCGTGTGCATCGATACCGCTGCCGACCACGCCGCCCTGGCCCGACGCACCGCCGGGCGCCGAGGTCGAGCTGTGTGTGGTGTGGGGCGAGCGCAACGACCGCCGGCGCTTCGAGGGGGTCGCCGAGCTGTCGTTCGAGCCGTGGCACCAGGCGAACGCGACGGTGGTGGTTCGGCACCCGAGCGGGCTGATGGTGATCGACCCGGCGTTCGGGTCGGCGATCGCCGAAGACCTGAGCCACGTGCCCGGCTGGTTTCGCATCATCACGGGCTGGGCCGACACGAAGACGCCGACGCCGCAGGGGCTGGCCGAGGCCGGCATCGACCCGGCCGAGGTGCGCGTCGCGCTGCTCACGCACGCGCACTGGGATCACACCGGCGCGCTGCGCGACCTGCCGAACGCGACGGTGCGCCTGTCGAAGTCAGAGCTGCTCTTCGTGGCGGCGCTCGACGGGTACGTCTCGGGCGGGGTCATGCCGCCCCACTTCGACGGCGTGTGGCCGCGCGTGCGGGGCTTCGAGCTCGACGGGCCGCCGGTGCTGCGGTTCGACGCGTCGAAAGATCTGTTCGGCGACGGCTCGATGCTGGCCGTGCCGCTGTACGGGCACACGCCCGGCTCGACCGGCTACCTGGTGCGTGGGCCGGGGGGCCGCCGGTGGCTGTTCATCGGAGATGCCACGTGGACGTCGCGGGGCGTCGAGAAGCCGGCGCACAAGACGGTGCCGAAGACAGACCGTGATCGGGCGAAGACCGGCGAGGTGATCGGCCGGCTGCACGTGCTCGCGGGCGAGCACCCCGAGATCGTGATCGTGCCGGCGCACGACGCCGACGCGCTGGCGACGATGCCGACGTGCGCGGCGGTGACCTCTGCCTCTGGTGACGGCGCAGCAGCGCCAGCGCCGCGCTGAGCATCACCCCGCCCGGCGTCACCGCGCAGGCCTGACCCTCGAGCTGCTCACCGCGCGCGGGCGCTCAACCGAGAGGCGGAAAGCTGCATGACGTGAGCTTCGGGTCTCAGTGCCGCTCAGTGCGGGGCCGCATAGGTGGGCTCGAACAGCAGCACCTTGGCCTTCAGCGCTTCGTCGTCGCCGACGGTCGCGTCGAGCGCGACCCACTGCAGCTTGAACGCGCGGGCGCCCTTCGCCGAGCCCGCATTCGCCTTCGCGGCCAGCTCGGCGCGGCGGCCGTCGAAGTCTTTGAGCGTCGCGTCGAAGTCGGCGAGCGCCTTCTTGTCGGTGATGCCCTTGCGGCGCTCTTTGAGCTCTTTGATGCGCGACTCGAGGCCCTCGAGCAGCTGCTGATCGATCTTCGCCTGATCGAGGTTCACCCACGGGCCCTTGCCGCCTGCCGAGGTCACCTCGAGCCGGCCCACGCCGCGGCCGCGCTCGCCCGCGCCGATGACCACGTTGCCTTCAGACAGCTGCGCCGGCGTCTGCCGCGAGTCGCCCGACTGCACGATGAAGTCGACCTGCGTCTTCAGCTCGGTCGAGAGCTGCAGCGCGTCGGGGTACGGCATCGCCGCGAGCACGATCAGCACGTCGACCTTGCCCTTCAGCTTCTTCACCTCATCACCGACGGCGACGAGCGGCGGTATGCCCTTCGAGGCCGGCGATGCGCCGATGACCCCGACTTTGAGCTTGCCCGACGCCACTACCATCGACGCGTCGAACGGGGCCTTGCCCTTCTCGCGCAGGTTCGCCGAGAGCAGCTTCACCTTCGAGCCCTTCGCGAGCTCGAGCAGAAACGGCAGGCCCGCGCCCAAGTCGCGCTCGCCCACCGCCATCGCCTGGGTGCCGAGCGCGGCCATCGTCTCGAAGATGAACTTCGCGCGCTTCTTCGAGTCTTCGTCGTCGAGCCCGGTCGCGCGAAACAGGGCGTTGCCGGCGTCGATGACGAGCGGCTTGCCGCCGACCTGCTCGAGCACCTTCTTGCGTCTCGGCAGACCGCCGAGAGGGTTCATGCGTCAACCACAGGGGGCGACTTCGCCCCCATTGTCCCCCGTGAAGAGCACGGTGAGCTGCGGTGGCGGCGACGCAGGAGCATCGGCAGCCGGAGCCGTCGCCGCCAGCAGCGCGAGCGAGAGCGCGTGAATCACTTCTTGCCCTTCTTCGGCTTGTCGTCGAGCTCGGCGAGCTTCACCTTGGCGGTCTTGGCGGCGTCGGACTTCGGGTGTTCTTTGACGAGCGTCTCGAGCGCGAGCTTCGACTCGGCGACCATCTTCAACTTCTTGAAGCAGTCGGCCGAGCGCAGGTAGGCGTCGGGGGCCGAGCGGGTCTTGGTGAACTCCTGAATGACCTTGCCGTACTCGTAGAGCGCCTCGCGGCACTTCTCGTCGGTGTAATACGTCTCGCCCAGGCCGAAGTGGGCCTCGCCGGCGCCGGCGTCTTTTGGCCACTTCTTCAGGTACTCGTTGTAGAGCGTGCGCGCGAGCTGCTTGTCGCCGCCCTTCGCGGTGTCGTCGGCGAGCCGCAAGAAGTCTTTGGGCTCGTCGGGCCGCTTCACCTCGTCGGCCTTCTTCTTGGCGGCGGCGTCGGGGTCGGCGGCGACGACGCGCTTGTCCATCGCGTCTTGGGCCGTCTTCAGCGCCGTCTCGAGCTGCGAGATGGTGTGCTGGTACGTCTCGACCTGGCCGCGCAAGACCGCGACGTCTTCGACGGTGCGCTGCACCTGCAGGCCGATGTCGGCGTCGCTGCGGCGGGCGGCCTTGTCGAGCTGCTCGATCTGATCGTCGAGGCGCTTCTGGGTCTTGGCGAGCTTTTCCTGGCTCTCGGCGAGGTCTTTTCGCAGGGCGGCGTTCTCGTCAGACAGCTTGCCGACCTTCTCTTCGAGCAAGATGCCGCGGTCGCCGGGGTACCAGCAGGCCCAGAGAACGGTCGCGGCCACATAGAGCGCTCTACGCATTGGCCCGACTCATAACACCAGTTGCAGACGACCCGGCCATTTTGAGAATGTGACTTTCACGTGCGTACCCGCTCACGGCTCGGCAGCCGGCTCATTCGAGAGCCGCAGGCTCAAACGGCGCCGAGAGCCGAGCCCAAGCCGGCCGTGAAGTCACCCGGCCTCGAGCGCTACGCGAGCAAGCTGCAAGCGCAGGCGGCGCCGGTCGCTCTGCCTTCGGCGACGCCCCCGAGCTGGGACACCGACGTGCTGATCGTGGGCGCGGGCTGGTCGGGGCTGGCGGCGGCGCGCGAGCTGCTCGACGTGGGCGTGCGCACGACGGTGCTCGAGGCGCGGCCCACGATCGGCGGGCGCATTCGCACCGACGAGACGTCGCTCAGCATCCCCTTCGATCACGGTGCGGCCTGGGTGCACTCGAGCGACGTGAACCCGCTCACCCCAAAAGCGAAGGCAGCGGGCATCGCGCTCAAAGAGACGGGCCTTACGAGCTCGCTCTACATCGACGGGCGCAAGGCGACCCCCGAAGAGCTGAAGCAGTACGACGAGACGATCGAGATCTTCGACGGCATCATCGCCGAGGCGGCGGCGAAGGGGTTCGACGGCGCGGTGGGCAAGCTGTTGCCGATGCACCTGCCCTTCGCGAAAGAGGCGGCGGCGAACTTAGGCCCCCTCGACATGGGCATCTCGCTCGACAAGCTCGACGTGGTCGACACGGGCTCGCAGGTGATGACGGGGCACGACGCGCTGCCGAAGACGGGGCAGCTCAAGCTGCTCGAGGCGACGGTGGGCGAGGTGCCGGTGACGACCGACACGCCGGTGAAGAAGGTGAAGGCGGTGCCGGGCGGGTACGAGGTGACGGCGGCGAACGGTGACGTGCTCAGGGCGCGGCGGGTGCTTCTGACGGTGAGCACGGGCGTTCTGGCGTCGGGCAAGATCGAGTTCGACCCGCCGCTGCCGGCGTGGAAGACGGCGGCGATCAAGTCGCTGCCGATGGGCGTGCTCGACAAGGTGGCGATCGAGTTCGACACGAACGTGTTCAAGACGCCCGACGGGCACGAGCAGGCCATCGACGAGTGGGTGATGGTCAGCTCCAAAGACTTGGGTGAGCCGTCGGCGTTCTTGATGCGGCCGTTCGGCGCGAACGTGGCGGTGGGGTTCGCGGGCGGCGACGAGGCGCTGAAGCTCGAGCGCAAGACGAACGGCGAGCTGGTCGAGCACTACCTGTCGAAGCTGCGGGCGATGTTCGGGCCGGGCATCGATGCGCACGTGAAGCAGACGGTGGTGACGCGCTGGGGCCAAGACCCGTGGACGTTGGGGGCCTACTCGTACGTGAAGCCCGGCATGGAGGGGGCTCGCCAGAAGCTGGCGCAGCCGATCGACGACCGGCTCTTCTTCGCGGGCGAGGCGGCGGCTCCGGCCGACAAGGCGCAGATGATTCACGGCGCGTACGAGTCGGGCCGCATCGCGGCGGCGGCGCTCGTCGAGAGCCTCGCGCGCGAAGACGCGGCGTTGAAGGCGCTGAACCGGCGGCAAGAGACGCTCGGCTTCGAGACCGTTGCGCAATAAAGGGGACAGGCTACTTTTCTGCGCAACACGGCACGCCCCTTGCGCCGTTGCGCAG
>JAEUJP010000865.1 GCA_016793725.1 Myxococcaceae bacterium | reverse complement strand
GTTCGGCGGCCGCATGAGCCTGCTGCCGCTGCTCGAGGTCTGCAGAAGGCGCGGCGTGCCGCTCATCGAAGACTGCGCGCAGGCCTGGGTCGGGCCGCACGATGCGGGGCACCCCGGCGCGCTCGCGTCGCTGTTCAGCTTCGGCACCATCAAGACGGCGACGGCCCTCGGCGGTGCGCTGACCTGCGTGCGCGATGAGCGGGTTCTCGCGCGCATGCGTGCAGCGCAGGCCGCGTGGCCGGGGCTGCCCGCGTCGAGCTATCGAAAGAAGCTCGTGCGCGCGGCCGCGCTCGTGGGCCTGAGCGGGCCGCGCGCGTTCGGCGCTGCGCAGACGCTGCTCGGCGCACGCTTCGAGCGCGTCATCGAGAGCGCCGTGCGCGGGTTCCCCGGCACCGACGCGCAGATGCTCACGAGCATCAGGCACCGGCCGCCGGCCGCGCTGCTGCGGCTGCTCGACCATCGGCTGGCCACGTGGGGTTCGGCTCGGCTCGACGCGCGCGCGGCGAACGGTGAGCGGCTGCGCACCGTGGTGGGTGAGCGGATGCCGGGGTCGCAGCAGCCGCTGCGCACGCACTGGTTGGCTCCGGTCGTGGTGAATGAGCCTCGCGCCCTGATGAAGACGCTGCGTTCAGCCGGGTTCGACGCCGGTCAGGGCACGACTTCGCTGACTTCGCTCAGCGGTACCTCGAGCTGGCTCGCTTCCGTCGTCTACCTGCCTTGCTACCCGGGCCTCGACGTCGACCTGCTCTGCAGCGTGCTTCAGCGGAACAGGCCGTCGACGATTGAATCGAGCAGGTGCGTCAGCGGGTCATCGCCGCGCGAGTACCAGGTCGGCTGATTCGGCCACGGCTTCAGCGAACACTCGCGGCACACGGTCGCCCCGTTGATGTTGCCGGCCTCAGAGATGGGGAACCGCTGGCGGCACCGCTCGCACGCGAACTCGATGACCTTCGGCACCTCTTTCGTGCCGGTGCGCTTCGGCTTCGGAGGAGGAGGCGGCGGCTTCACCATCACCTGGCGCAGCGGCTTGCCCGAAATCTGCTCGAAGTCCTGCCCGTCGAGCAGCGCGCCACCGCACAGGCCACACTCTTCGATCGGCACGTCGCCGCGAATCAGGTTCGTGTCGAGCAGCACCTTGTCGACGGGGCACGAGCGCGTCGCCGCCGCGCCCTTCAGCCGCGGCAAAAACTTCTCACCCGCGGCCGCCTCGAGCTCTTTCACGTCGAACCAGAGGCGCGTGCACTTCGGGCAGCGGTCGAGCTCGACGCGCCCCCTGCCCTCGGCGAAGAACGGCTGCATCGGTATGGCGCACGCCGGGCAGTCGATGACGCGCACGGCTCAGACCACCTTCGACTTGTCCCACAGAGAGTCGAACGTGGCCTGAAACCGGCCCGAAATCTCTCTGTTGTTCTTGAGCGTGAAGCGGTCTTCGCTGTGCTTCGTCGACGACGACGTCGAGAAGTTCGCGCTGCCCGCGAAGACGTCGTCACCGACCACGCCGAACTTCTCGTGCATCGTCTTCGCCTTCTGCACGCGCACGTCGATGGGCAGGCCCGCGGCCTTCAGCGCCTTGATGGCGTCGACCGCGCCGCCGTTGAAGTCGTCGTTCAGCACGATGCGCACCGGCACGCCGCGCCGCGCCGCCGCCTCGAGCGACCTGAACTCGGGCGAGCTGACCGACAGGCCGTACATCGCGAGCGAGATGGGTGTGGCCGCCGTCGCGCGGTTGAACAGGTCGGTCGCGCCGACCACGACCGAGGCCGCTGCGTTCGTCACCTTGCCGTCGGCGCCCATCACCGCAGAGGTGCGCGAGCCGTCGGGGCCGTAGCCGGTGCCGCCGGCGGGCGCGCCGAACGGGCGGCTGTTGAAGAACGCCTCGACGTCTTGCGCGGTCATCAGCTCGCGCACCGACTCGATGCGGCCTTGCGTGAGGCCGACCTTCGCCAGGTCTTCGAGCGACTCGAAGTCGCCGTTCTTCTCGCGGTACGCGACGACGGCGGCGGCCTGCGCGGGCGTGAAGCCGGCGAGGTCGAGCTCTTCTTTCGTGGCGACGTTGATGCTGACCTTGCCCGTGCCGAAGAAGAGCGCCTCGAGCTTCTCGGGCGCGAGCTTCGCGACGCCGGGCACGCGCTCTTTCAGCGCCTCCATCGACTCGAAGCGGCCGAACTTCTTTCGCTCGCTGATCAACGTCTTCGTGAGCGTCGAGCCGAGCGCGGCCTTCATGCGCTTCTCGTCTTCGGGCCGCCAGCCGTTCACGTCGAAGCTCTTGGTGTCGGCGGGGAGCGTGTATGGGTTGAGCGGCTCTTGCGCGCGCGAGGTCGACATGGTCGGCGGCTTGCCGTGCGCGATGAGCATGTCGTTCCACATCTTGCCTTTGAAGTTCTGGAAGGCGTTCGGCGAGAGCGCCGCGTCGGGGTTGTTCCAGAAGCCGGCGAACTCGTTGCCGTACTGAGAGATGGCGCGCCGCGCGGTCGCGTCTTCACCCGAGTAGGTCGTGAGGTCTTCGTAGTTCTTGGTGTCGGCGGTGTCAGACCAGTTGAAGCTGCCGGTGACGAGGCGGTCGGGGCGACCCTCGATGAAGGTCGCGAAGCCCTTGTGATGGTTCAAGCCCGCGGTGGCGCCGTGGTTGTATGCGGGGCCACCTTTCGAGTCGCTCCATACGTAGGGGAAGTCTTTTTTGTACTTCACCTCGACGTTGGGGAGCCTCAGCGCGAGCAGCGACGGCAGCGCGTTGCCGCCGCTCGGTGAGGCCTGGCCGCTGTCGCCGATGATGCGGAAGGTGACGTTCGGGTTGTTGCGCGCGACATCGGCGATGGCCGCCTCGATGGTGTCGCTCTGGAACTCGAAAATCATCATGTTCACGTCCATCGGGCGGCCCGCTGCTCGCGCGACCGAGTCTTTGAGCTCGGCGATCATCTTCGCCGCCAGGCTCTCTTGAAACGTGAAGTGCGCCGACACGCCGTCGAGGTTCGCGGCCGACGACAGCTTCTCGAGGTTCACCCACGCGACGTCGAGGCCCTGACCGAGCTTCGCGGCGTCGAGCTTCGCCGTGCCCGGCGAGACCTGGTCGAACGCGTCGGCGATGACGCGCACCTCGACGAGCGACAGCACCCGGTTGCCGTCGGCGCCCGCCGCCTTCACCAGCGCCTCTTTCACCTTCGCCACGTCGGCGGCGTGGGCGCGCGCCATCAGCTGGTCGACGAGGGCCCTGGCCTGGGGGGCGATTTTGAGCTGATCGAAGGTCGGCATGAGCGGCCGAGCATATACAGCGGCTCAGAGCGGCGTCACACCGGTGGCCTTGCAGCTCGAGGTGTAGAAGGCCTCTTGCTGCTTCAGGTTGCGCGCGTCGGCCGAGGCCTCTGATTTTCGGGCGTCGCTGAAGTACTCGCCCGTGACCTCGGCGAGCTTCGGCTCGGTCGCGCAGTACACGCTGGTGGCGGCGCCGCTCGCGAGCGAGGCGCCGCCCATGCCGAAGCCGGTCGCGAGCAGCTTCGTCTTGATGACGCCGGGGTGCAGCGCGTTGCTGGTGACCGCCGTGCCCTTCAGCCGCCTCGCGAGCGCGTTGCTGAACAGCACGTTGGCGAGCTTGGACGCCGAGTAGGCGCCGTAGCCCGAGAAGTCGCGCTCGAAGGTGAGGTCGTCGAGGTCGAGCTCGCCGCGCTGGTGCGCCATCGAGCTGACGTGAACGATGCGGCCCTGCTTCGCCGCCTTCAGCGCGGGGAGCAGACGGTGCGTGAGCAGGAAATGGCCGAAGTGGTTCACGGCCATCGTCTTCTCGAAGCCGTCGGCGGTGAGCTCACGCTCTTTCATGAAGACGCCGGCATTGTTGAGCAGCACGTCGATGACCGGGTGCTTCGCGAGCACGCGGTCGGCCATCGCCGAGACGTCTTTCAGCGAGCCCAGGTCGCCCCACACCGGCACGAAGTCGCCCGCGCCGAGCGACTTCACCGCTTCGGTCGCGCGCGCTTCGTTGCGGCCGTGAACCAGCACGGTGGCGCCGTGCTTCTGTGCGAGCACGAGGGCGGTCTGCTTGCCGATGCCGTCGGAGGCGCCGGTGACGAGGTGGGTGGGCATGGCCTGCCCCTTAACAAGGTCTCTACGGGCTGGGGTTCGAGCTGAAGCAGTTCTGCAGCAGTGGCGAGGCAGGTCGCTCCGGTGCAGACCCGCGCGGGGAAGGTGCGCGCCCACGCCCCCTGCGTGCACGCGACCAGACGGCTCGGGCGAGAGACACGCGGCGGGCTGCTGAGCCTTCACCGCGACCGCGACGGCGAGCACGGCAACGACGATGAGGGGCGCATGGCCCCGGGACTCTACGCCAGGAGCGCGCTACTTCGGGTCGATGCGCAGCACGCGGTTCGCGCCCATGTCGACGAAGTACAGCTTGCCGTCGATGCCGAAGTGCATGCCCGAGAGCGAGCCCGCGGGCAGGCCGGTGTCGAGCCAGTTGACGAGGTTGCCCTGACGGTCGAACGCCGAGATGCGGCCGGTCTGGTGGTCTGACACGTAGATGTGGCCGTCGTGCAGCTCGAGGCCGCTCGGCTGCTGCAGCATGCCGGTCGCCGCAGAGACGACTTCGGCGATGACGGCGCCGGTCATGCGGTCGTACGCGCGCAGCTGCTCTTGCCCGTACAGCGGGCCGGCGCGCGTGCCGGTCGTCGTGTCCATCGTGATGATGCGCTTGTTGCCGGTGTCGGCGACCCACAGCAGGTTCGTCGCGTGCTCGAACACGAGGTGGCTGGGCACGCCCGGCACATCTTTCACCTCGTTGTCGGCGTACTGGTAAATCTCGCCGTCGGCGTGGTCATCGAGGCCGATGCCGTGGTCGCGGTTGAAGTTGTACTTCACGAGCGCGGGAATCGGCTCTTGCCGCTGCATCGACGAGCCGGTGTGCCGCTTGCCGCCGAACACCCAATAGATGTTGTCGCTGACGTGCGTCATGCCCATGCAGTTCGGGCTGCCGTGCAGCATGTCGAGGTGCGCGCCGAGGCCGATGGGGTTCGACGCCGCGAAGACGGTGAGGTCGCTCGACCAGAGTGCGGGGCCCATGAAGTCGTTGTGCGCGGCCTGGCCGCCGTAGGTGTTGCGCGACTCCTGGCAGGTGCCGAACGTGCCCGGCACGCCGATGGTGGTGGCGTCACCGCCGAACGCGATGGAGGAGGGGTGCTCCATGAAGTGCACCGCGTAGCCGTCTTTCTTCTTCACCTGCGTGCGCGTATCGAGGCTCGCGTTGTTCACGATGAGGACGCTGTTGTCGCCCTCGTTGACGACCCACAGCTCGTCGGGGCGGCGCGGGTTGAAGTCGAGGTCGCGCGGGTTGCGCAGGCCGTGGTCGTAGTTCGCGATCTCGGTGAAGTTCACCGAGTTGTACGTGTGGTCGCCGCGACCGAGCGCCGGCGCCACCACCATGCCGCCGTCGGGCATCATCATGCCGCCGTCGGGCAACATCGGGTCGCCACCGTCTTCACTGCCGGTGCCGCCGGCGTTGCCGTTGCCACCGGCGTTGCCGTTGCCGCCGGCGCCCGCACCGACGACCACGACCGGCAGGGGCTGAAACGAGAGGTCGCCGGGGGCGTTGCACGCCGCGAGAACGCAGAAGACCGAGGTGAGGAGGACCGTACGCATGCGGTTCCCAATACTCAAATGCGCTGCAGCAACACAACCCGCACCGCAGGGAAAAGGGCGCTTTTTTGCACCGTTACTTTGTTGGCGGCCCACGCGGTGCCGAAACCTGCCTGTGACGCAGGGCGACGGCTGTCGGGCGCAGCCGACAACCCAAGGGGCGCGCTTTGCTGATCTGCCCGAGTTTGCTCGGGCCCGCTCGTGGCCTCGCCGTTGCGATGGGCCCCTGCATGCCTGCTCGCCTCGACAAGAAGCTGGTCCGCCTCGCTCCCTCGAACCCCACGCCCATCGCGCGCGTTCAGCTCCAGCGCCGCCCCGCCGCACGCGACGAGCTGTCGACCGGCCAGGGCAGCGCGCTGCGCCGCCGCGCCCTCGCCACCACCGGCGCGGGAATCGGAGCCCGCCCCGTCGCTTCGTCAGCGCCTGTGTTTTCGGTGAGCCAGCTGCAGCTGCGCGCGCCGGCGACGGCTCCCGTCGACCCCGTCGAGGCCGACGTGCGGCTCGCCGCCGAGCAGGTCGAGCAGGCGTACGCCGAAGGTGGCGCCGAGGCCGCCGCGCGCATGCTCAACAGCGCGACCATCGCGTTCGAGCCCGACGTCGTCGCCCGCATCACCGAGGCCGCGCGCCCCACCATCGACCGCATCGTCGACGACCTGCGCGCCACCAGCCACGACGCCGACGGCGACCAGGCCTCGCGCGACGACCGCCAGCTCGCCTTCGACACCACCGTCGCCAACCTCTCTGCCGCCGTCGGCCGCGGCCGGGGCGCGATGCTCGAGCACGTCACCCACCGCATCGCCGGCATCGTCGACTCCGACGGGCTCGGCCGGTTCGACGAGGCGCTCGGCAACACCGTACTCGGTGGGCCGAGCTACCTCGGCTTCGAAGGCACACACATTCTCACCGACCCGAGCGCCATGAACACGACGGCTGACGCGACGCTCGCGCTCGGCGTCATCGAGCAGCTGAACGGCTCGGGCAAGACCGGCGAGGCCGACGACATCTTGCAGAATGTCGACGCCTCGCTGCGCGCGGTGAACGGCGCGGCCGAGCGGTTGAGCGGCGCGGTGAACGGCTTCAACGCCGAGCTCGCGCAGCTCGTGAACGACTGGTCGCCGCTGATGACCGACGCGCAGCTCGACGACGCGATTGCCGCATTCAAAGACAGCCACCCCGAGTACGCCGCGCTCGAGTCGCTCGCCGGCGGAGCGCTGCGCGTGCAGAACCAGCTCGCCGACGCGCCCGCGGGCCTCGCGGGGCTGGGCCATGCCGACGACCTCGCCGACAGCATCGAGCGGGCGACCGACCTCTTCCCCGACCTCGCCGGGCTCACCGAGTCGGGGCAGGCCGAGCTGGCCGAGCTGCTCGAGGGCGGCGACGACGGGTCGGGGCTGCTCGGGCAGATTGCGTCGCTCGCGGCCGCGCGAAAGAAAGAGGCCGGCTACCTGCAGAAGGTCGGCAACCTGCTGCTCAACAACACGGTCGCGACGGCGCTGCAGGCGAGCGCGGCCGGTGACCTCGCGGCGGTGCGCGCGGCGGTGCAGAGCCTCGAGCGGCAGGCCGGCGTGTTCGGCCTCGCGCCCGACCGCATGCGCGACATCACCTCGAACCTCGAGGCGGCGGCGACGGCGTCGACGCAGGCCGCGGCCGAAGACGCGCTGCAGCGCATGGACCTGTCGATTCAGCGCGCCGGCCAGGAAGGTGCGTTCGCGAGCACGAGCGGGCTCGGCCAGGCGTTTCGCGCGGCGGGCGTGACGCTCGGCGCCGCGGCGACGGTCGGCGCGGTCGCGGTCGCCGTCGACGACCCGAGCTTCTCGAACGTGGTCGGTGCGCTCGCGGGCGCGGCCGGCACCGCCGACGGCGCCATCGCGCTCGCGCGCGGCGTGACGCGCAACTTCGAGCTCTTGAAGGGCACGGCGGGCGTGCTGCGCAACGTGGGCGTGGCGGCGGGCGTCATTACGACCGGCATGAGCGTGTTCAACGCGGCGCAGGCGCTCGAGCGCGGCGACGCGGCGCAGGCGTCGCTGTTCGCGCTGCAGGCGGCGGGCGGCGTCGCGGTGCTCGCGGGCGCGACCGGCGTCGGCACGGTCATCGCGCTGGGTGCGGGCCTGGCGCTCGCGCAGCTCGAGCGCGTGCGCGCGTCGAACCGGTTCGAGAACGAGCACACCGAGGCGTTCTTGCAGGCGGCGGGGCTGTCGGCCGATGCGACGAACCACCTGCGCGACGCCGACGACGACGGCCGCAGCGTGGGGCCGGTGCTCGCGGCGCTGGCAGAGCGCATGAACGTCGAGCCGACCGAGCTGCTTCAGGCGGTCGGTGAGCTGGAGCCGTCGCGGCTCTCGCAGCTCGTCGAGGCGATGCACGCGGTCGACCCGAACGGGGAAGGCGAGTTTCGGCAGACGGATGAGACCGACGCGCAGGCGGGCACGCCGTTTCAGCCGGGCACGCCGGTTCGACCGGGCGAGCCGCTGCGGCCGCCGAGGTCGCTCGAGGGCATCGTGCAGTTCCTGGCGAACACGGGCATCGAGCTGCCATGAGCGCAGGAGTCGCCGCCGCTCGCGGTGAGGTCGTCGAACCGGTCCTGATTGGCGACTCCAAGCCCCCTTCGACTTCGCTCAGGGCCGAGCGGAGGCGGAAGTGAGCCGCGCCAGTCTTTCCTGCGCCAGCGTGAGCCCACGATGCCTCGCGTTGCGCCGCGGCTGCAGCCACGCGACGGCCTTCTCGAGCATCTCTTTCGCCTCGGCGACACGCCCGGCCGCCGCGTAGGCCTCGGCGACGTTCGAGCGCATCAGCGCCGTCACCACGTGGTCTTCGCCGCGCGCCTTGAGCTGCTCCGCGAGAATCGCGTCACCCAGCGCGATCGCCTCGTCGGTGCGGCCCTCGGCCGTCAGCACCAGCACCTGGTGCTCCATCATGCGGCGCAGGCGCGGGCTGTCTCTGCCGAACCCGAGCGTCGTGATGCGCAGGCACTCGTCCATCGCGGCGCGCGCGCCCTTCACGTCGCCCAGCTCGAGCCGCAAGAACGCCTCGAGGTTCTTCTGGTTGCCGACGGTCGTGTGATCTGCCCCCAGCTTCTTCAGCCGAATCTCGAGCGCGCGGTCGAGCAGCTCGAGCGCGACCTTCGGCTTGGGGTACTGGTCCATCAGCCAGGCCAGGTTGTGCAGCACGTTCGCGACCTGCAGGTCATCGGGGCCCAACTGCCTCGTCGCGAGCTCCAGCGCCTCGCGGTGCGCCGCCTCGGCGTCTTCGAACCGCCCCATCGACGACAGGGTCACGCCGTATTCGGTCAGCGCATCCCACAGCGGGCGCCGGTCTTCGCCGCCGAGCTCTCGAAAGGCTCGAATCGCCTGCTCGTGCACCACGGCCGCCTCGGCGAACTTCGCGCCCGCCCGCACCGCCAGCGCGCGCAGGTTCAGCACCTCGGCGACGTGCGGGTGCAGCGCACCGCCGTGCAGCTTCTGTTCGATCGCCGCAGCCCGCTCGACCTGCGGCAAGGCGCCGCTGCCCCGCCCCACCTCGAGCTTCGCGAGCACTTCGGCCGCCAGCGCCCGCGCCAGCTGCTCTTCGTCGCCGAGCTTCGCCGCGTCCCACGCCGCCACTGCCTTCTCACCCTCGACCGCCGCCTGGTCGTATTCCCCGATGCCCAGCCACGTCGTCGAGAGCGCCGTGCGCGCCGCCGTCGCCACCCGCGCGTCGACGTCGGTGCGCGCGTCGAGCGACTTCGACGCCCGGTCGAGCACGTCGCCGATGGGCAGCCCGCGGCCGCGGCCCACGCCCAGCTCAGGGTTCGCCTCGCTCATCACGCTGAACATGAAGTCGAGCGACTGCTGCGCCCGCCGCGCCTCGGCCTCGGCCCGGTCACGCTCGCGCCTCGCCTCGAGGTACTGCGACGTGCTCACGACGACGCCGGCCACGAGCGCCGTCACCGCCGCCGCCGCCAGCGCCACTGGCAGTCTGTGCCGCTGCACGAAGCGCGACACCACGTACGCGCGCGTCGGGGCCCGCGTCGACGGCGAGAGCGGCTCGCGCCGCAGCACCCGGCGCAGGTCTTCGGCGAGCTCGGCCGCCGAGCCATAGCGGTCGGCCGGGCTCACCCGCACGGCGCGGCGCACCACGAAGTCGACGTCGTCGTCGAGCCCGGTCGACACCGGCAGCGGCGCCTCTTTGAACGCGAGCAGCGTCTGCAGCCCCGACTTCGGAGGCACCGCGGGCAGCCGGCCCGTCAGCACCTCGAGCGCGATGAGGCCGAGCGAGAACACGTCGCTGCGCACGTCGACGACCGCGCCCGGCTGCACCTGCTCGGGGCTCATGTACGCCGGAGTGCCCGCCACCTCGCGCGCCTCGTCGCCGAGCGCCGCGGCGATGCCGAAGTCGAGCACCTGCGGCACCCCGTCGCCGTTCACGCGCAGGTTGTCGGGCTTCAGGTCGCGGTGCACGAGGCCGCGCAGGTGCGCGTGGTGCACGGCTTCGGCGATGCGCGCGAGCAGCTCGAGCCGGCCGTCGACGTCGAGCCCGACCGCGTGCTCGAGCAGCGGCGTGCCCTTCACCACCTGCATCGCGAGGGCGAGGTGCCCTGCGTCTTCGACGACCGCGTAGATGGGGGGAATCGACGGGTGCTGCAGCGCCGCCAGCGCCTGCGCCTCGAAGCGAAAGCGCTCGACCGCGCGGGTGGACAGCAGCCACGGGTGCAGCACCTTCAGCGCGACCTCGCGCGAGGGCACCTGCTGCCGCGCGAGGTACACGGCGCCCATCGCGCCCGCGCCGAGCCGCTCGCCGACCTCGAACCCGCCGAGCACCGCCGGCAGCGGCTTCTCTTCGAACGACTTCACGACGAGGTCGTTCGCGAGCGCCGTCTCGCCGCCGCGCGTCTGCAGCACGTTCGTGCGCCGGTCGGCCTCGAGCATCTTCTCGAGCGTCGGCTTCACGTCGACGTCGGCGTCGGCGAGCTCCGCGAGAAACCGGGGCACCGCCCCCGCGGGCAGCTCACACGCGTGGTCTAACAGCTCCATCAACCGGCGGTGCCGCGCGGGGCTCATCACGGCTCACGCTCGCAGCTGCGCGCCGAGCCACGCGCGGGCGCGGCGCCACTCTTTTTCGACCGAGCTCGTCGAGAGCTGCAGCACGCGCGCCACCTGCGGCACGGTGAGCCCGCCGAAGAAGCGCAGCTCGACGATGCGGGCCTGCCGTTCGTCGAGCGCCTGCAGCTGCGTGAGCGCGCCGTCGAGCGCCTCGAGGTCGAGCTGCTCGCCAGCCGCGCCGTCGACCGCGAACGACAGCGTGACGCGCTCCCAGCCGCCGCCGCGCTTGGCCGCCTGGTCGCGCCGCACGCGGTCGATGAGCACCTGCCGCATGGCGGTCGCGGCGACGGCGGCGAAGTGCTCTTCATCGGCGAAGCCCTCTTTGCCCGACAGCTTGAGAAACGCCTCGTGAACGATGCTGGTGGGCGCGACCGGCGCGCCGGAAGCCGAGAGAAAATATCTGCCCGCCAGCGCGCGGAGCTGCTCGTAGACCAGGGGCAGCAGCTCGGCTGCGTTCGTGGGCGATTCCGGCACTTAAGCCGCAGAGTGTACATCGGCTGCTCGCCTGCCCCTCGGGCTCAGTTCTGCGCCACCGACACGTAGTCGAAGCGCAGCAGCACGTCGTCGAGCCGCTCGAGCCTGAGCCCCTCGCCGCCGCCCTTCGACAACACCTCGGCGGGGAAGAAGAGCGCATAGTCGCCGTAGAGCCCGCGCCCCGCGAGCTCGCGCGAGCTGCCGTTGAAGTACGCGTCGGTCTCGAGCTCGGCGCGCGTCACGTTCACCTGCGGCTGCAGGCGCGCCGAGCTGAACGCGTCGGCCTCGGCGCTCGCGTCGACCGTCGCCGCAGCGTTCGGCGCGCTGCCCGGCCGGCCCGGCAGGTAGTCGGTGAACGGGTCGAGGAACAGGTTTCGCGACGGCCGCGTCGCCGACAGCTGAAAGGGCGCCGCACCCGCCGGCGCCGGTGCACACCACTGGCTGAAGAACCGGTTCCGCTTCTTCAGCGTGATGCGCGCGCGCGTGCCGTCGCCCACGATGACGCCGTCGCCCTGCAGCGCCGCGTTCACCGACCACACCCGCTCGGCGCAGTCGCTGCCCGACAGCAGCGCCACCCCACCGGGGCTGCCCAGCGCCAGCGCTACGAGCGGCGCGACGCGAAAGGGCACCTCCTGCCCCAGGTACGTGCCGTCTTCCCCGAACACCGCGAAGCGCGGGCTCGTGAGCACCAGCTGAAACCGCTGTGCCTCGGTGAGCGTGTGCCAGCCCGGAGGCAGCTTCGACTGGTCGGCCAGCTGCAGCAGGTTCGTGCGCAGGCTCACCACCGAGTGCAGCTCACCGGGCGAGCGCCCCTTCACCGTGCCGGTCGCCGCGAGGTTGCGCAGCCGCTCGAGCACGCCGCGCAGCTCCGAGACCTTCGTCGCGGCGAGCACGTTCTGCTTCTCGATGGTCGACACCTGGTACTCGTATTCCACCGCCAGCACGCCGAGGTACGCGGCGCGCCGGGCGGCCCGAAACGCCGAGCCGTACCGCTCGACCTTCTCGTTGAGCCAGAACTCGAGGCTGAGGGCGGGCACGGTGCGCTCCATTTCCATCTGCACGGCCTCGCGACCCTCTTCGAGCGCGCCGGCGAGGTCGTTGCGCGCGTTGGTGAGCTCGACGAGCTGGCGGGCGACCTCTTGGTTGGCGCGCTGAATGCGCAGCACGGCGGTGCGCGTGCCGACCAGCGCCATCTCGGCCTCGGTGAAGCACGCGCGCTCTTCAGTCTGCGCCTCGATGCGCATCAGGTTCAGCTCGTGGTTGCGCTCGGCCTCTTCCATCGCGAAGTCCATGCCGTCGCTCACCGAGTCGGCGGCCGAGGCCACCGCGGTCGACGTGCACGAGACCGCGGCCGCAGCGCCGAACTTCGTGTCGCCGCCCACCGCGTCGGCGCAGTCGGCGACCGCGCCCGCCGTGTTCGAGACGATGTCGGCCGCGAGCTTCACCGCGCCGAGCGTCGTCATCGTCGAGTTGTGCCGCTGGGTCGCCTCGAGCGCGGCTTGCGCCCCGAGCTTCGTGATGAAGCACTTGCGCATCTGAATGTCGTAGGCCTCGCTCAGCTCGTCGAGCTCGGCGCGCGCCACCTCGACGTCTTTCACCGCCGCGCGAATCGACACGGCCAGCACGCCGAGCGCGCCGGTGTAGCAGGCGGTCTGGTTCGCGGTGTCGGCCGCCGGCGAGCAGGCGCCCGTCACACACGCGTAGCCGCCCGGGCAGTCGCCGTTCAGCGCGCACGACGCCGGCACCGCGTCGGGCCGCGCCGCCTCGCTCGCGCCCTCGAGCACCCGGCACCGCTCGCCGAGCTGCTGCAGCTGTTCAGGGCTCACCGCCCCGGCCGGGGGCTCGGTCGCCTCGGCGTCGAACAGGCCCGCCGGCACGCTCAAGGTCGAGCCGTCGCTGAGCGACACCGTGACGACGCCGGCGGCCTCGCTGTGGCCCTTCACCGTCACGCGGCCGTCGAGCAGCGGCGCCATCAGCGCCGGCGCCGGAGCCAGCGCGATGCGCTCGCTCACCGCGAACCCGAGCAGCGCGCGCACGCCGTCGACGCGGCACAACACCGACGCCACGTCACCCGGCGCCAGCCGCGCGCGCAGCTCGACCGGCGCCTTCAGGCACGACGGCTTGATGAAGCAGGTGTCGGGGTCGATGTTCTGCGAGCCGTCGAGCACGTTGACCGAGCTCATGTTCTGGTCGCCGCACAGGCTCGCGACCTGCTCGCCGTAGCGGCGGCGAATCGCCTCGAGGCGCGACGACATCGCGGCGTCTTCGCCCGCCTGCACGAAGTCTTGCTGCAGGTTCTGGGTGTAGGCGGTGCGCGCGTCGGCGAGCGCGGCCTCTGCGCCGAGAATCTTCGCGGGCACGATGCTCGAGTCGTCGAGCGCGGTGCCGGTGCCGAGCAGGTAGTCGCTCACCGCCGAGAACCGCGCGATCGAGCCCTGCTGGTCACCCACGCGGTACAGCGGCAGGTCGAGCGACTCGTCGAGGCCGAGCGGGTTCTCGCCGCGCGCGAGGTTGTCGATGGCGCGCATCAGCCCCGAGAGCTCGATGCCGTACTGGCCCGACGCGCGCGACCACAGCACGTCCCACGACGGGGCCGCGGGGTTGTTCGCGCGGGTCACGTCGTTCACCGTCGACGCCAGCGCGAAGAGCACGAGGCTCTTGCGCAAGAAGCCCTTCGCCGAGGCCTCGAGCGCCGGGCGGTCGGCGGTCACGTAACGCGCCCGCTCGTACAGCGCGCCGTAGACGTTGAGCGCCTGCTGCAGCGAGTCGACGAGCGTGACCGGCAGCCCGACGGTCTGCTCGTGGCGCGGGTTCGGCGTGAGCGCGAGGCCCGGCGCGACGCGCGGGCGGTAGTCGGGCTCGAACACCACCTGGGGCGTCATGCGGCTGATGCCGAGCGCGAGGCGCGGCTCGAGCAGCGCGTCGAAGCCCCGGCCGGTGAGCTCGAGCATCTCGCCCTGCATGAAGCCGCGGTTGATCTGATTTTCGCCGGCGAGAATGTCGTTCAAGAGGTCGACCTGCGTCGCCTGCTTCGCCACGAACAGGTGCGTGCGCACCCACTGCTGCAGCAGGCGGTGCGCGAGCGCGCTCGCCATCGGGTCGGCCGGCACGTTTTCACCGAGCGCGCGCCGGCGATCGACGTCGAGCGCGAAGCGCAGCGCCGCGAGCGTGCGCGGCCCATCGAGGCACCCCATGCCCGCCGACGGCGACATCGTGCCCGCGCTCACTGCCGCCGACTGCCGCAGGTCGGCGAGGCACTTCGCCAGCGTGCCCGCGAGCTGCCACGTGCTGTCTCTCAAGATGCCGAACGTGAGCGGCTGCGCGTTGCCGGCGCACGCCAGGTCGCCGCTGAACGGCGAGCCGACGGCGGGCGCGAGCTGAACGGCGGCCATCGCTCCGTAGCCGGTGCACATCAGGGTCTGCGTGAGGCTCGCGTCGGTGCGCGGCGTCGCGGCGGCGAACGCGGCGCCCACGGCGGCCTCGACCGCACCTTCGGCGGGCAGCGCCACGGCGGCGCGCGCCGAGGCGTCGTGCGTCGCGTACACCGCGGGCAGCGCCGGGGCGGTCGCGCCGGCCGGCAGGTCGCCGACGCGACCGAGCGAGAGGCGCCACGTGACCGAGAGGTCGTTCGCCGGGTCGAGCACGCCGGCGAAGCGGCTCTTCAGCGTGATGGCGAGGCCGCTCTGGCCCTTCTCGACCGAGACCGACTCGGCCGAGACGCCGACGTCGGTGGTGGCGGCCGGGTCGACGCCCTTGCCTGCGTACGGCCGGCGCGCGTGGCGCAGCTGCAGCTCGCCGCCGCTCGCGCGCAAGAGCTCGCCGACGGTGGGCGCCTCGGGGAAGACGACGCCGAGCTGGTCTTTCAGCGTGACGATGCGGCGCCCGCCGGCCTCGGGGAAGACAGAGACCTCGACGGGAATGCTGACGTCGGCGAGCGGCGCCGGCGGCCGCGACGTCGTCGTGCGCGCGATGGAGCCGAACCCCACCGGGTGCGCGAAGCCGCGGTACACGCCCTCGAGCGGCTTCGACGTGCTCGCGCGGCTCGGCGCGTACGCGACGCGGAAGCCGAGCGTCTCGTTGCGGCCGAACACCTTCACCTCGAACGTCGCCGCCGCGGCGGGGCTGGTGACGCGCACGAGCACGTCGCGGCGCTCGTTCGCAGCGAGGTCGAGCGTGCACTCGCCTGCGAACGCCGCCGTCACACCGCAGCGCAGCTCGACGCCTGCTGGGGCGACGAGGCGCAGGCCGGCGAGCGCGCCGCCCTTCGCGAACAGCGTCACCTGACCCTGCGGGTGCACCTGGTCGAGCGTGACCGGAGCGCCCTCGAGCGCCAGCGTGCCCGACTTCTCGGTCTTCAGCGCCTGCGTCACCGCGCCCACGGCCTCGGGCGCGACGCAGCGCCCGAAGCCGTCGCAGCGCATGCCGGATGTACAGTCCGCATCGGTGCGGCAGTCGAACGTGCACGTGCCCGCGCTGCAGTGGCTGCCGCAGGGGCACGCGTCGTCCCACACGCACGCGGTGGGCTGCTCGAGCGCGGCCTCGTCGACGGTGCAGTGATAGCCGGCCGAGCCGGCGTCTTCGGGCGTGCCGCCGTGGGGGCACGCCGCGAGCGCGACGAGGAACAACGAACGAACGAACGAAGAGGTGCGCATGGTCGCAGTGCCTTTTGGGGGGTTCAGTTCTCAGATGCAGCCATCGACGGCGACGAAGCCCGACGGCCCCGAGCCGGTCGCCACGAGGTTGGTGGTGGTGAGGTTCTGCATCGCGCGGCACAGCACGCCGCGGGTGAGGCCGGTCGCACCGCCGCCGCCGTCGCCGCCGCGCTGGCCCCTCGCGCCGTCGCCGCCCCTGCTGCCGGTGAACGCCGGCAGCCCGAGCGACTGCGTGCCGCCGTTGCCGCCGACGGCGCCGGGCAGGCCGTCGGTGCCGGCGCCCCCCGTGCCGCCCGCACCTCCGTTGCCGACGGTGATTGTCACGTCGCGCAGCTGCAGGCCGCTCGAGCCGCTCACCGCGAGACCGATGGCCCAGCCGCCGTACCAGCCGCCGAGGCCGGCGTTGCCGCCGCAGCCGCCGGCTCCGCCTGCGCCGCCGCCCGCACCGATGCGGCAGATGATGGGGTTGCCGAGCGCCTCGCTGCTGTTGCCACCGCCGCCACCACCGCCACCGCGGCCGTGCTGGCCCGGCGCGCCGTCACCGCCACGACCGAGCGCGCGTGGCACGTCGTTCACCCACTCGACAGAAGGGGTGCCCGCGCCGCCCGTCACCGCCGGCGTGGCCCACGGCGCGCCCGGGTCGCCGGGCCCCGGCACCCACATGCTCATGGTGAACGCCGCGAGCCCGCCCTGCGCACCCGTCGGCGCGGCGTTGCCACGCGTGAAGAACGACGGGTTCGTGGCCGACGCCTTCTCGACGGTGGCGCCGCTGCCGCCGAGGCCATTCGACGCGGGCGCGCCGCTGGTGCACGTGGGCGCGACGGCCTGGCCACCGAGCGCGGCGGTGATGCCGCTCGCGAGCGGGCAGCTCGTGTTCTGCGACCGCGCGTTCTGGCCGACCGCCGACGTGGGCACGGTGCCCGCTGCGGGCGCCGCGTTGGCCCCCGCAGCGCCCGCCTGGGCGTTGCCGACGCGCACGCGCACGCCGCGCAGCACGAGCGCCGGCGCGTTCACCACCTGCGCGCCGATGTTGCTCGCGCCGCCGCTCTGCGCGACCGACGTGAACGCCTGGGTCTCGATGTCGAGGCCGGCGAGCTCGGTCTCGGTGACGATGTCTCTCGCGACGAGGCCGACGAGCTGGCCGGCGGTGAGCGCGGTGACGGGCGTCGAGACGACGGGGCGGCGCGTGTCGTCGCGGCCCCAGGAGGGAAAGCCGGTGAAGCCGCCGAAAATCGACACGCCGTTCGACATCACGAGCGGGCCGGGCAGCGTCGGGCTGCCGCCGATGATGATGGCCCGCGACGTGCGCACGGCGGCGGCCGAGAGCGCCTCGGCGAGGGTCAAAAACGGAGCGTCTTTCGCGCCGGTGTGGGCCGCGCCCGTGAACGCAGGGTCGACGTAGAGCACCGTCGCCGACGGCGAGCCGCCGTTGCACTCGATGAACTGCGGGTTGACGCCGGTGAACGTGACGCCCTGGCAGGTGACGCCGGCGTCGCCGACGCAGACGAGCGAGCCGAGGTCGCAGGTGCCGCAGCGCACCTCGGCGCGCGCGACGCAGCGGTTCGCGTAGACGACGCGGCCCTCGGTCATCGTCGGCGACGGGTCGCAGTAGCTCGAGACGCAGCCCGAGCCGCACGCGCGGCGGTCGGTGTCGGAGCAGGCGCCTCCGTCGGCGCCGGTGCAGGTGTCGCAGCGCTCGAAGTTGCACGTGACCGGCTCGTACGTGCACGTGTTGTCGATGCAGCCCGTCGCGGCCTGGCACGGCTTCGAGGGGCAGTCGGTCGCGAACGTCGAAGGGGTGCACGCGCAGGCGCCGCAGCTCAGCGTGCCGCCGCAGCCGTCGTTGCCCGTGCCGCAGGTGAGGCCGGCGGTGGCGCAGGTGAGCGGCTCACACGAAGCGCCGCCGCCGGCGCGGCCTGAGTTGCCTCCACTTCCTCCGGCGCGGCCTCCTCCGGTGCCGCCGTCGACGGCCACGGGTGGCTCGCTGAGGCAGCCGGTCGCGAGCAGCAGAGAGAACAAGACTGTGCGGGTCATGCCCGTGACCACGCAGGGGCCGCGCTGAACCCGTAATGGGTCGTAGCGCCGGGGGGTTACGTGAGGCGGCGCGCTACTTCTTCTTGCGGGGGCGCGGGAAGCCGAGCTCTTCGAGGCGTTTGATGAGCGTTCGCCGCGACCAGCCGAGCCGCTTCGCCGCCTCGGTCTGGTTGCCGCCCGCCTCTTCGAGCGCGCGCGTGATGCGCTTCTTCTCGACGGCCTTCAAAGACCTCTTCCACTCGGTGCCGCTCAGCTTCGAGCTCAGCGCCGGCGTGCCTTCGCTCACCGTCGGCGACGGCGGCACCGGCGGCGCGACGACGTGCGGCTTTCGCTGCAGCTTCTCGACCGGCAGGTGCTCGGCCGTGATGGGGCCGTCGCCGCAGACGAGCACCGCGTGCTCCATCAGGTTCTTCAGCTCGCGCACGTTGCCCGGCCACGCGTAGCCCTCGAGCAGCCGCTCGGCCTGCGCCGACAGCGCGACCGGCCGCCCGTTCGCCGCGCCCTCGACGAAAAACTTCGCCAGCGGCAGCACGTCGCCCGGCCGGTCTCTCAGCGGAGGCACCCACACCGTCGACCCCGTCAGCCGGAAGTACAGGTCTTGCCGAAACGTGCCCTGCTCGATGGCCGTCTCGACGTTGCGGTTCGTCGCCGCCACGAAGCGCACGTCGATGGGCCTCCCTTTCAGCGACCCGACGCGGAACACCGCCTTCTCTTCGAGCACGCGCAAGAGCTTCGCCTGCGTGGTGAGCGGCAGCTCGCCCACCTCGTCGAGCAAGAGCGTGCCGCCGTCGGCGGTCTCGAGCAGGCCGGGCTTCGCGGTGACGGCCCCGGTGAACGCGGCCTTCTCGTGACCGAACAGCTCGCTCTCGAGCAGCGTCTGCGTCAGGGCGGCGCAGTTGAGCTTCACGTACGGGCCTTCGCGGCGCGGCGACGCGCGGTGGAGCAGCTCGGCGATGCGCTCTTTGCCCGCGCCCGTCTCGCCGAGCACGAGCACCGGCAGGTGCCCCTGCGCGATGCGCTCGACGAGCGCGACGAGCTTCTGCATCGAGGGGCCGAGCACGAGACCGTTCGTTTTCGTGTCCACTCACGCCCCCTCGTACTGCGCGGCCTGCTCGGCGATGCGCGCGGCGCACAGCGTGTGAACGAACGCCGACAGCGCGGCCGCATCGCACGACGCGGCGTCACACGTCTCGTCGAGCCAGGCGGTCAGCGCCGCCGCAACGTCGGCCATCGAGGCGAAGCGTCTCGCCGGGTCTCGCTCGAGCAGGCGCGCCACGACGTCGGCGAGCTTCGGGTGTACGAGCGGGCTCACCGCGTCGACGCGGGGAAAGGGCTCGACGCTCTCGGTGAGCGCCGCCATCACCTGAAAGGCGCTCTTCTTCGCGTGCAGCTTCTTGCCGGTGAGGAGCTCGAACGCGACCGCGCCGAGCGAAAACTGGTCTGCGCGGGGGTCGACCTTCTCGCCGCGCACCTGCTCGGGCGACGCGTAGCTCATGCTGCCGCGAAACTCGCCCGTGCGCGTGCGCACGGTGCGGCCGACCGCGTGCGCGATGCCGAAGTCGAGCACCTTCACGCCGCCGTCCCAGCAGATGAAGACGTTGTTCGGGCTCACGTCGCGGTGCACCACCTGCAGCGCGAGGCCGTGCGCGTACGCGAGCGCCCGGGCGACCGAGCGCAGCACCGACGCGACGAGCGGCACCGGCCACCTCACGTTCGCGGCGCCCGCGCGCTGCAAGATGGCCGAGGCCGGGTCGCCCGCGAGCAGCTCGAGCTCGAGCCACGGCACCGGCCCTTCGTGCCCGAGCTTCAGCACGCGGCAGATGTTCGGGTGGTTCAGCTCGCGGGTGACGCGCATCTCGTCGAGAAAGAGCGCCTGCACCTCGCTCTCGCCGACCAGGTCGGGCAGCAGCCGCTTCACCGCGACGCGGCGCCCGTCGTCGACGCCGAGCCACAGCTCGGCCATGCCGCCCTGGCCCAGCTTACGCACGAGCGTGATGCCCGAGATGTGCTGCTGGGGACTCCAGAAGGCGCTGGGCGGCACGGGCGGCGCAGCATCGCAGAGCTGGTGAGCGCTTCGATGACGTTTCGGTGGAGCGCAGGCACCCACCCGTTGTCGCCGCGAGTCACGGTCCGAGCACGTTCATCGGTGTCGGCGTGAACTACGGGCTCGACTCCGGAGGTGCGAAGGGCATCAGCCTGTCGTGCGCGGAGCTGCTCGAGGCGGGCGTCGGCGCCACGACCGTCGAGTCGACGCGAGTCGGCTACGGCACGCCGACCGAACACAGCCGGTGCCCCACACAGACGGTGATGGTCGGGCTCAAGTACGGGCCCGATACGCAACTGATGAGCTTCGCTCCGGTCTGCGCGGCGTTGGCCGAGTGGACGGAGCGCTCGGTGGCCGCGCCGACGACGCTCGGCCCTCAAATCGGCTCTCGCAGCCTCGACTCCGAGGTCGCGTGCCCCCAGGGCTACGTGTTGACGTCGGTCGAAGGAGCGTGGACGGGCGTGGGCTCAGGCCTCGCGGCGACCCTGCGCGGCGTCTGCACCGTCGTGAACACTGCGCTCTAGTGAGCGGCCGGCGCGGGTGTCGCCACCCTCGCCGTCGTGAAGGCCGCGCACCTGAAGTGCACTTCGTGCACATCGCGTGCTCCCGGGGATTGCGGTGTAAACTCAGCGGCGCCGTAACGGCGGTCAGATGCACGTGGCCGCCCGCCTGCAAGGAGCCCCGCCCATGCGCCCCCTCACCCGGCTCTTCTTCGTGTGCGCGCTCGCCGCCTGTGAAGCCACCATCACGAAGCCCGTGGGTGTGACTCCTACCGGGCCCGACGACACGCCGCCCGCCCCCGACGCGTGTGAGGGCATCGTGTCGGCGCCCGGCGCCTGGCCGCTGCAGCGCCTCACCTCGCGCCAGCTGCAGCGCACGGTCACGCGCGTGCTCGGCGACGACACCCACGCGTATGACCTGCGCCTCGCCGCGACCGACGAGGTGCTCGACGCGCGCCTGCGCTACGCGCTCGCCGTCTCGGCGAACCCCGTCGTCGCCGAGGGGCTCGTGCTCGCCGCCGAAGACGTGAGCATCGCTGCCGTCTCGCGCTTCCCCTGCAGCGGCGCCGACCCGCGCGCCTGCGCGTCAGACCTCGCGACCCGCCTCGGGCGCCTGCTGTGGCGCCGCACGCTGACCTCTGCCGAAGTGAACCGGCTGCTCGCCGACTACGACGCCACCCGCATCGAGGGTGGCTCGTACGCCGAAGGCGCCTCGAGCGTGCTGCACGGCCTGCTCGCCGCGCCCGACTTCTTCTTCTTGCAGCAGCCGGGCGGCGAGAGCGGCGCGGCTCCGCGGCTGACCGGCACGCGGCTCGCCGAGCGCCTCGCGTTCACGCTGTGGCACGAGGGCCCCGATGCCGAGCTGCTCGACGCCGCCGAGGCCGGCATGCTCGACACGCCGGCAGGGCTCGACGCCGCGCTCGACCGCCTGCTCGCCGACCCGCGCGCGACCGAGGCGTTCGGTGACTTTCTCGTGCACTGGCTGTCGCCCGAGAAGGCGACGACGGTGAACGTGGCGCTCGCTCCGGCGACGCGGCACCCCGGGCTGTACCCGGCGTTTCGTGCGCCGGGCGCCGTGGGCGGCGACGGCGAAGCGTTCGGCGCCGCGCTCTCGACGTTTCTCTCGCGCGCGGGCCGCCCCGACACGGGCACGTTCACCTCGCTGCTGACCAGCGACGAGCTCGTGGTGAACGAGGCCGTGGCGCGCAACCTCGACCTGCCGGCTCCGGCGAGCGGAGCGACCGAGGTGCGCAAGAGCGAGACCGCGCGCCGCCGCGGCGTGCTCGGGCAGCCCGGCGTGCTGACGGCGCTCGGGCGCTTCGAGGCGTCTGACCCGGTGCACCGCGGCGTGTTCCTGCTGCGTCACGCGATGTGCTTCCCCCTGCCGTCGCCCGACGCGAACGTGAACACGACGCTGCCCGAGCTGGGCGGCGAGCTGAAGACCACGCGCGACCGCTTCACGGCGCCGACGCAGGCCGCGGCGTGCGCCGGCTGCCACGCGCTCATCAACCCGCTCGGCTTCTCGTTCGAGAACTTCGACGCCGTCGGCAAGTACCGCGAGACCGAAAACGGCGCGCCGGTCGACGCCACGGCGACGCTGCCCATCACGGTCGACGGCAAGAAGGTCGCGGTCGACGGGCTGGGCGAGCTGGCCGACGTGCTGGCGAGAGACCCCGACGTTCGCGAGTGCCTCGCGAAGCAGTTCGCGTCGTGGGCGCTGCACCGCACGCTGACGCCGGCCGAAGCGTGCGCCGTGCGCGACAGCACGAAGGCGTTCACCACGGGTGACGGCGCGTTCAAAGACCTGGTGCGCGGCGTGGTGACTGCTTCGTCGTTCAACGCACCGGTGCTGCCATGAAGAAAGGCTCCATGCTCGACCGCCGCTCGCTGCTGAAGGCCGCACTCGGTGCGCCGCTGCTCAAGACGCTGCTGCCCTCGACGTCGTTCGGTCAGGCGGCGGCGCCTCCGAAGCGCATCATCTTCTGGTTCCAGCCGGGCGGCGTGTGCCACGCGCACTACCACGTGCGGCCGAACAGCACGGCGACCGACTGGGGCTACGACGCGGCGGGCGACACGCACACGCTCTTGCCGCTGCTGCCGTACAAAGACCGCACGATTCACTTCGACTCCGACGACCGCGTGACCGAGTCGGTGAAGGCCGACGACGACTGGACGAAGCTCACCGACGGCAGCAAGCACCCGTTCGGGCTGACCGACATGGCGGGCTGCCTCGGCCCCGACCCGACGAAGCCGCCCGACGCGATGGGCCGGCCGACCCGCGAGCTGACCATCGGGCACGAGTCGTTCGCGTCGCTGATGACCGGCCGCTTTCCGACGCGCAACGCCGGCGGGTGGGAGGCGCGCGGCGAGAGCATCGACGTCGCCATCGGCAAGGTGCTGGGCGCGGGCACGCGCATTCGTTCGGTGCAGCTCGGCGTGAACTCGAACGGCACCGGCTTCGGGCTGAGCTACCAGAACGACGGGCAGCGGCTGCCGACGGTCGATGACCCGCGCCAGTCGTTTCAGACGTTGTTCGCGGGCATCCCCTCGATGCCGGGCGTCGACCCGGCGCGCGCAGAGCTCGAGCGCAAGATGAAGCGGCGCGGCCGCGCGATGGAGCTCGCGTACGCGCGCTTCCAGGGCCTCGAGTCGGGGCTGGCCGCGCCCGACCGCACGCGCATGCAGCAGCACTTCGATGCGTACCGCGACATCGAGCAGCGGCTGACGGAGCTGCCGATGGTGACGAGCAGCGCGTGCCGCTCGCCGATGGCTCCGGCGTCGAACCTGAACATCAATGACCCGCTGACGCTGCCGGCGCGCGGCAAGCTGATGATGGATCAGGCGGTGCTGGCGATGGCGTGCGACGTGAGCCGCGTCTTCACGCTGTCGTGGACACACTCGGCCACGAACCACGTGTTCAGCTTCTTGCCCGGGTTCACGACGATGCCGGGGCCGAACAACGAGCCTTCGCCCGACGGGCATCACCCGCTGAGCCACGACGCGTACGGCGCGGGCTTCGCGGTGGTGACCGACGCGAACCGCGCCGCGTTCGACAAGAAGCGGCGCATCGAGCGCTGGTACGCCGAGCAGCTCGCGTACTTTCTCGGGCAGCTCGACTCGATTCGAGAGGCCGACGGCAGCACGCTGCTCGACAACACCGTCGTCGTGACGCTGAACGAAATCTACCACTCGGGCGCGCACAACAACTCGAACCTGCCGGTGCGGCTGTACGGCAATGCGCGCGGCGCCTTTCAGACCGGGCGCTACCTGATGCTCGGGCACACGCCGCTCAACAGCCTGTACGTGTCGCTCGCGAACGCGGTCGGCGTGCCGATGACCACCTTCGGCGAGCCCCGGTTCGACTACCAGTTCACCGGGCCGTTCACGCGCTGGCAGTGGCAGTCGAAGAGCGTGACGACTGGCCGCATCGCCTCGCTCTGAGCCTGCCGGCGAGCGAACCGACCGCAACCACGGGCTCCAGGGTCGTGAGGGCACGCGCAAGAATTGCGCGTCGCACGAGCGCTCGACGCTGAAGGCGCCGAGGGGTATTTCGCGGCCATGAACCTCACCCTCGCGCTCGCCTGCTCGACCTCGATGCTGCTCGCCTCGGAGCCCGTCGCGGCTCCCGTCGTTCACCGTGCCGTGACGGCGGCGGCTCCGGCCGTCGACGCCGGCGCCAGAGAAGAGCCGGTTCCCGACCCCACGCTGAAGACGATTCAGGGCCGCGCGCTGCAGCCCGAGAAGGTGACGGCGCGGGTGCGCGAAGCGCTCAAGCGCAAGATGAAGAGCCACTCGAGAGACTTTCTCTCGCTGCCGCTGCACATCGTGCTCGCCGACTTCGGCGCGGTCGAGCGCGCGACGCAGGGCATCATGAACGAGCCGCGCATCGACAAGGCGGCGGCCGGCGACGACCTCTCGGGGCTCTCGGGCCCGTTCTTCCAGCTGCAAGACCAGCTGCGCGAGCGCGCCGGAGCGCTGAACCAGGCCGCGCGCGGCAAAGACGTGTCGGCCATGACGACCGCGCTCGGCCCGCTGATGGAGACCTGCGCGACCTGTCACCTCATCTACCGCGAGCCCCTGCACTCGAAGGACGGCGCGAAGAAGTAGCCGGGCGGCCGGCGCCTTTGCCTCACTGCAATGCGGGCCGCCCGGTCAGCGGCGCAGGTGCGGGCGCAGGCAGCTGCACCGCCATCACCGTGCCCCGGCCCTCGGCGCTCTCGACGTCGATGCGGCCACCGTGCTGCGTCACGATTTCGTACACCAGGCTCAAGCCCAGCCCCGTGCCCTTGCCGAGCTCCTTCGTGGTGAAGAACGGCTCGAAGATGTGCGCCCGCACGTCGGGCGGCATGCCAGAGCCCGTGTCGGCGACCTGCAGCGACAGCCGCCCGTCGTCGAGCCGGCGCGTGCTCAAGGTCAACGTGCCGCCCTGAGGCATCGCGTCGAGCGCGTTCGTGCTGAGGTTCACCAGCACCTGCTGAAGTTGGTTCTTGTTCGCGCTCACGGGCGGCAGCTGCGGCGCGAGCGCCTGCTTCAGCACGACGCGCTGCTGACACGCCCGGGTCTCGAGCAGCACGGTGGTGGCGGTCACCAGCGCGTTCAAATCGACGGGCTCCATCACGGGCTTCGAGCGGCGCGAGAAGGTCAACATCTCTGTCACCATGTCGCGGCACCGCTGACCTTCGCGCAGAATCGAAGCGACCGGCATGGCGAGCGGGCTGCCCTCGGGCAGGCGCCGCTGGAGCGCCTGCCCGAAGCCGATGATGACGCCGAGCGGGTTGTTGATTTCATGCGCGAGGCCGGCCGCGAGCTGGCCCACCGCCGCGAGCTTCGCGGTCTGGAGCAGCTGCTCGTGAATCTCTCGCTGGCGCTCGAGGCTCGCCTTCAGCACCTGGTTCGACTCCTCGAGCGCGCGCGTTCGAGCGTC
>JAEUJP010000805.1 GCA_016793725.1 Myxococcaceae bacterium | reverse complement strand
GGCTTGCTCGCGCACTGTTTTCTTCCGACAGACGAAGGCGGGGGTTCGGGCGATGGTTCCGTAGCCAATGCAGGCGGCGCTGCAACCGCTGGCGGTGGAGACGCCCGCGCCGGTGGATCGATGGACGGTGACGCGGGCGTAGCGGGTGGCGGTTGGGCAGCGGGAGGAAATGCGGGCGGTGGTGGCGGTGCCCCCAATGCAGGTGGCCTGGGCGGAGGCGCAAGCACGGGCAGCGGCGGTGGTGGGACCTGCCGTACCTACGCGACGCAGTACATCGTGACGTCGACATACGACGGGGGCATGTCCGAAGTTCACAGTTCGACGTTCGACGCTGGTTCGCTTCAGTGGATCGACGAGACCGATGGTCGTACGACGGTGCGCACCTATCCCAGCGTCGACGAGTTCATCGATGAAGGGCTGTTCTTGGAAGCTGGGGGCGGCCCGACCGAGCAGTTGGTCACGGTGCCTCCGCTCACTATGCGAACCCTTTACAGCTACGACGTTCTTCGCCGGAGGACTGGGTGGGAAACCAAAATTCGAGCCGAGCCCTACGGCGTGGGAATCCGGCGCGAGACGTACGCGGCCTGGGATGCCATGGGCCGTCCAACGACTGGAAACGCAGACATGTTATTTTCTGCCTTGCCGCATTCATATTGCACCAACAAAACCCTTCGAATCGAGTACGACGGCGGAAGCCGGGTATCGATCAAGACTTATCAAGGCGGTCAAAACTCACCGGCGGACGAGCCGCCGGTCGACTGGTGTGGCCGAACTGATCGCCGGCTCATCGTCACCTACGATGCGCGGTTCATGCCACTTCATGCGGTGAACCAAACAGATGCCGGCACCATCGTCGAGTCGTGGAACGTCATCGCGACCGCGGATGTGTGTCGATAGATCAGCCGCCGTCGGGCCGGCTCGAGTCGGGGCCGCTGTAACCGTCCGGGCATCAGTGGAGGACCCGTGGAGGAACACCATGCGATTGGCGTCAGTTACCCTTGCCGGTCGTGTTGCCTCAGCTCGGCCGTCTCGCTCCTGGCAGGTCGCAGTGCGTTCGCTACCTACGCCAGCGGCAGGCCCAGCACCCCGATGAACAGCGCGCCGCCGAGCGCCCAAGCCCACGCACGCCCGCCGCGCCGCACGAAGCGCAAGCGCCCGGGCCGGCGGTTCTGCTCGCTGCGCAGCACGAGCCACGAGAGCGCGAGCACCGTGCCGAAGACGAACGGCACCGACAGCAGCATGCACTCGCCGAACGGGTCGACGCCGCGCGCGACAACCGCCGGCAGGCCTACCTGAATCACTGCGATCACCCATGCCGCACCTGCGAAGAAGACTGCAGCCTCTCGGAGCAGTCGCCTCCACGGCTACAGCGCCTGGCGCCCCTCCGGTGCCGCCCCCGATGGCCCCGGCACCTCCTCCTTGTCCGTCAGGTGGAGGCGGGCTCCCGCAGGCGACGAGCACAAGGCAGCAGCAGCTCACCATCACGCGTTCTCCTTGCGGTGAAGGCCACATCCGCGCTCGCCGACGCTGCGCAATTCTCGAAACCTGAGAGAAGCAGACTGGCGATCGGTCGCGAATCTGCGGTAGTTCTGGGGTCGCCCCCGTGATGGTCAGCGCCCGCTCCCAGACTGAGACCGCGTTCGGCGGCATGATGCTCGGCATGGCGATGCCGCTCGCCGCGTTCGGCTTCGGCGTGGTGGTCGACACGGCCGACTGGTTCGGCCTGCGCGACGAGCCGCTGGTGATGCCGTTCGGAGCGCTCATCTTTCTCGGCGCCGTGCTGCTCGGCACCGCCGGCGGCACGCTGCTCTGGTCGAGGCGCGTCGAGCCGGTGGTGCGCGCGGCCCGCCGCCCTGTGCTCCACCGCGCCCGCCGGCGCGAGGTGCCCGTGCTGGTGAAGGTGCACACGAAGGCGAAGGCGCAGCCGAAGCCCAGGCGCTCGGGCGTGCTCGTTCCGGTTCCGTCGCGGTCGCTCCCGTCGCCGTATCGCGCCGAGTCGTACAGCGATCAGTCGCTCGTCACCCTCACGCCGCTGCTCGGGCCCGACCCGCGCGCCGCGGCTCGCGACGCGATGCCGACGTCGCCGCTCAAGCTGGGCACCGCGCCCGACCCGACGACGCGGCTCGTCGCGTTCACCGGCACGAACCGCCGCATTCGTATCGTCAGCTGATTTCGGGTCGTGGCCGACGCTGCCCCGTTTCCACGACGGTGGCCGTCTCGCTCCCGCTACTCGCAGGTGACCGGGTTGCACGCGCCCCACAGGCCCGTGCGGTCGGTCTTCGCGATCGAGGCGGCGGTCTCGAACTCTTCGCGGCGGTCTTTGCCTCCCGGCGCGATGTAGAGCACACACGCGAGCCCTCGCTTCACGAGCTCGAGGTTCACGTCGGTGCGGCCGGCCGTCACGAACGCGAGCAGGCGGCCGAAGCGGTCGCGGCACTCGGCCTCGTCGTACGTGAGCCCGATGTCGAGGCCCTCGACCTGTGACTTGTTGAACGCGACGGCCTCGGCGCCGTAGCACTCGTTCTTGCCCTGCGTGGTCTCGGGCGTGTCGACGAGCAGGTAGCGCACGCGCTCGCCGCCCGCCAGCTCGACCGTGTCGCCGTCGACGGCGCGGTCGACGCGCGCCACGGTCGGCCCGCAGATGCTCTTCGTGCCGCAGCCGGCGCAGAGCACCAGCGCGGCAACGAAGAGCCCCTGCGCCCTCAGGGTTCCCCGGTGTGGGCTTCGCTGCGAATCAGGCCCGCGAACGGTACTGCTGTTCGGGGGCCACACTCGCGGGCGCTGCGCCCTCACAGTCACGGGCAGTTCTCGTTCACCGCACCGGGAGTACCGCGATCGCCCATGCCGCCGTCGGGCGTGATCCACCGGGTCGACGGCGTGTAGCAGACGCTGCCCGCGTCTTCGTTGTCGTCGGGCGACGTCAGGCCCGGCCGCAGCTGCGTCGACGCCCCGTCGCTCGTCGCGGTGTACCCGAAGCTGTCGAGCGTCGTCGTGCCCGAGCGCACGTGCACGCTGCGCACGCCCGTGTTCGACAGGCCGAACGAGATGGTCGAGGTCACCACCGGCAGCCCGCCGTTCAGGTCGGGGTTCGCCGAGCGCGCGAACACCGAATACGTGCCCGCGTCGACCCACATGCAGTTCGGGTTCGAGAGCGTCGTGAAGCCCGTCGCGCTCTCGTTCGCCAGCGTCAGCCCGTTGAGGTCGAACGAGGCGTTCGCGAGCGTCTCGATGTACTCGCCGGTCGAGTCGTCAGACCGGTTCGGGTTCGCCATGAACTCGGTGATGACGATCTGCCCCGCCGTGGGCGCCACGATCGGCCGCACCGCCGCCGTCGACGAGTCGAAGCAGTTCGTCGCGGTGTCGAAGCCGCCCGCGGTGCCCGAGCCGCCGCCCGTGCCGCCGCCGCCGCCCATGCCGCTGCCGCCGCCCGCGCCGCTGCCGCCACCCGCGCCGCCGGGGCAGGGGTGGTTCGGCGCGCCGGGCGAGCCGAAGTCGGTGCCGGCATCCCATTGGAGCTCGGCGAGGCAGTAGCTGTTCGGGTCGTTGTTCGACATGGTGTCGAGCTTGGTCGGGTCGAGCTGCCAGCTCCTGCCGTCGGTCGACGTCGTGAACGACGCAGAGTCGATGCCCGCGTCGCCGCGGTAGACGTTGAGTCGGGTGTTGGTGTCGGTCAGCGTCAGGCCGAACGTGAAGCGCGGGGGCGGCAGCCCGCCGTTGACGAAGGCGTCGCCGCTGCGCGCGATGAGCACGTACTCACCGACGGTGACTCCGAGGCACGCCATCGAGTTGAGGCGCGTGCTCGCCGTCGACGTCGCGATGTTCACGTCGTTCAGGTCGATGTCGCGCAGCGCGAGCAGCTCGAGCCATTCGCCGGTCGCAGAGGCAGCCACCTTCGGGTTCGCCATCACCTCGGTGATGATGAGGTCGCCCTCGACCGGCGCGCGCAGTGGCCGCGCGACCCCGTTGTCGAGGCACGTGCCGGCCATCGCTTCGGGCAGACACTCGACGTTCGGGCCACCCGGCGTGCCGACGTTGTTGCCGAGGTAGACGTTGCCCGGCGGCGTGTCGCACCAGTTCGACTCGTTGTCGTTCGTCGTCGACTCGGGCGTGACCGCGCCGTTCAGCATGCGCGACCGCGCCGACCTGGCCGTGATGCTCCACTCGAACTTGTCGATGATGGTGGTGCCGCAGCGAATCTCGACCTCACCCTTGCTGTTGCTCAGCGCGTTCAAGTCGCCTTCGTACGAGTAGTTGATCCACGCGGGCAGCGCCCCCGACCTCACGTCGCCGAGCGTGAAGTACTCTTTCGGGCCAATCGTGCCGGCGCGAATGGTGTGCGCCTTCGCCCCCGACGCGTTGTTGTCGATGATCAGCCCCGTGAGGTTGATGCTCGCGTCGGTCGGGTTGAAGATCTCGATCCACTCCTGGCCGGTGTCGCTGCCGTCGGGGTCGAGCATCAGCTCGGTGATGACCAGGTCGCCGACCTTGCGCCCCATACAGGTCTCGACGACGGGTGGAGGCGAGCAGCTCGCCTGCAGCAGCGCCACGGCGCACAGGGTCACGCACAGCGTGGCCACGGCGGCCCCGGTCTTCGTCTTCACTTGAGCGAACATCAATCTCCCTCGGTGTTGTTCTCGGCCTTCTTCGGGTTCTGGGTGTCGTCGAGCAGCGCCTCGAGCTCGGCCGATGGCGCGAGCACCTGGCCGGGCAGGCTGACGACGAGCTGGAGCTTGTCGAGGTTGCGGCTGTCTCGGTACTTGTTCACGATGCCGCGCACCTGAATGTACTCGCCCTTCTTGTACTGGGCGCCCGACGTGAGCAGAACGTCTTTGTCCCAGAACACCACGTCGAAGTCGTTGTTGCGGTTGCGCGACAGCTTCACGACCGAGGGGCCCTTCTCGCCGAACTTCACGTCGGTGACGGCGCCCAGCAGCGTCACCTCTTTGCCGATCTTCTGCTCGAGCTTGAGCATCGCATCCCACCGGGTGAGCGCGATGTACGACTCGGGCTTGTCTTCCATCTGCTTCTCGAAGCGTGTGATGGCCGCCTCGCGCTCGCCCCACCACTTCAGGCGCGCCTCGTAGTCGTCGTAGTGC
>JAEUJP010000785.1 GCA_016793725.1 Myxococcaceae bacterium | reverse complement strand
GCTCGGCACCGGCGCGGCGCGCCTGCTCGTGAAGAGCTTCGCGACGGCGACCAGCGCGGCGAACGGCAACGCGATGTGCGGCTTCGCGGCTCCTGCGGTGCTCGGCGCCGGCATGGTCGCGGGCGCTCCGGGCGGTCCCGGCACGCTGACGTTCACGGTGAACCCGCCCTGCGCCATCGGTCCGCTCCCGGCGGGCTTCACGCTCGCGCAGAACTGCCTCGGCACCCAGACGAAGGCCTCGGGCACCGTCACCGTCGGTGGCACCAAGGTCGTGCGCGGCATCGTGACCGGCATGGCGAACCCGCCCATTCTCCCGGTCTCGCCCGACGCCGGCACGTTCAACCTGACCACCATGAACTTCAACACGTTCGAGCTCTACGACCAGCTCCTCGACGGCGGCACGCCCTCGCGCTCGACCATCACGGGCAATGGCTCGGTCGTGGTTCAGCCGGTCGCGGGCCAGTCTGACGCCGGCGCGGGCGCGCCGATCGTGTACACGATCACGACCCCGGTGGCCGGCATCGAAGGTCTCACGATGGCGACGGGCAACATCACGCTCGTCAGCGACGGCAACACGTTCAACGTCGACCTCACGAACGTCAGCCTCAACGCGTTCAACGGCTCGCACGGCGGCCGCACGAACTCGCTCTCGGGCTCGCTGACCGTCGACGGTCAGCCGGTCATGATCGCGCCGAACACGCCGCTCGACCCCGCCTTCAACCAGGCGACGTTCAACGCATCGTACGTCTGCGCGCCGGGCCTGCTCGGCCCCGTCGCCCCCTGACGAGAGTGGCCGTCCCGGGCGCTCCACCCGAGCGTGACCGCGGGCCCCGATGTGCATTCGAGACCCCGGCCGGGTCGGCTGCGCTGCACTGGCCCCCGGCGGGGCCAGCGCCAGCCCGCGCGGGTCATGGCACCTCGAACCTGGAAACTGGCCGCAGCGCGGTGAGCGCGCCTTCTACGCGCCCGGCTGCGGCCAGAAGACCCTCACCGTCGTGCCGTCGTTCAGCGCACTGCTGACGTCGACCCGACCGCCGTGTCGCTGCGCGATGAACTGCACGGTTGAGAGCCCCAACCCCGTGCCAGCCCCTGGAGCTTTGGTCGTGAAGAACGGGGTGAACAGCCGTCGAAGGTCGGCTTCAGCAATGCCACGACCGCAGTCGATCACTTCGAGCTTCGCGCCCCCGTCGCCTCTCAACACCCGGACGACGACCGGCCCGCCGTTCGGCATGGCATCTCGCGCGTTGCCCACCAGATTCGCGACCACCTGTTCGAACTGAATCGGCTCTGCATAGACCTCGACCCCGTCTGCGACATCGAACGTCACCCGCCAGGGGTGGGCGATCGCACCACACGCCCGATCGAGCCGCAGCTGCAGGCTCTCGCCCGTGAGCAGCTCTGGGGCTCCGTGCCCTTTTCGCGTGAACTTCACCAGCGCCTGCAAGAGGTCACTGCCTCGTGCGACCGCGTCTTGAAGCATGGCCGCGATGTCGGGGGGCGGTTTAGACAGCTGAAGCCCCGTCGAGATCACCGTGAGCAGGTTGCCGACGTCGTGCGCGACGCCGGTCGCGAACTCGCTCAGCGTCTCCATTCGGCGCGCCTCGCTCAGCTCGAGCTCGAGCTCGTACGCCGCGCGCTGTGCCGTCAGACGCTCTTCGAGCTCGAGAAAGTAGGCCACCAGATCAGCGACCGTCGCGGCGAAGTGACGCTCGGCGTCAGCGAAGTCGCGGCCCCCGCCAATGCGCTCGTGGCAGACGATGCCGACCACCTTGCCCTCACGGTAGACGGGGGCGTCGAGCATCGCGGTGATGCCATGGCCGGTGAGGTATTCCGCGAGCTCGCGGGTGCGCTCGTCGTGGGTTGCGTCGTGGGTGACCAGAAACCTCGCCTGTCGAATTTCGGCGAAGTACTTCGGTGCCGCGGCCGCGACCAGCGTCTCACCCGGCTTGTCGCCGTGCTGAACCCTGCAGCGAAGGGTCTGCTGTTCGCGGTCGAAGAGCCAGACTCCAACGCGATCGACGTTGAGCGCACGCGCGCTGATCTCGCACGCGCGCTGAAGCAGCGCATTGGGGCTGCTCTTGCCCGACCCAAGACGCGAGATCGCGAGCCGCGCTGCCGTAATGCCGACGCGCTGGGTCACTGCTCCTTCGTCGTCATCGCTCCCCATCTCGATCTCCGATCGCCGGACCTGCTGCGCGCCGAGATACCACTCCTCGCTGCCGATTGCCGCGCCGACCACGAGCCGCCACCAGCTCCACCGCTCCGTCGAGCGGCTCTCGGGCTCCGAGCTGACTTTCGCTCTCGCCCGTCGCCGCGGCTAGAACACACCCACGTTGAAGTGAATGTTGAACAGCGCCTCGTTCACCACCGAGTCGGGCTGCAGGTTGAACCCGACGTCGAGCGCGAGCGGCCCAATCGGCGACAGGTACCTCAAGCCCGTGCCGGCCACCGGCCTCAACGTCGTGCTGATCTTCCGCGGGTCGAGCCACAGGTTCCCCGCCTCGAGAAACAGGCCCAGGTTCAAGTCACCCACGAACGGGAACCGCAGCTCGGCCTTGCCCAGCGCGAAGAACTCACCGCCCGGAGACGGCGTGTACCGCCCCGCGCGAATGTTCTGCGCCACCTCACTGCACGCGTTCGGGTTCGCCAGCGCCTGGCAGTTGCGCACGTCGCCCCGGTAGTCGGCCCGCACGTCTTCGGGCAGCATCGAGTCTTCGGGGAAGCCGCGCAGGTTCGCCGCGCCGCCCAAGAAGAACCGCTTCACCGGAGGCGTGATCGAGTTCGTGAAGGGGAAGATGTTGCCCACCCGCCCCGAGATCGCCAGCACGATCGACGGCCCCAGCGGGAAGTACGTCGTCAGCTGCCCCGACACCTTGATGAACTGCACCGTCACCGGGCTGCCCAGGTTGTCGACCGCGTACTGCGCCCCCGTCGTCTCGATCGGCACCGACAGCACGAACCCGCGGTGCGGCAGCACCGGGTCGTCGCGCAAGTCGAGCGTCGGCGCGAACCGAATCGTCGACAGCGCGAACGTGCCGAACAAGAACCGCAGGCGCTCCTGGTCGGTGCGCAAGAGCGGCAGCTGATCTCCCGTGAAGCTCCGCACCGGCCGCACGTCCGACACGTCGAACTCGTACTGCAACAGCAGCGTCAGCTTCAGCCGCGCCCACTTCACCCCCACGTCGAACCGCCCCGACCAGTCGACGCCCGGCACCAGCGCGATGCGGTTGAACTGGTACGACTGCCGAAACACCCGCTCTGCCACCGTGTCGAACCGCGTGCCGATGTCGGCTCCACGAATCGCCTTCGCGACCCTCGTGTCGCCGCCCGTCAAGAACGCCAGGCCCCGCGCGAGCAGCCCGCGGTTCTGCAACGACACGTTCGCCCGACCGCCCACCTGGAAGTACTGGGGAATGTTGCTCACATCGACGCGGCCGCTCGTCGCCGGCTGGCTCGCCCCGAAGTAGTACGCCTGCAGGTGCGCTTGCAGGCTCAGCGCCTGCCCGCCCACGTTCGGCACCTGCACGTCACCGGCGACCCGAACCCCCTCGGCCAGGTAGTAGCCGAACGAGCCCTCGAACTGCAGCCGCGGCGCCTCGACCAGCTCGACCAGCACGTCTTTGATGGGCTCTGCCGTCTCGGGCGACAACAGCCGCACCTCGGCCGTGCGAAAGATGCCCAGCGCGATCAGGTTGCGCTGGCTGTCGAGCAGATCATCGGGGTTCAAGAGCTTGCCCTCTTCGATGAGCAGCTGCCCGCGCGCCACCGCCTCATCGGTGCGCTTCAGCCCCCGAACCAGCACCTTGCCCACCGACACCTCGGGGCCCAGCTCGATGCGGAACACCAGCCGCGCCTCGGTCTCACGCTCGATCGCCCACTCGCCCTCGACCCGCGCGTACACGTAGCCCCGCCGCGCCAGCTCGGTCGCCAGCGCCTGCGCCGCCCGCTCGACCGCCCGCGGGCTGAACGGCTCGCCGACCAGGCTCCCCGCCTTGTCGCCCGGCCGAAACCCCTCGGGCCCACCGTCGTACTTCACTGCCTTCACGAAGACGCGTTGACCCTCAGAGATCGTGAACTTCACCTGCGCCCGCCGCTGCTCGATCACGACCGGCTCGAGCTCGACCTTCGCCTCGGCATACCCGCGATCGCGGTACACCGCCCGCATCGCGTTCGCCGCCTCGCGGTACGCCGACTCGACCAGCACCGTCTCGGCCGCCGGCGCCGGCGTGTCGAACAACATCGGCTCCTGCATGCGGCCCTGCCCCTCGAGCCCGTCGACGAAGCTCGACACCACCTTCGCCGGCTGCGGCGCCGACGCCTTCATCACCTCGACCAGCAGCGCCTTCAAGTCGTTGTCGGTCAGCGCCTGGTTGCCCACGAACTCCACCTGCCGCACCACCACCACCTCACCCTCGTCGATCTCGAAGATGAGCAGCCCGTCGCGCCCGTCGGGGCTCACCGACTCGCGCCCCAGCACCCGCGCGTCGTGAAACCCGCGATACCGGTAGAACGCCGCCAGCTTCTGCGCCATTCGCTCGACCACTCCGCGATCGAGCGTCTCGGTGCCGTCGTAGGCGTTGATCGACTCCAGCACCGTGTCGGGGAAGCGCCGATTGCCGCGAAACTGCACCGCGTAGCGCGGCCCAGACCTCAGCGGCACCGACAGCCGCCCCTCGTCGTCGAGCACCGGCGCCTCGACCCGCGCCCGGTAATACCGCTCGGTGCGCAGCAGCGTGCGCAGCCGCTCGGCCCCCTTCTCGACCAGGTCTTGATCGACCACCTCGCCGATCTCGAGGTTCAACGTCTGCCGCATGCGCAACAGCGGCAGCCCCGTCTCACCCGCGAACGACACGCTGAGCAGCCGCGTCGGCTCACCCTCGTTCACCACCAGCACCACGTCGACGCCGCGCATGCCCTCGGTCGCCTGCGGCTCGACCTTCGCGTGCAGGTAACCCTTGCGCCGGTACGCGAGCCGCACGTTCTCGATCGCCTCCTCCATCGACTCCGGCGAATATTCGCTGCCCTGCTCGAGCTTCGACGCCGAGATCACCGCGTCACTCGACAGCGCGAGCGTGCGCTTCTCGACGAACACCTCGCCCACCCGCTGCTTCGGCGACGCCTCGATGACGATCGCCACGCCCCCTTCCGACTCCTCGCCGTACACCACCACGTCGGCGAACCGCCCCGTGCCCATCAACAGCTGAATCGTGCGCTGCACCGACCGCTGCGACAGCTCCTGCCCCTTGCGCACCGCCACCAGCCCCGGCGCCTCGGCCACCAGCCCCGGGTCGGTGCCCGGCGGCAGCCGCAGCTCGACGCTCGTCACCACCGGCACCGGCGTCTGACTCAGCAACAGCAAGACGACCGCGAGCGGCGCTACTCCCACTCGAAGCGAACCTTCAAGTCCACTCCGGGGTTACCGACCGACGTCTCTTGCGTCTGATTGTCCCACTGTGCGCGCGCCGACACCTTGTCGTTGAACTTGTACTCTGCTTTCGCCTTCGTGCCGCGCCCCGTCACCGGCTGCGTCACGCCCACCTTCAGGTTGTCGTTGAGCACCGTCGACTCCCAGCTCACCGACGGCTCGGCCTGCCCCGTCGCCGGGTTGAACGACGTCGACAGGTGAATCTGCTGGTCTTTCAGGCCCACGCTCTTCGACAAAAACCGCTGCAGGTGTGCGTCGAGCCCCGACGCGTTGAACAGCACCTCGCCCGCCAGCGTCGCCCCGCCGGCTTGCGTGATCTGGTCTTTCGACGTGATGCCCAGCGTCAGCAGCGTCAGCACCTCGGCCTCGGCCAGCGGAGGCTGCGCCGTCAGCGACACCTTCGGGTCATCGAGCCGACCGAACGCCTTGATGCTCACCAGATACTCGCGCACCTGCGCCTGCGCGTTGAAGTCGAACGTCGGCACCAGCCCGCTGAACGTCAGCACCGCCTTGCCCACGTTCAGCACGTTGCCGCGCCACATCGCCTGCGACCCCTCTGCCGCTTCGAGTGTACCGACGAACATCGGGTCGAGGTTCGAGCCCACCAGCTTGAGCCGCCCCAAGAGCTGCGCCCGCGCCAGGTTGTTGTCGATGCGCACGTCTTGGCCCAGGTTGATGTCGACGTCGAAGCGCAGCCACTTCACCGGCTTCTGCTCTTCTTGAATCAGAATGCTCGAGTTGCGCACGTTCTTGAGCAGCTGATCGAGCTCGAGGTTCTGCGCGTAGCGCAGCTTCACCACGTCGACCCCGCCCGTCAGCTGGTACGCCCCCGGCTTGCCGAACACCAGCAGCGACCCCGTCAGCGTCGCCGGCAGGTCGGGCCGCACCTGCACCATCACCTGCTCGACGTCGACCGCGATCTCCATCGACTTGAGCTCGGTGCCCTCGAGCCGCACGTCGCCGCGCGCCGACACCCGCCCGTCGTTCATGAAGCCCTCGAACCCCTGCAAGAGCACCCGCGACTTCGTGAACTCGAGGTGCCCGTTCAGTGACCGCACCGACACCGCCTGGTCTCGCACGCTGAACCGCGCGTCTTTGACGTCGGCGCTGCCCACGATCGCCGGGTCTTTCGTCGAGCCCACGATCGCCGCGGTCAGCTCGAGCTGCCCCGTCGTGCGATCGAGCGTCGTCGTGAACGACTCGAGCAGCCGCAGGTCGACCTCGCCGTGCAGCTTGATGTCGCTCGTCGTCGGGCCCCACGTGCCCTCGGCCGCCAGCTCGGTGTTCGTGCCCTTCACGAACACCGGCTCGATGCGCAGCTGCCGCCGCGACCACCCGAGCACCACCGGGCCGACGCTCGACACCGAGAAGTCGCCCCGCGACAGCGTCATGCGGTCGAGCTCGGCGCGCACCGACAGCGACTCCATCGACTCGAGGTCGCCCGAGCCCGTCAGCCTGCCCTTGAACGCACCGCCCAGGCCCTGCTTCGCCGCTGCCTCGGGCAGCCACGCCTTCAGATCATCGACCGCCACGTTGAGCGTGCCCGCCCACGGGTACG
>JAEUJP010000378.1 GCA_016793725.1 Myxococcaceae bacterium | reverse complement strand
GAGACCGGCTGCCGAACTGCGCGCCGTTGTCGACGAGCGGCTTGCCGATGCCGACCACCGCGTTGCGCACCAGCGAGTGCAGGCCGTTGACCTCGATCGCGCCCCAGCTCGCGGGGAAGGTGGGAAAGACGATGAGGAAGTCGTAGGCGTCGTCGTGGGTCGCGAAGAACGCCCGGGCTGCACGTTCGCGCGAGGCGAGGCCGGCCGCGCCGTCGTCGTACGCCGAGCCGTCGTGCTGCAGCACGCTGATGGCTCCGACGTCGGCGCCGAACGCAGGGCGCACGAGCACCGTCACCAGCAGCAGCGCCACCTTCCCGGCTCGCACTCGACTTCCCCCTATTCAGTGACTGCTCGGCGGCCAGTACTATCCAAAAAAACGCGGGAGCCATGCAAGGGGCACACGGGCTTCGCGATGCGACGGGCTGCAGGACGAATGGCCGCGCGCAGCGGAGTCGCTGCGCAACGGTGTGGCCAACACGCCAGCGGCTGGTTACAGCTCAGCGCTCGACGTGAGCCCGGCTTGCGGTGCAGGGCTGAAGGCCGGCGAGGGCGCTGGTCTTCCCGAGGCACGCGGGTGTGCGCGCATGGCCCATTCATCGAACGACACTCGCGCTGCATCGTCGCTGCCGGCTCCGCCGGGTACGTCGGGGCTCGCGCTGCGGTTCGCCCGACGGGCGCTGGCGCCGGTCGAGCGGTTCCTCGCCATCGAGGCGGCGAGCGGCATTCTTCTGCTCGCCGCGGCTGCGGTCGCGCTCGCCTGGGCCAACTCGCCGTGGGGCGGCGCCTACCGGGCGCTCTGGCACCTGCCGGTCGGCTTCACGTTCGGGCCCTTCGTGTTCCAGCGTGACCTGCACTTCTGGGTCAACGACGGCGTGATGACGCTCTTCTTCTTCGTCGTCGGGCTCGAGATACGCCGCGAGACGCATGGCGGTGAGCTGAGCGAGCTCCGAAGGGCCGCGCTGCCGCTCGCGGCCGCGCTCGGAGGCATGCTCGTGCCCGCCGGGCTGTACGTCGCCCTCAACGCCGGGCGGGCCTCGGTCAGCGGCTGGGGAGTTCCGATGGCGACCGACATCGCGTTCGCGCTGGCCGTACTCGCGCTGCTCGGGAGCCGGGTTCCTCCGGCGCTGCGTGTCTTCCTGCTGGCGCTCGCGGTCATCGACGACGTCGGCGCCATCGTCGTGATCGCCCTCTTCTATTCTTCGGGGCTCGAGCCGCTCGGCTTCGTCGCCGTGGGCGCGGGGCTCGTCGCGATTCTGACGATGCAGAAGCTCGGGGTTCGGAGCCCCTGGGCGTACGTGGGGCCGGGCGTGGTGGTGTGGGCCGGCGCCTACGCCGCCGGCATTCACCCGACGCTCGCCGGTGTCGTCGTCGGGCTCCTGACCCCTGCGCAGGCCTGGTTCGGGCGCGAGACGCTCATCGCGCAGGCCGACGCCAGCGTCACCGCGCTGCGTGAGCAGAAGGGCGACGAGCGCGCGCTGCTGCCGCACCTCGACCAGCTCGACCTCGCGCGACGTGAAGGTGTTTCGCCGGTCGAGCGCATCGAGCACGCACTGCACGGCTGGGTGGCGTACGGCGCGATGCCGCTCTTCGCGCTCGCCAACGCCGGCGTCGCACTCGGTGACGCTACGTTTTCGGGCGACTCGGGGCTGGTGTTCGCCGGCGTGGTGGTCGGCCTGCTGGTCGGCAAGCCGGTGGGCGTGCTGTGCCTCTCGTGGCTCGTCACGCGAACCGGCCTCGCCGCGCTGCCCCGCGGGGTGACCTGGCCAGGGGTTGCGATGGTCGGCGTGGTGGCCGGCGTCGGCTTCACGATGTCGATCTTCATCGCAGCGCTCGCCTTCACGGCGGGCACGAACCTCGAGACGGCGAAGGTCGGCATCTTGATCGGCTCTGGAGCCGCCGCCGCGGTGGCCTTCGTGATCGGCCGTCTGGCGCTGCCCGCGAGAGCGCCCGACTCGGCCGCGCTGAGCGAAGCCGAGGCCGAAGCGTCGTCGGTGGTCTGACGCCGCCTCTTGCGCATCGCAGGTGCCGTAAAGCCGCGTTCGCACTGCCGATGTCAGACCCCTCTGATAGACGGTGACGATGCGGTGGCTTCTGCCCAAGTCAGCTTCCGACACGCCGCTCTCAGAGACGGCCGATCAGCTCGCCGTCGAGCTGGGCATTCACCGCGTGGCCGCTCGCGTTCTGGTTCAGCGCGGCTACGACGACGCCGACAAGGTTCGCCACTTCTTGAGCGACGAGCTCTCGGCCCTGCCCGACCCGTCGCTGATGAAGGGCCTCGACCCGGCGGTCGAGCGGCTGTGTCGCGCCGTCGTCAACCGCGAGCAGATCACGCTCTGGGGCGACTACGACGTCGACGGCGTCTCTTCGACGTCGCTGCTCTCGACCTTCCTCCGCACCGTCGGCGCCAACGTCGCCACCTACATTCCCCACCGGCTCGGTGAGGGCTACGGCCTCAACGTGAAGTCGATCGAGCGCATCGCGGGCGACGGCACGCGGCTCCTCGTCACCCTCGACTGCGGCATCACCTCGCACGCCGAGATCGCGCGGGCCAACGCGCTCGGCCTCGAGTGCATCGTGGTCGACCACCACGCCGTACCCGAGACCATGCCTCCGGCGCTCGCGGTGCTGAACCCGCTGCAGCCCGGCTGCGAGTACCCCACCAAATACCTCTGCGCGGCCGGCGTCGCCTTCAACCTCGCCATCGGCATTCGCCGCGCCCTGCGCAAGAACGGCTGGTTCAACGAGACCCGCCCCGAGCCCAACCTGAAGGAGTATCTGGACCTCGTCGCCCTCGCGACCGTCGCCGACGTGGTGCCCCTGCTCGGCGTGAATCGCCTCTTCGTTCGCCATGGCTTGAAAGAGCTCTCGAAGGGGCGCCGGCCCGGCGTGAAGGCGCTCAAGTTCGTGTGCGGCCTCACCGGGCATGACGTCACCTCGGGTGACGTCGGCTTTCGCCTCGGGCCCCGCATCAACGCGGCCGGCCGGCTCGACGACGCGGCGCTGGGCCTCAAGTGCCTGACCGCGAAGACCTACGAAGAGGCGCTGCCGCTCGCGCGCGCCCTCGACGCCGCCAACGCCGAGCGGCAGGCGATCGAGAAGCAGATTCTGGAGCAGGCGCTCGAGCAGGCCGAGGCCCGCATCGCCTACGGCGCCAAGGGCCTCGTGCTGCACGCCGAAGGGTGGCACCCCGGCGTCGTCGGCATCGTCGCGTCGCGGGTCGTCGACCGCTTTCACCGGCCGACCGTCGTGGTCGGCGTGTGGGAAGGGTTGGGCCGCGGCTCGGCGCGCAGCATCGAGCGGTTTCACCTCTACGACTCTCTCAAGCTCTGCTCGGGCCACCTCACGAAGTTCGGCGGCCACAAGCACGCGGCGGGGCTCTCGATCATGCCCGACCGCCTGCCCGGCTTCGTCGCGGCCTTCGAGCAGATCGCCGCCGAGCGGCTCACCGACGAAGATCTCGTGCCGCGCTGCAAGGTCGATGCGGTCGTGGCCCCCGGCGAGCTCGACCTCGAGGCCGTCGAGGCGCTCAAGGTGCTCGCCCCATTCGGCGCCGCCAACCCCGAGCCGGTGCTCGCCACCTGCGGTGTCGTGGCCGCCCCGAAGGTGGTGCAGGCCAAAAAAGAAGGCATGGAAGGTCACCTCAAGCTCCAGCTCGAGGCGAACCCGTCGCTCGACGTCATCGGCTTTCAGCTCGCGAGCCGCATCGGGCTCACCGAGGGGCCCATCGACCTGGCGTTCAAGGCCGGCATCGACGAGTGGAACGGCAACAAGCGCGTCTCGCTCAAGCTGAAAGATCTGCGCTCGGCGGCCTGACGCGTGGCCGAGCCGCTCAAGAACTTCTTCTCAGGTCAGCTCGTGCGGCGGCTCGCTGAGTCTCTGTCGCGCGTGCACCCCTCGTTTCCCTCTGCGGCCTTCGTGCGCCGGGCGTCGGCCGGCCTCGAAGCGCTCGAGCTCATCGATCGCGGCAAACACATCGCGGCCGCGCTCGGCGACGCGCTGCCGGCCGACTACCCGCAGGCGGTCGACGTGCTGGTGCGCTCGCTCGGTGCCGAGCGCGTCGGCGAAGAAGGCCCCGCCGGCATGGAGCCCTTCTTCTACCTGCCCCACACGATCTTCATCGCCGACCGGGGCGTTCCGCACTTCGACGTCTCGCTGAAGGCGCAGGCCGAGCTGACGAAGCGGTTCACCTGTGAGTTCAGCATTCGGCCCTTCATCGCGGCCGAGCCCGAGCGCACGCTGGCTGCGTTGAAGCGGTTCGCGCGCGACGAGAACGCCCACGTGCGCAGGCTCGCCTCCGAGGGCACGCGGCTGCGGCTACCGTGGGGCGCGCGCGTGAAGTGGCTCGACGCACACCCCGAGGCGGTGCTCGAGCTGCTCGAGCTCTTGCGCGACGACCCGTCAGAGATGGTGCGGCGCAGCGTCGCGAACAACCTGAACGACCTCGGCAAGGTGCACCCGAAGCTGCTGTACGCGACGTGCAAGCGGTGGCTGAACGTTCAGCGGCGGCCGCTCATCGAGCACGCGCTGCGCAGCGCGGTGAAGCGGGGTGAGCGCGAGGCGCTGACGCTGTTGGGTTACGGGCAGAAGCCGCAGGTCGAGCTCGGGCGCGTGCGCTTCGAGCCGCCCAAGCCGAAGATCGGCGAGAAGGTGAGGGTGCACTTCGCGCTGAAGAGCCGCGCGGCGAAGGCGCAAGAGCTGCTCGTCGACGTGGCGGTGCACTTCGTGAAGGCGAGCGGCAAGACGGCGCCGAAGGTGTTCAAGCTCGACCGGGTGACGCTGTCTCCGAAGGCCGAGGTCGAGCTCGACGTGCTGGTGTCGCTGCAGGTGCTCACGACGAGAAAGCCGAACCCGGGCAGGCACCCGGTCGACGTGCTCATCAACGGTGTGAAGCACACCGCGGGGGCGTTTCACGTGAGGTGAGAGAGGCTCCCCCAAACCGGCCCCGGCAGCTCAGAGAACGGCAGGGCGCGAGCGCTCGACCTTGGGCGGCCGAGAGGCGCGGGGCTCTCACCGCAGGTCCCTCAGGGGCTCCGCGGTCTCCCACCCATCGCGCGAGCACTCGGCGGGCGCGTACTCTTTCACGGCGGGAAAAGCCTCGAGCTTCGCCGCCGCAACGCGCACCCCGTTCGCCGACACATCGACCGCGGGGTCCGAGGCCGCCAGAAAGATGCGGTTCGCCGACGCCTCGATGGTCACGATGCACAGGCTGCTGAACGTGTCGGCCCACGTCTTCGCCATCGAGTCGTAGAGGCCGTTGTGATCGCGGCTCCACACGTTGCCCGCCACCACCGCGCCCGGAGCCAGCTTCGCCTTCACCTCGCCCAGAAACTCCGCCGTCGCGAGGTGCCGGGGTATGTCGTCGGCCGAGTACGCGTCGAGCACGACGAGATCCCACCCGCCCTTCGCGTCTTGAATCGATTTTCGCCCGTCACCCACCCGCACGTTGATGCGGGGGTCTTCGGGCAGCTCGAAGTACTGCTTCGCCAGCTTCACGACCGCCGGGTCGAGCTCGAGCACGTCGATCTGCGCCTCGGGCAGCGCGCGGTAGAAGAAGCGCGGCATCGCGCCCCCGCCCAGGCCCAGCACCAGCACGCGGCGCGGCTTCGGCTTCACCGCGAGCGCCAGCATCGTCGCGCGCGTGTAGACGAGGCGCAGATCCATCGGGTCTTCGAGGTTCACGCGGCTCTGAATCGCGCCGCCGTGCTCGAACTGCAGCGTACGAATGCCCGGGCTCTCTTCGCGCACCACCAAGTGCCCGAACTGCGACTCGCTCTCGTGCAAGAGCCGCGCGCCGCCGCCGCTCTTGCACGCCGCCAGCACCGCGAGGCCCAGCCACAGCGACCGCTTCAGAACGTGATCCCCAGCGAGGCGCCGATGAACGTGTCGTCCATGTACGCGCGGCGAAACCGCGTCACCTCGATGCGAAACGAGATGCAGGGAATGCCGACGTACCCCTGCTGGCGAAACACCTCTTCCGACACCAGGTGAATGCGCACCCGAATGCCCAGGCCGTACTGCAGCAGAAACCGCACCGCCGAGATGCCCACCGGGTCTGCGCCCTGAATGTAGATGTTCGACTGCTGGTAGCTGAAGCCGATGCCGCCTTGCGCGTACACCGACAGTGGCGTGCGGCCGAGCGGGTAGGCGAACGCCTGCGCCAGCGTGAAGTGGTGGTAGTTCACGCTGTTGAAGATGTCGGTCGTGCCGCCGAAGCCGCCGGGCCCCCGCGCCGTCGAGCCGAACCACGAGACGTCGGCGAAGAAGATCTCGCGCCAGAACTCGTCGCTGAGCAGCGTGCGCGACCACTCCCACGTGATGCGAATGCCGCCCATGAACATCGGCTCGACGCCTTGCGCCCGCGAGCTGTCGAGCAGGTTCGCCCCCAAGATCACCTCGGCCGAGATGCCGATGTTCGGGTCGTCTTCACCCGCGAGCGAGATCTCGCGGTCTTGCCGCTCGACCTCGGTCTCTTCGAGCCCACGCTCACGGTCGCCTTCAGACCGCCTCGGCAGGTCGCGCCGCCGGTCGTCGTCGTCGTCGCCCTGATCGTCGTACGGCAGCGGTGCGTCTTCGCCGCGCCTCTTCTGCGCGTACGCCGCCGTCGACGCGAGCAGCGCCAGCACCAGCAGTGACCTCATGGCGGCACCGCCGGGCACTGATCGCCCACCGACGCCGTCGACGGGCAGTGGGGCACCGGGTTCGGCATCGCGTTGCGATCGATGTCGAGCCGGTCGACCAGCTGCTCACACACGCGCTTCTGCAGCTCGGTGCCTTCGGGCATGTGCCCGATGATGACGTCAGCCATCTTGCCCAGCGAGATGTTGCCTGGCTGCGCGATCGCCGAGTCGAACACCTGACGAAACCCCGGGTTCGCCGGGTCGGAGTCGTCGTACGCCGCGATCAGCCCCTTCTGCACCGCCTCGGTCTGGCCCAGCGGCTCGCTCGCGTGCCACAGCGCCGACGCGACCAGCGTGCCGAGCTTGTAGTGAAAGCCCTGGCTGGTGAACGAGACCGTCGTGAGACCGACCAGTGAGTCACGCAGCTCTTTCGACATGCAGCCGTTCTGGCTGCGCGAAAAGTCGCGGGTCGTGGGAAGCGGCGAGCGGGGGAAGACCCTTCGCATCGTCTCTTCATCGAACGAAGCCTCGATGAAGTTCGTCGCGCAGTTCGGGCCGCCCGTCGTCACGCAGGTCACCCCATAGCCGTGAAAGTCGGCGAGGCCTTCGTCGAAGCCCTTCGCGATGTTCAGCACAAAGCCGTCGAGCGAGAAGATCGGAGGCAGCACCGCGTTCGCGTACGCCTTCTGGGTGAACACGCGATGCGCCATCTCGTGCCCGACGATGCCGAGGTTCATCGACACGGGCACCTTCTGAAAGTGGAAGTACGGCGCAATGATGAACTGCCGCGTCAGGGGGTAGTAGAGCGCGTTGTCGGTCGACTGCTGCTGCGTCGGGTCTTGTTGGTAGTAGTCCCTGAAGTCGGCCCAGTACAGCACCTCGGCACCCTGCAGCAGGTCGAGGCCCACCATGTCGGTGTCGTACACGCGCTGGTAGTACTTGAACGCCTGCTCGAAGTTCCAATACGTCGTCACCATCGCCCAGCTGTGGAAATCGGCCGGCCAGAGCACGCCCGACTTGTCGATCAGGTTCGCGTGCACGTCGGTGCCACGCGCCTTCACGAACGCGTCGAACACCTGACGATCGCTCGCGTTCGCCGGCAGGTTCTGCTGCGCCGGGTCGTTCGGGTCGACTGAGATTCCCGCGCCCCCGACCATGTTCACCACGTTGCCCTTCAGCGCCGCGACGTTGGCGATGGTGTCGAGCTGCGTCTCGGTGGGCGCGAGCTTGCCGGCGTTGCTGTAGAGCAACGCCATGATCCTCACGGGCGCTTTCGCGTTCGGCCCGCAGGCCGCGAGAAGTGAACCGGCGGCGACAAGTGCGACTGCGACGAAGTGGCGCATCGACCCGCTTTTCTACTCCGTCGCAAGCTCCCCGCCCAGCGTGCCGTAGCCCGACAGCCCCGCCGGCACGTCGAGCTGCACCGTCAGCCCGACCCACAGCCGCAGCCAGCCCGTCACCTTCCACGCCCAGCGCGTGCTCAGCGCGTGCGCGTTGCCCTGGCTCGGCACGTATTGAATGTACGTGTACGCGAGGCGGCCGGTGACCTTCGGCCCGAACCGCCGCAGATACGAGACCCGCACGTCGAACCACACCGGCGCCGAGAAGAACGCCGCGGTCGCGTCGGCCTGACCCAGCCGCTGCGCCCGCGCCGCGAACAGCGGGTTGTCGAGCAGCGCCTGCGGCAGCTGCGGCCTTTGCAGCGGGTCTTTCGTGTACCCCGTGTAGCTGCCGCGCAGGCCGAACTCGTTGGCGTCGAGCACGATGAGCGTCGCGCCGAGCGCCGGCTTCACGGCGACGAGGTCTGACGTTTCGCTGAACGTTCGGTTCGGCAGCTCGGCGACGCGCACCAGCTCGTACCAGCCCACGAGCAGGCTGGCGTCGACGCCCCACTCGACGTCTCTGAGGCCGGCCGATTGGTAGCCGGCCGCGAGCAGCCCGTGCACGTTGCGGCGCGTGTGCGCGAGCGTGAGCCCGCCGTTGGGGCCGAAGGTCTCGGTGTCGGTCGCCTTCGGCGAGAACGTGCCGGTGAGCGACAGCATCCAATGCGACGAGGGCAAGACGTCGAGGCCGAGGCCGACGAGGTGGCTCGGCTGCGAGCGCCAGCTCTCTTCGGGCTGGTAGCGCACGACGCCGTAGGTCGCGACGAGGTACAGGCGGTCGGGCACGATGCCCCAGTCGCCGATGAGGTTCGCCGACCAGGTGCGGTTGCCGTAGCTGACCTCGGTCGAGATGGAGCCGTCGAACGCGTGTGCGCGGTCGGCCACGCAGAGGGCGAGCGCGAGCGCGACGGACACCGTCGTGAAACGCGCAGCGCTTCGCGTCGAGGCGGCGGCCGCAGTGTCCGGCGCGCTCGCTGGAACCACAGTCAGCGTTCGATTGCGTGGCCCGTCGGCACGACATATGAGCCGACGCGTCATGGCGACCCAGTTCATCACCCAGACGAAGCGTACCCATACGTGCGGTGCCTTGCGCGCTGCAGATATCGGCAAAGAAGTGGTGCTGTTCGGTTGGGTTCAGAACCGGCGAGACCACGGCACGCTCATCTTCATCGACCTGCGAGACCGTGAGGGCCTCACGCAGATCGTCTTCGACCCCGACCTCGGCAAAGAGGCGCACGAGCGCGCGCAGCAGCTGCGCAGCGAGTGGGTGCTCGGCATTCGCGGCAAGGTGCGCGCGCGCGGCCAGCAGATGTCGAAAAAAGAGGGCAAGGTGGTCTCGGCGACGAACGAGAAGCTCTCGACGGGTGAGATCGAGGTCGAGGTCTTCGAGATGGAGATCTTCAACAAGAGCGAGACGCCTCCGTTCGAGATCAGCGAGCACGTGAAGGCGGGCGAAGAGATGCGGTTCGAGCACCGCTACCTCGACCTGCGACGGCGGCCGATTCAGCAGGCGCTCATCACGCGTTCGAAGATGAACGCGCTGACGCGGGCGTACATGGTCGAGAACGGGTTTCTCGAGCTCGAGACGCCGTTCATGGGCAAGTACACGCCGGGCGGGGCGCGCAACTTTCTGGTGCCGTCGCGGCTGAACCCCGGGAAGTTCTACGCGCTGGCCGAGAGCCCGCAGCTCTACAAGCAGCTGTTCATGGTGGCGGGCTTCGAGCGCTACTTCCAGATCGTGAAGTGCTTTCGTGACGAGGCGCTGCGGCTCGACCGGCAGCCCGAGTTCACGCAGATCGACGTCGAGATGAGCTTCGTCACGCAAGACGACGTCTTCACGATCATCGAAGGCCTCATCAAGACGTTGTGGAAGAACGTTCTCGGCATCGACGTGCCGACGCCGTTCAGACGAATGGACTTCTACGAGTCGATGTCGAAGTACGGCAACGACAAGCCCGACCTGCGCTTCGGGCTCGAGCACGTCGAGCTGACCGAGCTGGTGAAGAAGCTCGGCGCCGAGGGTGGCGCGGCGATGCTGAGCGACGCGGTCGCGCAGAAGAACGGCATCGTGAAGGCGATGGTGGTGCCTGCGAAGTACGCGCTGTCGCGCAAAGACACCGACGAGCTCGAGGTGTTCGTGCAGGGCATGGGCGCGAAGGGGCTCGGGCGCGCGAAGATCAGCGAGACCGGCGAGTGGACTCAGGCGCCCCTGTTCAAGACCGCGTCCGACGCGCTGAAGAACGGCATTCTCGAGGCGACGGGCGCGCAGAAGGGCGACCTGATTCTCTTTCAGTTCGGCAAAGAGTCGCAGGTGCACACGGTGATGGCGAACCTGCGCGTGCAGATCGCCAAGAAGCTGAAGCTGATCCCCGAGTACGGCTCGGGCGGCGTGTGGAACTTCTTGTGGGTGGTGAACCCGCCGCTGTTCGAGTTCGACGAAGAGGCGAACCAGTGGGCCGCGGCGCACCATGCGTTCACGCGGCCGCACGACGACTGCGTGCAGTACCTCGAGACCGACCCGGGCAAGGTGAAGTGCCACCGCTACGACGTGGTGCTGAACGGCTTCGAGATCGGCGGCGGCTCGATTCGCCTGCACAGCCCCGAGGTTCAGTCGCGCGTGTTCAAGGCGCTGGGCATCGGCGACGAAGAGGCGCGCGAGAAGTTCGGCTTCCTGCTCGACGCGCTGAAGTACGGCGCACCGCCGCACGGCGGCATCGCGATCGGTATGGATCGGCTCGCCATGCTGCTCACCAACGCCGAGTCGCTGCGCGACGTGATCCCCTTCCCGAAGACGCAGAAGGGCACCGACCTGATGACGGGCGCGCCCGGCGACGTCGACGAAAAACAGTTGCGCGAGCTGTACGTGAAGAGCACAGCACAGCCCAAGTGAAGCTCGACAAGCGCAGCGCAGTGGCAGCGACGGCGGCCGAGCTCTATGCCTGGCACGCCCGCGCGCGGGCATTCGAGCGGCTGAACCCGCCGTTCGACCCGGTCGAGCTCGTCTCGAGGTCGGGGCCCGGCGGCCTGAAGGTCGGCACGCGCGTCACGGTCAACGTGAAGGTGGGGCCGCTCTCTCAGCCGTGGGTGGCCGAGCACACGGCCGACGAGCCGGGGCGCCTGTTTCGCGACGAGCAGCGCGACGGGCCGTTCTCGCGCTGGGTGCACACGCACCGGTTCGCCGACGGTGAGCTGCACGACGAGATCGACTTCTCGCTGCCGGTCGGCGAGTCGTTCGCGGCGAAGAAGCTCGAGAAGGTGTTCGGGTACCGGCACGCGGTGACGCGGGCCGACTTCGAGCGGCACAACCGGTTCAAGGCGCTGCCGCGGCAGCGCATCGCGATCACGGGCATCAACGGGCTCATCGGCAACGTGCTCGCGGCGTACCTCGACACGGCCGGGCACGAGATCGTACCGGTGAAGCGAGGTGACTTCGGCGCGGTCGATGGCTGCGACGCGGTGATTCACCTGGCGGGCGCGCCCATCGGCACCCGGTGGACGAAGTCGCTGCGCGTCGAGATCGTGACGAGCCGCGTCGACTACACGAGATCATTGGTCGCGGCGATGAAGAAGGCCGCGAAGCCGCCGCGGGTTCTGCTCTCGGGCTCGGCGATCGGCGTCTACGGCGACCGCGGCGACGAGGTGCTCACCGAAGACTCGACCGTCGGGGCTCGCGCTGCGCGCGGCGCCGGCTTCCTCGCCGGCCTCTGCGAAGACTGGGAGGCCGAAGCGCTGAAGGCCGATGCCCGCGTCGTGCTGATGCGAACGGGCGTCGTGCTGACGCCGCAGGGTGGGGCGCTCTCGAAGATGTTGCCGCCGTTTCAGGCGGGCGCCGGCGGCCCCCTGGGCGACGGCAAGCAGTGGATGAGCTGGATCTCGGTGGAAGACATGCTCGGCGCGATCGAGCACGCCCTCCACACCGAGACGGTGAGCGGGCCTTTGAACCTCACCGCGCCTTCGCCGCACACCGGCAACGACTTCGCGAAAGAGCTCGGCCGCGTGCTGCACCGGCCGTCGTTTGCGCGCGTGCCTTCGCTCGCGCTCGAGCTGCTCTATGGCGAGTCGGCTCGGGCCGCGCTGCTCGCGAGTCAGCGCGTGCTGCCGAAGCGCC
>JAEUJP010000752.1 GCA_016793725.1 Myxococcaceae bacterium | reverse complement strand
AGCGCTACCTGCCACTCCTCGCCAGCGGCGAGGCCATCGCTGCGTTCGCGACGACCGAGGCGAACGCGGGCTCCGATCTCTCGCGGCTGGCGACGACCGCGCTCGCAGAAGGCGCTGAGCTGGTGGTCAACGGCGAGAAGCTGTTCGTGACGAACGGCCGGCTCGCCGAGGTGTTCACGATCACCGCGGCGACGCCGGGCCTGGGGGGCGCGCAGCGCGGCACGAGCCTGGTGTTGCTCGAGAGCGGCGACCGGGGGCTCACGGTCGGGCGCGAAGAGCGCAAGCTCGGGCTCAAGGGTTCGTCGACGGCGCCCCTCGTCATCGACGGGGTCCGCATCGGGCCGGAGCGGATCGTCGGCGAGCCGGGCCGCGGGGCGGAGCAGCTCCACCAGGTGCTGGCGTGGGGGCGAACGCTGATGTCCGCGGGGTGCTGCGGCACCGCGCGCGCCGCGCTCGTCAAGGCGATCGAGCACACCGCGTCGCGCCGCCAGTTCGGCCGCACGCTCGACGCCCAGCCGGTGGTGCGCGAGCACCTCGCGCTGATGGGCGCACGGCTCACCGCGATGGATGCGCTGGTGCACGACACGGCGAGCCTGGAAGACGACGTGCCGGGTCTGCTCCACCGCTCGCTGGCGGCGAAGGTGTTCGGCAGCGAGGGCGCCTCGTACGTGGTGGACACCGCGCTCCAGCTCTTCGGCGGCGTGGGCTTCATCGAAGAGAGTGGCCTGCCGCTGCTGCTCCGCGACGTCCGGATCACGCGCATCTTCGAGGGCGCGAACGACGTGCTGCTCACCCAGCTCGGTACGCACCTCGCCACGGCGCCGCCGCCCCGGCAGCCCCTGGCGCCCCTCGTAGGGCCCGAAGCGCACGCCCTCGCCTGCAGCGCCGACGTCGCCGCCGCCGCCCTCGACGCGCACCGCGAGGAGCTCTCGGCCCGGCACAAGATCGGGCTCCTGCGGCAGCCGCGCCTGCTCAACCGGCTCGGGCGCGCAGCGGTGTGGAGCGAGGCGCTCGACGCGACGGTGCGTGCGGTCGACGGGCGGCGCACGGCCGCGCGCGGCGCCGTGGCGCTCTTCGCGGAGGCCGCGGCGCGCGAGATCGGCGCCGCGCTCGCTGAGCCGCTCCGCGAGGACGTGGTCTCCCAGGCGCTCGGAGATCTGGAGCCGGCGGCGTGAAGATCCTCTTCGTCTACCCCCGCTTCCAGCGGCACGCCCAGGCGCACCCCGAGCTGCTGGAGCTCGTACCGATGAACGAGTACCTGGGCTCGCCGTCGCTGGGCATCGCGTGCCTCGCGGCGCTGACGCCCCCGCATATCGAGGTCGAGTTCCGCGACGACCGGCTCGAGCCCGCCGACCGCCCGACCGACGCCGACCTGGTGGCGTTCTCGTTCTTCACGCCAGCCGCGACGCGCGCGCTCGAGCTCGCCCGCTACTTCCGCGAGCAGGGCGTGGCCACCGTGGCGGGGGGAATCTTCCCGACCGCGCTGCCCGAGGTGGTGGCGCCGCACTTCGACGCCGTGGTCGAGGGCGAGGGCGAGGGCGTGTGGCAGACCGTCCTCGACGATCTCGCGGCCGGCGCCTTGAAGCCCCGCTATCGGGCGCCGGCGCCGCCGCTCGAGTCGCTGCCGCTGCCGGCGATCTCGCTCTACCTGGGCCGCGAGACGGCGGCGTTTCGACCCGACGACTACCCCGTGCAGCTGTCGCGCGGCTGCCCGCTTCAGTGCCAGGCGTGCATCCTGCCGGTGTCGATGGGCGACACGCTCCGGCCCTTCTCGCTGGAGCAGGTGGTGGCCCAGCTGCGCGAGCTCGCCACGCACGGCAAGCGGGCCTGCCTCACCGAAGACACGAGCTGGCTGCCGGGCCGCGGCCAGAGGCTGCTCGCCGCGCTGTTCGACCGGCTGGCGCGCGACGGCACCCCCGGGCGAATCAGCTACGTGGGGATTTCGATGCCGATGATCCTCTCGGCGCCGCAGCAGCTGCTGCACGCGGCACGGCGGGCGGGCGTGACGATGTTCTACCTGGTGGGTGGCTTCGACCCGATCACCACCCGCGCGTTCACCGGCAAGGAGCCCCAGGCGCTCGAGCGCGCCCACCGGGCGATCGCGCGCTGCCATGACGCCGGCATCGAGCCGTACACGTCTTTTCTGTACGGGCTGGACTCGGACGACGAGGGCACGACGGATCGGATGCTCGAGTTCTGCGCGCGCTCGAAGATCGGCAAGGCCGAGTTCGCGATCTTCACGCCCTACCCCGGCACGCCCGCCTGGCGCCGGCTGGTCCAGGAGGAGCGCATCACGAGCCGCGACTGGCAGCGCTACAACGACGCCAACGTCGTCTACCGCCCCGCGCAGCTCACCGCCGAGCAGGTGACCCAGGGCTACCTCGATCTGTGGCGCAGATTTTACGCCGACAAGCGGCACTTCCTTGATGCAGCGCAAGATGAGCGCACGATCCAATTCTGAAAACCCCGGAAAGGAGGCTGGCGCAAGAGCTGCACGCCGGCTTGAGCATGATCAAGCGAGCGGTACGGGACTGCGGTGACTGCGAGCTGATGACGCAGGGTCGATGCGTGTTCGCGCCCAAGAAGCTCAGCGCCGAGGCCGTGCTCACGGCGCAGGACATGGTGGCCGAGGAGGTGGCCTTCGTGCGCAAGGGAGTCGTCGCCATGACGGTGCTGACCTCCGACGGAGAACAGGCACACGTGGCGGTACGTGGCCCGCGGTCGATGCTCGGGCTCGAGTCGCTGAAGGCGCTGCCGTCGCCGGCCGATGTGACCGCCGTGACCGAGCTGCAGCTCTGCGCGGCGCCCGCCGACCGGGTGAAGTCGTGGCTCGGGCCCGAGAGCGCAGCCCGGCGAATGTTCGAGATCGCGATGGGCGAGCTGCTCGAGCAGCGGCGCGACGTCGATCTGCGCTCGGGCCCGGCTGAGGTCCGGGTGGCGCGATTCCTGTTGATGTGCGCCGAGCACGTCGGCCGCGGCAAGGACGCGCCGTTCTCGAAGGCGCGCGCCGCTGCGGTGCTCGGCCTGCGGCCGGAGACGATGTCGCGCATCCTCAAGCGGCTCGCGGCGCGGGGCATGGTCGACAGCACGAAGAACGTGCGGGTGCTCGACGTCGAGGCGCTGCGCGCACTGGCGGCCGGATGAGCGCGTCGTTGAGCGAGGTACTCACCGAGCACCACAAGGCGTGCGACGAGGCATGGGCGCTGGCCGAGGAGCGCGCCGGCGAGGGGCGCTGGGACGAGGCCGGCGTGCAGCTGAAGGCGTTCACCGCAGCGATGGCCCGCCACCTCTCGACCGAAGAGACGGTGCTGTTCCCGGCGTTCGAGGCGGCGACCGGCATCCGAGGCGGCCCCACGCTGGTGATGCGGTTCGAGCACGACCAGCTGCGCCAACTCTTCGGCGAGCTCGCGGCGGCGCTCGCCGCGAAGGACGGCGCGGGCTTCGCCGGGGCGGGCGAGACCATGCTGGTGCTGATGCAGCAGCACAACACGAAAGAGGAGCACATGCTGTACCCGGCCTGCGAGCGGGCGCTCGGCTCCGACGCGGCGCTGCTCGAACGCGTCGCTGCGGGCCTGAAGTGACGGGCCGCGTGGTCGACGGGCGCGGGCTGATGCCGCCCGAGCCGATGCGCCGCGCGCTCGCTGCGCTCACTGCGCTCCCGCCGGGCGAGGAGCTCACGCTGCTCTTGTACCGCGAGCCCTTCCCTCTCTACGCGGTGCTCGATCGCGACGGCTACGTGCACGCGACGGAGCTGGAGCGCGACGGCACGTATCGAATTCGCATCCGGTTGGGCCGATGACCGCCCTCGCGCTCGACGAGAGCCCGCCGCTGCACGCTCCGCTGCGCTTCTTTGCCACCGCGCCGGTCTGGGGCGCCGGGGCGGGCCTCCTCATGACGCTGCGCGCGGAGCTCGTGACCGCGAGCCGCTGGTCGCCCGAAACCTTCGCGCTCGTCCACGTGCTCGCGCTGGGCTTCATGCTGCAGGTCATGGCGGGAGCGCTGCTGCAGCTCTTGCCGGTCGCCGTCGGGTCCGCGGTGCCGCGCGTCCGGCTCCTCGCGCTCGTCAGCCACGCCGGGCTCAACGCCGGAACGCTGCTGCTCGTCGCTGCGTTCCTCGGCGCAGGGCCTACCTGGTTCGCCGCAGCCGGGGCGGTGCTCCTCGCGACGCTGGCCGCGTACCTCGGCGCCGTGGGCCTCTCGCTCGCCCGCGCTCGCGCGATCGGGCCTACGCTGCCCGCGCTGCGGATCGCCGCGGTGGCGCTCGGAGCGACAGTCGCGCTGGGCTTTACGCTCGCGCTGGGGCTCGGGCAGATCTGGAGTGTGCCCATCGTCGAGCTCGTGCACCTGCACGCGGCGTGGGGCCTGCTCGGGTTCGCGCTGTGCCTGGTGGCCGGCGTGGCATACGTCGTCGTGCCGATGTTCCAGCTGACGCCGGCCTACCCCGTGCCGGTCGCGCGCGCGCTGCCGCTCGCGCTGCTTGCCGGGCTCGGGCTGTGGTCGGCCGGAGTGCCGCTGGGCTTCAGGCCGGTGGCGGCCGTGGGCGCCGCCGTGCTGGCCACGGCGACGGTCGCGTTCGCGGCGCAGACGCTGCTCCTCCAGGCCTCGAGCAAGCGGCGGGGCCGCGACACGACGGCCTGGTGCTGGCGGCTGGGGCTATGCTGCCTGTTGCTCGCGGTGGCCTCCGCGAGCTGGCTGTACCTCGGCTGTCCGCCGGCGCTGCGCGCGCCGCTCGAGTACCTGACCGGCGTGTTCTCGCTGGCGGGGGCCTTTCCCGCGCTGATCAGCGGGATGCTCTACAAGATCGTCCCGTTCCTCGTCTGGCTGCACCTCTCTCGCCGCGGCCCAGGTGCGCCGCTGATGCATCAGGTGATCGGCGAGCCAGGGCCACGCGCCGAGGTCGTGACGCACGCGGCGGCCGTCGTGCTGCTGGCGGCGGGTGTCGCATCTCCGCTGCTCGCCGCGTCCGGCGGCGCCTTGTTCGCCGCGTCGAAGGTGGTGCTGGGCTTGAACCTGGCCGTGGCCATGTCGGTCTACCGCGACGCCCGGGCCGGGATGCGGGAGGTCCGCCCCGACCCACCGGGGTCACCATGACCCCGGTCGAGACAGCATGCACCGCTCCTTTCGACCGGGCATGGCGGCTGCACGGAGCCGACCGATGCAGATCGACCAGCGCGTGTGGCGGGACGCGGAGGGGTGGAGTCCGGCGGGCAGCGACGGGGGAAGAGCCGCACAGCTGGTCCTCGTTCGGAGCGCGGGAGCTGCTCGCGCAGCCGGCGCCGCTGTCGCTGCTCCGCGAGCGGTACCCCAGCGCACGCATCCTCGGGTGCTCGACCGCCGGCGAGATCTGCGGCACGCGCGTGCTCGACGACAGCATCGTGGCTACCGCGGTCACGTTCGAGTCCAGCGAGGTGCGCGCGGCCGAGATCGAGCTCGCAGCCGGCATGGACAGCCGCACCGCGGGTGCCCGCCTCGCCGGCGCCCTCGAGGCCAGCGGCCTGGTGCACGTGTTCGTGCTCTCCGACGGTCTCGCCGTCAACGGGAGCGAGCTGGTGAAGGGGCTCGTCTCGGCGCTGCCGCGCGTAGGCCTCACGGGCGGCTTGTCGGGTGACGGAGCGAGGTTCGAGCGCACGCTCGTGTGCCTCGACGGAGCGCCTGCGCAGCGGCGCGTCGCCGCCCTCGGGCTCTACGGAGGCCGGCTCAAGGTCGGCTGCGGCTCGCTCGGGGGGTGGGACTGCTTCGGCCCGGAGCGGCTCGTGACCCGGTCGGTCGGCAACGTCCTCTACGAGCTCGACGGGCAATCGGCGCTCAAGCTCTACAAGCAGTACCTCGGCGACCACGCGGTAGGCCTGCCGGCCAGCGGCCTGCTGTTCCCGCTCGCGGTCCGAACGGATGGAGCCGAGCCGGTCGTGCGCACCATTCTGGCGGTCGACGAGCAGGCGCAGAGCATGACGTTCGCCGGCGACGTGCCGCAGGGAGCCCATGCGCGCCTGATGAAGGCGAACTTCGAGCGGCTGATCGACGGTGCGAGCGGCGCCGCCCGCACCAGCCGGAAGCCGCTCCACCAGAGCAACCCGGAGCTGGCGATCCTGATCAGCTGCGTCGGACGCAAGCTGGTGCTCAAGCAGCGCGTCGAGGAAGAGGTCGAGAGCGTGCGCGACGTGCTGGGCCCCAGCGCTGCGCTCACGGGCTTCTACTCGTACGGAGAGATCTCGCCGTTCACGCCGTCGGCGCGGTGCGAGCTGCACAACCAGACGATGACCATCACCACCCTCTCGGAGCGCTGAACGCGCATGCACAAGCTCCTGGAGCGGCAATTGAAGCGCGCCTTCGGC
>JAEUJP010000720.1 GCA_016793725.1 Myxococcaceae bacterium | reverse complement strand
CCGGTGTACTGGCTGGGCAACTGGCAGTTCGCGTGCCTCGACTACTACCGCCCGCCGCACAAGGTGCTCGACCGGTGTGTGGCGGCCGAGCCCTTTCCCCCGGTGATGGCGCGGCTGGTGGCCACCATCGAGCAGCGCGCGCGCGGCATGTTCCGCGACGACGCCGACATGCCGGCGAAGTGGCACCTCAACACGTGCCTGGTGAACTTCTACGGCGACAGCCTCGCGGGCGGGAAGCGGGTCGACACGGCACGGGTGGGCGAGCACAAAGACTTCGAGCCGGGGCCGGTGGCGTCGCTGTCGCTCGGTGAGCGGGCGCTCTTTCAGTTCGTGAGCAGCACGGCGCCGGGTGCGCGCGACGGCGTGGTGCAGCAGCAGTGGCTCGACGACGGCAGCCTGCAAATCTTCGGCGGCGAGCAGTGGAAGCGGCGCACCTTTCACCGCGTGCAGCGCGTCGACACGCGCGAGGGCCGGCGCTTCGAGGTGAAGGTGCCCGACTTCGAGACCCGCCGCGTGAACTTCACCTTCCGCTACGTGCCCGACGAGCACGTCGTGCCGTTTCGCTCGCTGTCGCAAGAGGCCCAGGCCGACGTCGAGGGCTACGTGCGCGAGCTCGCGAAGCACTCACCCTTCTTCGCGGCGGCGCTGTGAGGTGCCTGCCCGGTCTGGTCGTGCTCTTCGTCGGGTGCGCCGCCGCACGGCCGACCCACCTGCTCGAGCGCAGCGTCGCGGGCGGCGAGGGCCTCGAGTGTCGCGCCTTCGTGGCGTGGAACCACGAGCCCGTGCGCGACGCGTTTCTCGTCATCAACGGTTCGGGCACGCTCTCGAACGCGTTCGTGCACCGCACGCTCGAGGGGCTCTTGAAGGCGCGGCACGTGGCGTACGCGACGTACGACAAGCCCGGGGTCTTCGCTCGGTTCGGCGACCCGCAGGCCGTGAAGCGCGACGATGCGCGGCTCGAGCGCTACACGCTGGGTCACGGCACGCAGTGCGCCATCGAAGCGCTGCATCTCTTGCGCGCGCAGCTGGGGCCGCAGGTTCGGCTCCACGTTCGGGCGCACTCCGAAGGCACGCTCGTGGCGCTCTACGCCTACGACGAGCTGCTCGCGCACGAGCCCGAGCTCGCTTCGCGCATCGCGACGTTCGTGCTCAGCGGTCTGCCGGTCGAGCCGCTCGGCGTCATCGTCGATCGCCAGCTCGAGAAGATGCCTGACGGGGCGTCGATGCGCGCTGCCTTCGCCGCGTGTGACTGGCAGGCGCTCGAGCCGCGCATGGGCGTCTCGTGCGCCTGGCTCGAAGACGCGAAGCGACGGCCGTCGGGCCGCGAGATGTTCGAGCGCCTCGCGGCCCAACGGGTGCCCGCGCGCTTCGTCGTGTTTCACGGCACCGAAGACTGGCATGCGCCGGTGGCCGCGGTGCGCGAGCTCGAGGTGTGGAACGCCGCTCACGGCCACCTCGCGATCGACTTTCACTACCATGAGGGCGGTCACCAGGGCAGCGATGCGGCGCGCGCCGAGGTCGAGAAGCTCTTCGGCATGCTCGCGCCCGACTGAACGAAACCCTGTTACGAGAGCGGTCGATGTCACTCGCCCCACCCAAGCGGCCGCAGGCGGTGCTCGTCGGCGTGCAGCTGCCCGACGTGACCGATGAACAGCACGCGGCGAACATGGCCGAGCTCGCGCGCCTCGTGCACACGCTCGGCTACGACACGCCGGTCTCGGTGAACCAGAAGCGGGGCGGCCTCTCGGGCCTCGTGCTCGGCACCGGCAAGCTGAAAGAGCTCGCCCGCATCACGGGCGGCACCGGCACCGTCGCCTCGGGCGCGGCCGACCGCACGTCGAAGGCGAAAGAGAAGTGGCTCGAAGAAGAGGCCGGGCCCGAAGAAGAAGAAGAAGACGCCGAACAGCCCGTCGAGGTTCCCGACGACCTCACGCCCTCGGTGGTGGTCGTCGACGTCGACCTGTCGCCGAGCCAGCTCCGCAACCTCGAGCAGGCGACGGGGCTGCCGGTGCTCGACCGGTCGGGCGTCATCGTCGACATCTTTCACCGCCACGCGCGCAGCCGGGAGGCGCGCATGCAGGTCGAGGTGGCGCGGCTCAACTACCTGGCTCCGCGGCTGAGAGAGACGGGCGGGCGCAGCGAGCGGCAGGCGGGGCGGGGGTCGGGTGACTCGGCGCTCGAGCTCGACCGGCGCAAGATTCGCGACCGGCTGGCCGAGCTGAAAGAGGGGCTGGCGGCGATCGCGGCGGATCAAGAGAACCGCCGCTGGGCGCGCAGAGACCAGCTGCGCGTCGCCCTCGTCGGCTACACGAACGCCGGCAAGTCGTCGCTGATGCGCGCGCTCACCGGCAGCGAGGTGCTCGTCGCCGATCAGCTGTTCGCGACGCTCGACACCACGGTGCGCGCGCTGCAGCCCGAGTCGCGGCCGCGCATTCTCGTCTCCGACACCGTCGGCTTCATTCAGAAGCTGCCGCACGACCTGGTCGCGTCGTTTCGCTCGACGCTCGACGAGGCGCTCGAGGCGTCGCTGTTGCTCTACGTGGTCGACGCGTCTGACCCGACGTTCGAAGCACAGCTGAACGTGACGCGCACGGTGCTGAGCGACATCGGGGCGAGCGAGGTGCCGAGCCGCCTCGTGCTCAACAAGGCCGACCGCCTCGACGCCGCGCAGCGGGCCGCGCTGCTGAAGCAGTACCCCGACGCGCTCATTCTCTCTGCGCACGCGCCCGCGGACGTTGCGGGCCTGCGGCAGACCATCATCGACTTCTTCGAAGCTCAGATGACCGAGGCCGACCTCGTGATTCCGTACTCCGGCCAGAGTCGCCTCGGAGAAATCTACGAGCAGGCGAGGGTGGTGTCGGAGACGTTCGACGAGACCGGCCGCCGCATGACCGTGCGCGCGCTGCCCGGCGCGCTCGCGAAGCTGGTGAGCGCGTTCAAGGGTTGAGGCTGGGCGGGAATAGGCGGCAGACGGCGCGCACCAGCATCTCAACTGGCTGAGCTCACGGCGTTTGGTGACGTCCCGTCGGACCTGCGTGATACTCGTAGTCTATGCCTGGGCGACGTTCCTCAGACGATCTGCTGGTCGAGCTCGATGGGGCTGATGCGACGCCGAACGCGGTCGACGCGAAGGCCGTGCTCGAGCTCGGTGCTGCGTATCTCGATCTCCTCGAGCGTGTGGCCCGTGCGGACGGTCGTCCGATCTCCTTCAAGGGCATCGCTGTCGTTGACAAATGCGTTGCATTCAAGGTTCAGGTCTCAGACCCCGTCGCGGCGCAGGCCGCGGTCACGAACTCGAGTCGGTTGGTCTACGGTGGGGCTGCTGTCCCGCAAGGGCTCGTCTCTGCCGTCGAACGACTTCGTAAAGCGATTCGCGAGCGCGACGATGCTGGCCAGCAGGTAACGGCACTTGTCGGCCGCAAGAAGAGTGTGCTGCGCCTCGCCGACGCGCGAACTTTGCTGCCGCCAGAGGCTTCTCTCACTGTGCGCGCCCGCGTCGTCCAGGTCGGTGGCGAGCACCCGCGTGCGAAGTTCGAGTCAGGCTCAGAGGCGGCCTCGTTCGCTCTTCGGCTGACGGAGCAACTCGCGACCGAGCTTGCTGCGCACCTCTACAAGATCGTCGATATCGAGGCGGTGGCGCGCCGCGATCCCGAAGGGAACATCGTCGATGGTCGCCTTGATCGCTTTCACCCGGTCGTTGCTCGCGATCAGTTTCACCGCCTTACCAGGTGGATGACTGACGCAAGTGAGGCCGCGTCGTGATCGACCCGACGCGGCTGCCGAAGCGAGCTGCGATCGACTCCACAATCCTGACTCGTACCCGCGACGACGCGACGGGGCCTGACGCAGCTCTCTGTCGCGAGTTCGTCGAGAGCATGATCACCTCGGGCAAGGTCGTCATTGCACCCGCGGTCTGCGTGATGGAGTTCATGAGGAAGGCTCCCCATGAGCCTCCACCGCGTGTCGAGGGTTTCGAAGTAGCCGCCTTCGATGATCAAGCTGCCTACGAAGTTGCAGGCCGGTTCCCTCCCGAAGTCTTCAAGGAACGACCGGGAACCGGAGCTCAAAACTGGCTCAAGTTCGACACTCTCGTCATCGCAACCGCCGTCCGTCATCGCGCTGAGTGTCTCGTCACTCTCGATGGCGATCAGAAGAAACTCGCTGAGCGTGTCGGGTTGCAGGTACGACACCCGCGCGACTTCGAAGATCCGCAAGGAAGTCTGCCGCTCGACGATTGAGCGGCTGCAGGGTCGTTCCGGAAACGGATTCAAAAGTCGACCGCGTTGCCCACCCTGCTGCTACTGGCAGCTCGGCAGCGCGCGCAGGCAGTCGGCGTGAAACGCCTGCAGCCCCTGTACGCGCTTCGAGAGGTGCAGCTCGTTGCACTTGCCGGTGCACGCGCAGTCGAATGAGTCACCGAAGAGTTCGACGCACACTTCGTCGAAGCGCACGCCTTTCGGCACGCGAAGTACGGCTCGAAGACCCCGGCCGCGCAACCTTCCATGGCATTCATGTCGCTTCCAGTTTGGCCGAATATAGGAGCTCGAACCCCAACGCCCCTCGCCCGCCACATACCGTGGCCCGCGATGACCCGCGCCCTCGTCCTCCTCGCCGTGCTCGCCGTGTCACCTGCCGCGCAAGCCGGCACCGGCCACCCCGCCGGCTTCACCGAGACGCGCTACGGCGCCGCCTTCACGCTCGGCACCGCGATGGCCTGGGCGCCCGACGGCTCGAACCGGCTCTTCGTCACGCGGCAGGGTTACGTGCGCACGTTCGGCCCGAACAACGCCGCCGAAATTCGCATCATCAAAGACGGCGTGCTGCTCCCGACGCCGTTCGCCACCGTCACGCCCGTCTTCAACTGGAGCGAGTGCGGCCTCTTCGGCATCGCCTTCGACCCCGCGTTCGCGCAGAACGGCTACGTCTACGTCTCGGCGTGCGTGTCGAACAGCGAGCAGCAGATCATTCGCTACACCGCCGTCGGCGACGTCGGCACGCAGAAGACCATTCTGCTCGCCGGTCTGCCCTCGGCCGGCGACACCCACAACGGCGGCGGCCTCAGCATCGGCCCCGACGCCAAGCTGTACTTCGCCATCGGCGACAACCGCGCCACCATCGGCCCCGACGGCGACCTCACCTCGGCGCGCTCGAAGGTCAGCCGCGCCAACCTCGACGGCACCGTGCCGAACGACAACCCGTTCTTCGACGGCCCCGGCCCCAACGCCGACTTCACCTGGGCGCGCGGCATGCGCAACCCGTTCACGCACGCGTGGCAGCCCGGCCGCAACCTGCTCTGGGTGAACGACGTCGGCGGGCACGCAGACCAGGTCTTTCAGGTGAACGCCGGCGAGCACGGCGGGTGGACCATGTACGGCGGCGGCAACCAGCCGCTCAACCACCCGCTTCGCTACATTCGCCCCGTCTTCCAGTTGATGTCGGGCGGGCCCAGCGGCATGGCGATCGCCGGCAGCACGTTCTACGACTCCACCCTGTTCCCCGCGGCGTACCGCGGCAACTACTTCGTCGGCGACTTCGAGGTGCCCGGCCGCGTGCTGCGCGCCGTGCTCAACCCCGACAACTCGCTCGCCAGCCAGACCCAGTTCGTCACCGACGCCAACTTCCCCCTCGGCTTTCAGGTCGGGCCCGACGGCGCCCTGTATTACCTGACGTACGACCCCGTCGAGCCCGCCACCACCGGCGGCGTCTACCGCATCGACTTCACGCCCACGACGCAGGGCATCGTCGTCGACACGCTGCACCTGCGCGTGCTCGAGGGCAGCACCGGCGTCGTCTCGGTGCGGCTCGCGCTCGCGCCTGCTGCCCCCGTCACCGTCAGCGTCGCGCACATGGGCGACGCCGACGTCACCACCCCGACCACGCAGCTCACGTTCACCGCCGCCAACTGGGCCACGCCGCAGAACGTCGTCGTGAGCGCCGCACAAGACGCAGACGGCGCGCGCGACACCGCGACCGTGACGGTGAGCTCGAGCGGGCTGCCCTCACATGACGTCGCGGTCGAGGTGATGGACGACGACACCCAGGTCATCGTGGTCTCGAGCGCGTTCGTCACGCTCGCCGAGGGCGGCACGACGCCGCTGACCGTGCGCCTGCTCGTCGCGCCCACGAGCCCCGTGACCGTCACGGTCGCGCGCACCGCCGGCGACACCGACGTCTCGCCGGCCGCCGCGATGCTCACGTTCGACGCGACCACGTACCAGACGCCGCAGACCGTGATGATCGCCGCCGCCGAAGACGCCGACTCGACCGCCGACGTCGCCACCCTCACGCTCAGCGGCGGCGGAGCGACCTCACGCACCATCGCCGTCACCGTCGTCGACAACGAGAACGCCGCGCCCACCATCACCACCACGCCCGTCACGCGCGCGGTCGCCGGCAACGCGTACCGCTACGACGCCGACGCCACCGGCCTGCCCGCGCCCACGTTCGCGCTGCCCATGGGCCCGCCGGGCATGGCCATCGATGCGACCACCGGAGTCGTGACGTGGACCGCGGCCGACGCCGGCGACTACCCCGTGACGGTGCGCGCGCAGAACGGCCAGATGCCGAGCTTCGACCAGGCGTTCACGCTCACCGTGCTGCCCGACACCGCGCCGTACGTGCGCCTCTCGCAGCCGCAGCCCAACGCCGTCGTCTCGGGCTTCATCGAGTTCTTCGGCGACGCGTTCGACGACGCCGCGGTCGTGCGCGCCGAGTTTCTCGTCGACGGCAACGTCGTGTTCGACGACGTACAGACCGGCGACCACTTTCACTACGGCGGCGTCAACGGCCACACCAGCATGCGCTTCGACACCCGCGCGCTCAGCGACGGGCCGCACCTGTTTCGCATGGTCGCCTACGACACCCGCGGCCAGACCGGCGCCCAGCAGGCGATGGTGACGGTCGCGAACGCCGGCGTCGATGCCGGCAGCGGCAGCGCGGGCGGTGCGGGCGGGGGGAGCGAGCCCACCGCGGGGGGTGGCGCAGCGGGCGGGAGCCCGGTCGCGACCGCCGGTGGAGGAACGACCCCGACTACCGGCGGCGAGGTCGGCGGCGTGTGCGCGTGCACCTCGGGCGACGTCACGTCTACGGCAGCGGCGTGGCTTGCGGCGCTGCTGCTGCGACGGCGGCGGCGGGCACGGCGGGAATCTCTTTCGACATTCGCGGCAGGCAGCGCTTGAGCGCGAGGTCGAACGCCTCGGCGGCGCCGCGACCTTCTTTGAACGCGGCCTGAGCAGCAGCGAGCACGGCGTCGGCGAGCTCGGGCGTGACGGCGCGCGGGCCGGCGAGCTTCTTCAGCGCGGCGACGATGGCGTCGTCCATCTTCGCGCCGTGGTGGTTCAGCGCCAGCGCCTCTTTCAGCACGTTCGGGCCGGTGAGGTTCGGCGGGAAGAGGTGGTTCAGCAGGGCCTCGGGCAGCGGCGCCTTCGGCTTCAGGTGCGCCGGCTCGTGCAGCGCGACGCTGACGGCGTCGTCGAGCCGCAGCCCGTCGACGATGAGCTTCATGCTGAGGCCCGCGATGCGCTCGACCTGCTCGCCGGTCAGCTCACCGGGCTCGGCGAGCTTGCCGATGGCCTGCGCCAGCGCGTCGTGCAGCGGCACCTTCAGCGCCAGCTCGAGCGCGAGCTTCGCGACCGCCTTGCCGTTCAGCTTGCAGAGCTCGGGTACGGCCTCACGAATGAGCCGCAGGTGAAGTCGGGGGGTGATGAGGGCGGTCATGCCCCGACGCTTCAGCAAGGCATGCGCCACGGCCGCTTTACACGCAAGGCCGCGAGCCGCCTCGCGCGAGCCCCTGAGAACGGCAGATCACATCGGAGCCTTCGAAATCCACTTCGGTTGCGCTAGACGCGCTTCTCGTTTGCGCGTCTCTCTCGTCATACCCGTCTACAACGAGATGGCCACCCTCGCGGAGCTGCTCCGCCGCGTGGTGGCCGTCGACTTCCCCAAAGAGATTCTGCTCGTCGACGACGGCAGCAAAGACGGCTCGCGCGAGCTCCTCGAGCAGCTCGAGCGCGAAGGCCTGAAGGCGCTCGGCACGACGAAGAGCGCGAACGAGAACACCATTCGGGTGCTGCTGCAGCCACACAACATGGGCAAGGGCGCGGCGCTCAAGCGCGGCTTTCGTGAGGCCACCGGCGACGTCGTCATCGTGCAAGACGCCGACCTCGAGTACGACCCGCGCGACATTCCCAAGGTCGTGCAGCCCATCAAAGACGGGGTCGCCGACGTCGTCTTCGGCAGCCGTTTTCGGGGCGAGACGCGGCGGGTGCTCTACTTCTGGCACACCGTCATCAACACCGGCCTCACGCTGCTGTCGAACATGACCAGCGGCCTCAACCTCACCGACATGGAGACCTGCTACAAGGCCTTTCGCCGCGAGGTGATTCAGTCGTTCGACCTCGTCGAAGACCGGTTCGGCATCGAGCCTGAGCTCGCCGCGAAGGTCGGGCGCGCCAACGTCAGGGTCTTCGAGGTGCCCATCAACTACTTCGGGCGCACCTACGAAGAGGGCAAGAAGATCGGGTGGAAAGACGGGTTTCGCGCCGTGTACGCCATCGGCAAGTACGGCCTGTTGAAGCGGTAGCCGGCGGCCGTCGCTGGAGTGTGCCGGCTCCAATGGACTGGCCATGCGCAACCTGCGCAGGGCCTAACCGGTTGGATCTACGCCGCGCTCTCATGGCGCGAGAATTGATAACTGGCGTTCACATGAAGCTCCTCGTCCTGGTCGCCCTGATGGCCTCGCCCGCAGCGTTCGCGGGCGGCTCGAAGAAGACGATGTCGTTCGCGGCCTCTTCGGCGCAGAAGCTGTCGTTGCAGCTGGGACACTCGACGACCTTGTCGCTGCCCGCCGATGTCTCGCAGGTGACGCTCACCGACCCCAGCAAGGTCGAGGTGAAGAAGCAGGGTCGCAAGGTGACGCTGACGGCGCTCGAGAAGGGCACGACCGAGGCGACCATCAAGACGAAAGACGGCGTGACGAAGGTCAGCATCTACGTGGCGGCCGACAAGTACGCCATGCCGTATTGACGGCTTCGACGGAGCGGTTGTTATGGTCGCGACCATGCGCACTCCTCGTGACGCGCGCCGCGCCGAAGTCGATCGCCTGAGGTGGTGCGAGCGGCCGGTGCTGCTCAAGGTGCTCGTGCACGCGTTCGACCAGGTCGAGCAGACGACACGCGGCCCGCAGCCCGTCGAGCAGCTCGCGCGCGCGCACCGCATTCGCGAGTGGCTCCAGCGGGTTTCACCGCGCGTGTGAAACTTGCCAAGGTTTTTCCGGCCCTGTACTGACGAGGCCCGGTGCAAGGGGGCCGGGGCTGGTCATGCAAGCACCACTGAGCAAGAGCCCTGAAGAGCCGACGCTGGTCGAGCCCGAGCTGCTCGACGCGCCGTACGCGGGCCCGTTGCCGGGCTCGAGTGCGGGCCGGTTCACGCTGCTCGAGATCATGGCGCGCGGCGGCGCGGGCACGGTGTTCAAGGCGGTCGAGAACCCGTCGGGCCTGCAGGTGGCGGTCAAGGTGCTGGCGATGCCGCCCGAGTCGCGGGCCGAGGTGCACGAGCGGTTCGATCGCGAGATTCGTGCGCTGCAGCAGATCAGCCACCCGCACATCGTCGAGCTCTACGACTTCGGCAAGTTCGAGGGCACCGGGCTGCCGTACATCGCGCTGGAGTGGATAGAAGGCGATCGCCTCGGCAAACACATTCGTGAGAAGGGCCCGCTCACGCTGACCGAGACGTGGGCCATCACGCAGCAGCTGCTCGTCGCGCTCACGGCGGTGCACGACGCGGGCTACGTGCACCGCGACGTCTCGGCGAACAACGTGATGTTGTCTGAGGTCGACGGCCGGCTGCACGTGAAGCTGATCGACTTCGGGCTGGTGAAGCCGCAGCCGGGCCACTACTCGTCGGTGACGCGGCCCGGCGTCATCGTGGGCACACCGTCGGTGATGGCGCCCGAGCAGTTCGAGCCGCCGCGCGTCGACGAGCGCGCCGACATCTACGCGGTCGGCGTGCTCTTGACGTTCATGTTGACCGGCAAGAACCCGCTGCAGGGCGTGACGCTCGCCGAGGCCGGCAAGCGGTGGGCGCAAGACCGGCCGGTGCACCGCCCGAGCGTCGACGTCGACCTGCACCCGGCGGTCGACGCGGTCGTGACGCGGTGCCTCGAGCGCGAGCCTTCGAAGCGGTTTCCCAGCGCGGCGCACCTCGCGGCCGAGCTCGAGCGGGTGATTCGGCACGCGCAGTCGTCGAGCCTGCGTACGCGCGCGAAGAACGTGGTGGCGCTGTGCATGCGCGCGCGCACGCCGAGCGCCGCGGCCGACCGCGTGCTCGACGAGATGGTGCGCGTGATGGCGACCGCAGGGGTCGAGCGCGCCGTGAAGCTCGACGAGGGCTGCGCCATGGCGATGGTCGACGCGCCGCTCGACGCCGAGGTCGCGCAGTCGGTGCTCGCCCAGGGCACCGCCCTGATGGAGCGCCTGCTCGCGCACGAGCCCGGCGCCGACGTCGTGCTGACGCTGCACACCGACACCGTGCTCTTGCGCCTCGACAACTCGCGCGTGATGGGCGGGCCCGTGCTCGAGATGTTGCGGTGGCCGCTGCCCGAAGAGGGCACCGTGTTCGTGTCGAAGCAGCTCGCGAAGGCGCTCGGGCCGATGCTCGCGGGGCGGCCGCGGTACGGCGACGTCACGAGGGTCGTGTGAGCGTCGTGCGCCGTAGAATGCTCCGCTCACGCTGAGCGGAAGCGCGAAGCGCTGGAGTCGAAGCGGTCTCGTGCTAGCGCCGCGCGCGCCCGTCGACTTCGCCCTACGGGCTCCGCTCAGGGTGAGCGGGGGCGGGCCGCGGGCCCTTCGGCGGCTTCTTCGCCATCTCAGGCACGCCGAGCTTTTCGCACCATGACTCCCACTGTGCGCTCGGGCCCTGGTACGCGAGCTCGTCGAGCGACTGCGGCACGGGCGCGTCGGTGCGCAGCGTCGCGAGCTTCTTGTACAGCAGCGCGGGCTCACGATTCGCTGCGAGCGCGGCGGCGAGCCGGTCGGCGCTGCGGACCTTCACCTTCCACTCGCTCGCGCGATCGGGAATCGCCTCGACCGTCTGGTACTCGCGCAAGACGGCCGCGGCCGACTTCTCACCCCACCCATCGATGCCGGGTATGCCGTCAGAGGTGTCGCCGATGAGGGCGAGATAGTCGGGGATGCTCGGTGGCTCGATGCCGCGGTCTTCGAGCACGGTGGCCGCCGTAATCGTGCGCTGCCGCATGCGGTCATGCTGCACCACCTTGGGCCAGGCGAGGCACTGGTTCATGTCTTTGTCGGGCGTCATCAGCCGCACCGACTCGACGCGCGGGTCGGCGCCGTACTTCCACGCGCCGCTCGCCAGCGCGTCGTCGGCCTCGAACTCCTTCATCGACCAGACGGTGATGCCGAGCGCGGCGACGGCCTCTTCGACGGCGTCGAACTGCGAGCGCAGGGCGGGCTCCATGCCCTCGTCGGTCTTGTAGCCGGCGAACAGGTCGTTTCTGAACGAGACGATGGGGTTGTCGAACGCGACGGCGAGGTGGGTGACCTTCTCGTTCGGGTCCCACATCATGTTGATGAGCGACTGCACGACGCCCGTCGTCGCCTTCGCGTCCCACCCGGCGGGAGCCGTGTGCGACGGCCGCTTGCTGTAGTGCGCCCGAAACAGCTCGTACGTGCCGTCGACCAGGTGAACCCACATGGGCTCGGGCTCTATTCAGTTCGCGCCCCGGCCACAACGGCTGTCGTCTCTCGGCGCGACGCTGCGTCCCACTCCGGTGGCCGGGTCGCTCACGGCTCATGGCGCGTGACCGAAGCCGGGCACCCACTCGACACCGCCGGCCTCGTACGCACCGATGTCGGGCGCGCTGCCCACGAACCCATCGGTGAACCCCGCCAGCACCGTGCCCGCATTGATGGCCGGCGACCCGCTCGCCACCCGGTACTGCAGCCCACCCATGCCCGTGCCCACGAACTGCGGGTTCACGCCTTCCAGCAACGAGCTCTGGATGTCGCCCGTGCCCTGACCCCAGTTCAAGACAATCTCATCGCGGTAGATGTTGTTGCGCTGGATGTCGGCCGGCGTGTTCACGTACGTCACGTACGAGTAGCCGCGCATCGCCCGCGTCGCGAACGTGTTGTTGTAGAACCGGCTCGAGCCCGCGTTGCGCTGCGGCACGTTCTGCTGGTCGTAGACGTCAGCGACCGAGTTGTTCCACATCACGTTGTGGTCGAACGTCACCGGGCCCGACCCGCTGTTCAAGAACAGCCCCGTCTGAATGCCCTCGCCCTCGGGCAGCGCCTTCGAGTCGTGAACCCAGTTGTGGTGAATGCGCGTGCCCGTCAGGTCGGCCTGCCCGCCGCTGTAGATGGCGCCGACGTCGAGGTTCAGCATGCCGAAGTCGTAGAGGTCGTTGTACGCGATCTCGACGCGCTGGCTGTTCTGCAGGTTGATGCTCGAGCGCCCCACCCGGTACACCGTGTTCCACAAGATTTTCTGATCAGACGTTCCGTTCACCGGGAAGATGCCCGCAGCGAACGTGCCCTCGTAGTCGATGTCGTGCACCAGGTTGTTGCGCGCCGTCGTCGAGCTGCCGAGCACGATGCCCTGGCTCGACCCGTACTCGACCGTGCTGTTCTCGATGATGCTGCCCGGCCCGAGCAGCTGAATGCCCGTCGACCCCGCGTGCGCGTACAAGAGGTTGCCCGCCGGCAGCGTCGCGTTGTGGTTGATGTACTTCGCCCGAATGCCGTCGAGCGTCACGTTGCGGCTCGCCGGCGTCGTCACGATGCTCGCCGCGAACACCTGCACGCCCTTCACCGTGATGAACGACCGCCCGCTCAGGTCGAACGCCAGGTTTCGCCGCTTCACCTCGACCTTCGCCGGCTGCCCCCCGCCCGGCGCCCACAGGTAGAGCCGCGTGCCGTCGTAGTGCCACTCTTTTTCGACGTCGAGCGCCCCCAGCCGGCCGAACAGGTAGTAGTGCTTGTGCAGCTTCGCGTCGCTGAACGCCGGGTTCGACGGCACCTGCACCTGCGTGCCGGTGTGCCCCGTGATGCGCGCCGTCAGGCTCAGGTACCACCCCTGCGTGCGAACCATGCCGCCGACCCAACCGCCCGGGATGTTGGGCAGGCCCGGGTCGTTCAGCGTGCCGTTCGCGCTCCACTGCGCGAGCGCCGCGTCGCGAAAGTTGCGCCGGTCGATGAGGTCGTCGGCGTCGGGCAGGTTCGGCCACCGCGCCTCGACCATCGCCTTGCCGTTCACGAACACCTGGTTCGCCATCAGCGTCGTGTTCGTCGTCGGCTGGTCTTGCCACCCGTTCACCGGCAGCTGAACCGTCGTCTGCCAGATGTTGCCCTGGTACACCGACCACGCCGTCGTCACCTCGTCGGCGCCGCTCACCGTCACCTCGGCGTCGCCGTCGGGTACGAACGTGATGGGCTTGCCCAGCTCGCCCGAGCGCGCCGGCACCACCGTCTCGCGGTACACGCCCGCTCGAATGCGCACCGTGTCGCCGGGCATCGCGAGCGAGGCCGCGCGCTGCAGCGTCGCGAGCGGAGCCTGCGGCGTGCCGGCGTTCATGTCCGACGCGTTCGGCCCGCCCACGTAGATGCTCGGCAGCGGCTCGGGCACAGGCTCGATGACCAGCGTCGGCTCGACTGCGACCGTCTCGCGCGACGGCGGCGCCTCTGCCGTCGCGGTGGCGGCCGGCAGCGGGTCGGCCGTATTCGGAGCGTCGATCTCTCCCACCACGCCGACGCAGCTCACACACAGGCACGCGACCGCGACCTTCCAGAGGGCCATGCGCAGCCCACAGACCACGATTCATGCCGCGCCCGCGCCGCGTGCTTCCGCGGCTCCCGCGTTGGACTCGAGACCAATCGGTTGGTCTGTCGTCTACGGCTTCACCGTGAACGTGCGCGACGCCGAGCGCGAGCCGCCGTTGTCGACGTCGTAGAAGCCCGCCACGAACCAGTGGTACTGCCCGGTCGTCGTCGTGATGCCCGCGAGGTCTGCCTTTCGCAGCCGCACGTAGCCGCCGATGTTGCGCGTCATCGCGTAGCTCGACGCCGTACCCACCGACCGCTCGGAGCCGTTCGTCGACGACAGCGACCACAGCACCCCGTTGTCGGCGGTGAACCACGTGTCGGCCGGGTGGCCTCCGATGAGGAAGCGGTGCGGCCCCTCGCAGAACGTCGTGTTCGTCGTCCACGCCAGCTCGACGAAGCCCTGCGCGTCGAAGTCGAGCTGCGCACAGTTCGGCGGCCCGACCAGCTGCAGCACACACCCGCCCGAGCCTTGCAGCTCCGTCACGACCGGCGTGCAGTCGACCGTGCTCGCCGCGCCCCCCGCATTGCCCAGGGTGCCGCCGCCCGCGGTGCCTCCGAAGCCTGCGGTCGCCATGCCGCCGCCCGCCGTGCCTGAGAACCCCGCGGTGCCGGAGGTACCTCCGGCCGTACCACTGCCCCCGCCGGGCGCCGACATCGGCGCACCCGCTCCGCAAGCGACGAGACTCACGGCCAGACCCAGCAGCGCTGCACGCATCGAGAGTGTCATTTCTATCAGACGCGCAGACGGGCTCGAAAGAGGCTCACGGCCCCGCGCACTTTTACGTACGCTGCCTGGCGCGTGGCGAACGAGGTCACCGAGCTGCTGGCGAAGTGGCGGGCGGGTGAGTCTGGCGCGGCCGAGGCCATGTTCCCCCTCGTGTTCGACGAGCTGCGCCGCATCGCCCGCCGCCAGTTCAAGGGTGAGCGAGCCGACCACACGCTCCAGCCCACCGCGGTGCTGAACGAGGCGTGGCTCAAGCTCATCGACCAGCGCGCCGAGTGGAAGAACCGCAGCCACTTCTTTGCCGTCGCCGCGCAGACGATGCGGCGTGTGCTGGTCGACCACGCTCGAAAGAAGCGCGCCGCACGACGTGAGGCGCCCGTGCTGCTCGAAGAGCCCAGCACCTCGGGCGACCCCGTCGACGTCATCGCGCTCGACGAGGCCCTCGAGGCGCTCGGCCGGCTCGACGCCCGTCAGGTGCGCGTGGTCGAGCTCAAGTACTTCGCCGGCCTCGAGAACGAAGAGATCGCCGAGGCGCTCGACGTCTCGCTGCCCACGGTGAAGCGCGACTGGCAGACCGCGCGCGCCTTTCTCTTTCGCGCGCTGCGCGAGGTGAAATGACTCCCGAACGCTGGGCGCTCGTCACCGAAGTCTTCGGGCAGGCCCTCGAGCGGCCGCCCGATGCGCGCGCCGCGTTTCTCTCGCTGCGCTGCGGCGCCGACGCCGGCCTGCGCGCCGAGGTCGACGCCCTGCTCGAGAGCGACGCCGCCGCCAGCAGCTTTCTCGAGGGCACCGCGCTCGCAGGCGCAACGCCGCGCGCCCCGGGTGAGCGGCTCGGCCCGTGGGTGCTCGAGCGCCTGCTCGGGCAGGGCGGCATGGGCGAGGTGTGGCTCGCCTCGCGCGCCGACGGCGCCTATCAGCAGAAGGCCGCGCTCAAGGTCGTGAGGGGCAGCCGCGACGGTGAGCTCGCCCGCCGCTTCGTCGCCGAGCGACAGATTCTCGCCGCGCTCGTGCACCCGAACATCTCGCGGCTGCTCGACGGAGGCACCGCCCCCGACGGCAGCCCCTGGCTCGCCATGGAGCTCGTCGACGGCCAGCCCCTCGACGTTCACTGCGCGCACCGTGGCCTCTCGTTGCGCGAGCGCGTGCGCCTCTTCCTGCCCGTCTGCGAGGCCGTGAGCTTCGCCCATCGCCGGCTCGTGGTTCACCGCGACTTGAAGCCCGCCAACGTGCTGGTCGCGGCCGACGGCACGCCCCGGCTGCTCGACTTCGGCATCGCGAAGCTGCTCGGCGCCCAGGCGGCCCACGCCACCCACGCCGGCGCGGTCGCGCTCACGCCCGCGTTCGCCAGCCCCGAGCAGATTCGCAACGAGCCGGTCACCACCTCGACCGACGTCTTTTCGCTCGGCGTGATGCTCTATGGCCTCGTCGCAGGGCACGGCCCGTGGGGCGAGGCGCTCGGGCCCGAGGCGGCGCTGCGCGCGGTGCTCGACGCCGAGCCACTGCCGAGCGGCACCGACGCCGACCTCGACGCCGTGCTGCGTCGCGCGCTCGAAAAAGACCCGCGCCGCCGCTACCCGTCGGTCGAGTCGTTCGCCCAGGAGCTCGACCGCTGGCTCGGCGGCCACCCCGTCGAAGCGCGCGCTCCGTCGGCGCTCGGGCGCGCGCTCAAGGCCGCGCGGCGCAGGCCTGCGCTCGCGGGGCTCGGCGCCGCCGTCTTTCTCTCCCTCACCGGCGGTCTGCTCGCGACCAGCTGGCAGGCGCGCATCGCCGCGCGCGAGCGCGCGCGCGCCCAGAAGCGGTTCGACGACGTGCGCGGCCTCGCGAACGCGCTCATCTTCGAGGTGCACGACGCCATCTTGTACCTGCCGGGCGCCACCTCGGCGCGAGCGGTCGTCGCCAAGAAGGCCGTCGCGTACCTCGACGAGCTCGCGCAAGACACCGGCGACCCGGCCGTGCGTCGCGAGGTCGTCGCCGGCTACCAGAAAGTCGCCGAGGCCATGAACTACGACAGCTCTGCGAACCTCGGCGACGCCGCCTCGGCCACCCGCAATTACGAGCGCGCGCTTGCGCTCGCCGTGGGGCCGGGCACCGCGGCCGACGCCACACCCGAAGACCGCGCGTCGCTCGTAGACCTCTGGCTCAGCTATGGCACGCACCTGCGCACTCAGGGCGAGCTGAAGGCCGCGCGCACCGTCATCACCCGAGCCCTCGCGATGCGCGAGCAGCTGCTCGAGGCCTCGCCCAGAGACCCCGAGCGGCGCCGCCTCGTCGCCAACGCCGTCAGCTACCTCGGCGACGTCGCGAGCGAAGAGGGCAGGCCGGCCGATGCGCTCGCCGCCTACGGCCGGGTGCGCGACGTCTACGCCGCGCTCGTCGAAGAAGACCCGACGAACGTGCGCAACCGCTGGGGCCTCGTCTGTGGCTACGGCAACTCGGCGGCGGTGCTGCGCGAGCTCGGCCGGCTCGACGAAGCGCTGGCGAGCGCCGTCGAAGCGCTGCGGCTCACCGAAGCGCTGCGCGTCGACCGGCCCGACCACTACACGGTGCTGCAGGGCCTCGGCGACTACCACCAGACGCTCGGCGAGGTGCACGAGGCACGCGGCGAGCTCGACGCCGCCCGGCTCGAATACCAGCGCGCGCTCGCGCAGCGTGAGGCGCTCGCTGCGCGCGACGCGAACGACGTCGCCGCCGCCTCGTCTTCGGCGAAGAGCCGCGCCACGCTCGCAGCCCTCGCTCCGGCGGCCGAGGCTGCCGCCGCGTTCACCTCGATTCACCGGCGGGTCGAAGAGCTGGTGAGGCTGTACCCCGGCAGCTCCGAGGTCGCCGCGCTGCGCGCCGAGGTGCTCTTGCTCGAGGCCACCTCGACGAGCCCCGCCGCGTGCGACCGCGCGCGCGCTGCCGTCGTTCAGCTCGCCGCCCTCGTCTCGGCCCGGCCGCAGGTCGCCTCGCTCGCCCGGCTGCACGAGAAGGCGCAGCAGAAGGCGGCCGGCTGCGGCGCCCCGTGAGTCTCGGCGCTCGAGTGCGGCGCCTGCCCAGGTGCCGTCACCGCACGCCGGCGTCGCGCGCTGAGACCAGCCACCGGGCCGCGGCCATCTTGCTCTGACCGTCGACGTCGACGAGCTGGTTTGCGCGCCGCATCGTGTCGACCCCGACCGCTCTTACCCACCCGCGCAGCGCGTGCATCAGCCGCTCGTCGCGATGGGCCGCCCGGCTCACGAGCAGCATCGCGTCGTAAGGAGGGAAGCCGTGCTTGGGGTCGGCGAGCACGGCCAGGTTGAAGGCGTTGAGGCGCCCGTCGGTCGAGTACGTGGTGATGACGTCGACCTCGCCGGCCTTCAACGCTGCGTACATCAGCGAGGGGTCCGACGACACGACCTCTTTCGGCTCGAGCCCATAGGTCGCGGCGACGTGCTTCCACTCGGGTCGGCTGAACAGCTCGTAGTCGGTGCCGACCCGCATCTGCGTCAGGAGCCCTGCGAGCTGGTCGATCGAGGTGAGGCCGAGCTCCTTTGCGCGATCGGCGGGCATCGCGAGCGCGTACGTGTTCTCGAAGCCGAGCGGGCCCACGCACCAGACGCCGCGCTCGGTCTCGAGCCACGCGCACACGTCGGCGTTCACCGCCTCGGGCGAGGCCACGTCGGTGCGGCCGAGCTGCGTCGCCCAGAGGGTGCCCGAGTAGTCGACGGCGACGTCGACGTCTCCCTGGGCGAGCGCGTCGAAGAGAACCGAGCTGCCGAGGCCTTCGACCGCGACGGCCTCGAAGCCCTGCTCGCGCAGCGACATCGAGAGCGCCTGCCCCAGAATGTACTGCTCGGTGAAGCCCTTCGTGCCGATGCGCACCACCGGGCTCGCGCCGCTCGGCGAGGGTCGCAGCGCGACGGCGGCGGCGAGCAGCCCCGCCAGCAGCACCAGCCCGACCACGAGCGGACGCCGCCGGCGGTCGGCGGCCGCGGTCTCGAGCTGCCCGAGCGCGGCGTCGAGCACCAGCGCGAGGCCTGCGGTCACCGCGCAGCCCACCAGCACGGCGGCCCAGTTGCGCGTCTGCAGCCCCGAGAAGATGTAGTTGCCCAGGCTGGTCTGCCCGACCGGCGTCGAGAGCGTCGCGGTGCCCACCGTCCACACCGCGCTGGTGCGTATGCCCGCGAGAATGACCGGCATCGCCAGCGGCAGCTGCACCTCGAGCAGCAGCTGGCGTGGCGAGAGCCCAACTCCGACCGCTGCCTGGAGCACCGACGGCTCGACGCCC
>JAEUJP010000716.1 GCA_016793725.1 Myxococcaceae bacterium | reverse complement strand
TCGTCGTAGAACAGTCGCGCGCCGGTGCCGGCCGCGATCGTGGCCACCAGCAGCGAGATCGCCGCGTGCGCGTAGTGAAAGATGCTCTTTCTCGCGTTGAGCTCGGTCTGAAGGGCGTCGAGTCGAGTGGTGTCGGCCATGCTCGAGGGCCGGTCAATCACGCACCCCCGACGAATTCAAGGTCATGTTTCTGGCCGGGTGCCGCTGCTCGTCGCGATCGCGAGCGGTGCTGCGGTTCGCGAGCGAACTTCGCGGTCGCCGCACCCTCAGGGTGCTTCGACCGGGCGGCCACACTCTTTACACCGCTCGCCCACGGGCCCGGGCGCCCCGCACGCGCGGCAGCGCACCAGCTCGACCTGGGGAGCCGCCGACTCGAGCTTCAAGGCCTGCGGCAGCTTCATGCCGCAGCGCTCGCACACCGAGCCGAGTGCCTGCACGTTCTTGCAATACCGGCAGGTCACCTGCCCCGCCGGAGCCGCGGTTCGCACGCCGTCGTCTGCGACACGATCTTCGGCGAGGTCTGCGACCCGCTCGACCGGCACCTCACCGATGGGGGCGATGCGCGACGCCTCGAGATCGGGCGTGACGTCGGCGCCGACCTGAACCTTCGCGAAGCCGTTCACCTCGAGCTCGGCGAAGCGGTCGACGGCGACGTCGCCGACCCGCTCGGGGATCGTGGCCTCGAGCTCGGCGACGCGCTCGACGGCGACCGGCGGAGGCGCGAGGCCCGCGAGCCCGGCGAGCCCGCTCAGGTCTTTGCCGCAGACGTCACACTCGAGGCCGAGCTGTTGGTGGTGCTCGCAGACGGGGCAGATGGTCATCGCGGGGTTTGAGAGTATACCGGCGCGCTCATGCGCGCCGCCCTGGTGGGTACCCTGCTGCTGACCGGCACCGCGTGCATGCACGTCGCGCGGCCGGCCATCTACGTGAAGCACGACGGCGCCCCGCTCTTGCCGGTGACGGCCGTGCTGGTGGTGTCGCCCGAGGTGAAGAGCCGCATCGACCCGGTCGGCGAGGGCACCGGCGTCTCGTTCGCGACGGGCAACGCCATCTCTCAGGCGATCGAGCAGGCCTGCCTCGCCACGTTTCGCGAAGTGAAGGGGGTCGACACGTTCGACGCCGTGCCTGCCGATGCGCAGGTGGTGCTCGACCTGCGCGGCACGGCCTTGGTCACGTCGCTCGACGACGACGCGCTGAAGGGCTTCGACCTGCTCATCGATGCGGCCCTGACGCTCAACGGCAACGCGCCGATTCCGCTCGCGTTCAAGAAGCACATCGAGCGGCCGGGCACGTCAGACGAGCTCGAGAAGATCGCCGACGACGAGCTCGGCGGCTACGTCGAGGTCGCGGGCACGAAGCTGGCGGCGCGGCTGCGGCAGGTCGTGAAGCTGCCGCTGCCGGCAAAGCGGCAGCTGGGGCAGCTCGACGTGACGAACGTCGTGAAGGCGAACATCTACGGAGTGAAGTCGTGCGTCGACGAGCAGCACCGGCTCGAGCCCGGAAAGACCGGCAAGCTGGTGATGCAGTGGCGGGTGCTGACGACGGGCGACACGACCGAGGTGCAGGTGGTGTCGAAAGAGCACGAGGGCTCGCCGCTCGCCCAGTGCATCGCGACCGAGATCATGGCGTGGCGCTTTCCGCCCAGCCTCGACGCGATGCCCGAGCCCGTGCGATTTCCCTTTCAGTACTGAGCTTCGAGACGGCTCGCGCCGGCGGCGACTGCAGCGCGGGTGTCGCTGACGCTGACAGGCGAATGAAGCCTCGCCCGATGTCGGGGCCGTCGTTGGGGTGCCGGGCTGATTTGAGCGCCTGGGGGGGCCTGGGTCGCGGTGTGCTGGTTTCGACCGGCCGCGCGCTGGCCAGCAGAGCTGCGGCGGGCTCTTCGCACGGCCGCGCCCGCTTGGGCCGGCAGGTATGAGAGCGACTTTTCATCTGTCGCCAAGGGGTAAAGGTCTACCCCTTCGAAACATTCAGAAAGTCGCCCGTCGCGCCTACGCGCCCGAGGCCCCGACCGTCAAGGCCCGGCGACTTCGATTTGCCCTACCCCACCTGCGCGAGCTTGAGGCGCCCTTCCCACCGCTCTTCGAGCGCGCGCACCAGCGGCGCGTGCTCGGGCCGCTCGAGGCGCGGGTCGGCCGACACGATGGCGCGGGCCTCGTCTTGAGCGGTCGCGAGCAGCGCCTGATCGCGCGTGAGGTTCGCGACGGCGAGCTCGGGCATGCCCGACTGGCGCGTGCCGAGAAACTCGCCGGGCCCGCGCAGGTCGAGGTCGCGCTCGGCGATCACGAAGCCGTCGGTGCTCTCTTCCATCACCTGAAGCCGGGCCCTCGCCTCTTCCGACTTCGCGTAGCCGGTCATCAGAAAGCAGAACGATCTCGCCGCGCCGCGCCCCACCCGCCCGCGCAGCTGATGCAGCTGCGAGAGCCCGAAGCGCTCGGCCGACTCGATCAACATCACCGACGCGTTCGGCACGTCGACGCCGACCTCGACCACCGTGGTGCACACCAGAATGTCGAGGTGCTTCGCGCGAAACGCGGTCATCACCTCTTCCTTCTCGGCGTTCTTCATGCGCCCGTGCAGCAGCCCCACCTTCGCGCTGGGGAAGATCTTGGCGAGCTCGGCCGCACCCTTCGTCGCATCGGCGAGATCGACCTTCTCGCTCTCTTCGACGAGCGGGTACACGACGTACGCCTGGTGGCCCTTGTCGAGCTCGGCCTGAACCTGCTCGTACGCGGTCGGGCGCGCCTTCTCGACGAACACGCGCGTCAGAATCGGCGTTCGCCCAGGCGGCAGCTCGTCGATGATCGACACGTCGAGGTCGCCGTACAGCGTCATCGCGAGCGTGCGCGGTATGGGCGTCGCCGTCATCACCAGCACGTCGGGGCGAACGCCCTTGTCCATCAGCGCGTGCCGCTGAATCACTCCGAAGCGGTGCTGCTCGTCGATCACGACGAGGCCCAGCCGGGCGAACTCGACGCTGTCTTCGATCAGCGCGTGGGTGCCCACGGCCGCGTGCAGGTAACCCTCGCGCAGCGCCGCGCGCTGCTCGCGCCGCTCTTTCGCCGCGCCGCCGCCGGTGATCAGCGCGACGCGCGCGCCGAGCGGCTCGAGCAGCCGCGAGAACGTCTTCAGGTGCTGCTCGGCCAGAATTTCGGTCGGCGCCATCACCGCCACCTGGTAGCCGTCTTGGAGCGCCAGCGCCGCCGCCACCACCGCGACCGCCGTCTTGCCGCTGCCGACGTCGCCCTGCACCAGCCGGTTCATCGGCTCGGGGCGCGACATGTCGCGCGCCACCTGCCCCACGACGCGCGACTGGGCGCCGGTGAGCTGAAACGGCAGCAGCGCCTTCGCCTTCTCGATGCGCGGCTCGGTCGCGTCGAACGCGATGCCCGCCTGAACCTTCACGCCCTGCCGCTTCAGCGCCATGCCGAGCTGCAAGAAGAACAGCTCGTCGAACGCGAGGCGGCGGTGCGCCGGCGACTGGTGTGCGTCGAGCTTCTTCAGATCATCGTCGTCGGGGGGAAAGTGAATGCGGCGAATCGCGTCGGGCAGCGTGAGCAGGCCCATGCGCTCGCGCAGCGCTTCGGGCAGGGCATCTTCGAGCGTGGCCGAAAAGCGCTCGGCGATGCGAAACGCGAGCTCGCGCACGCCGCGCTGCTCGAAGCGCTCGAAGCCCGGGTACACCGGCACGATGCGGTTGAAGTGCACCGACGACGACTCGACGTCGATGGCGGGCTCGACCTCGGGGTGGGCGATTTCCCACCCGCCGTGCCAGTTGCGCACCTCGCCCGAGACGATCAGCCGCTTGCCGACGGGGAAGCGCGCCTTCAGCCACGGCCCGGTCTGAAAGTACGTCACCGAGATGGTGCCGGTGCCGTCACCCAGCACGGCCTTGAACGTCTTGCGCCCCTTGCCGAAGTTCTCTTTCGCCTCGCGCACCTCGGCCACGATCGTGCCGCGCTCGCCCGCGACGAGCTGAATGATCTTCTTCATGCGCCGGCGGTCTTCGTAGACGCGCGGCAAGAGGAACAAGATGTCGCCGGCCCGCCGAATGCCCTTCTTGTTGAGCGCGCCGATGAGCCGCGGGTTGAGCCGCAGGCCGACCTCTTTCAGCGGCGTCGAGAGAGGGCCGGCGATCGGCGCGATCGACAAGAGCTTCGCCGGCGCGTCTTCATCGGGGTCGGCCGCCTTCTTCGCCTTGCGCTTCTTCGGGGCGAGCGCCTCGACGGGCTCGTCGGGGGCTTCGGGCTCGGCC